>JBEKPZ010000122.1:0-29125 GCA_049520215.1 Bryobacteraceae bacterium | reverse complement strand
GAGGAAGGGCTACGTTGCTCTCACTTGGCCAGGGGCTGCCAAATTCGGCCTACAACGTAGGGATTTTCGAGAAGCGATGAAATTGTTTACACTGTGGGCAACAGTCTGACTCGCAGCAAGCAATGTTTCCGCTGCTAACGGGCAATTCGCAAGGAGGAATGCAATGTCTGAGTTTCCAACACTACCTGACAGGGTGCAACGGCTCCACGCCCTTCGCTGGAAAGCCCTGCTGAAGGAACGCGGTTTCACGAGTGAGCATCTTCAGTGGCACGCATCACGGGATCGGCGGCGGGAAGCGGCCAAGCCACTGTTCAGCCTGAAGCCTCCACCCCCCGATGTGCTGCCGGGTCCCCCCAGAAGGTCAATGAAGTATTACGGGAGCAAGGGTGAATTAATCTCATATGATCAATGGAAGCGGGGGCAGATGGAGGCTTGGGCCGTCCGCGAGAATGATCCCAAAATCATTGATAATATTGCAATTACGGAAACCATTGCGCTGGCCCAGGCGCGCTTTGCCGGGGTTGTGGGAGATTACCTGTTGGTTTGGGCTGAGGCAAACACAGACTGCGACGAATTCGAGCATTGGTTGGAACAGTTGGCAACCGTGGTTGCGCGGGAAGTGGGCGATGCCTGGCGCGAGAACGAATGGCACACTCAGTGGTTTGAACGCGCCTGTCAGCAAAAGGTGGAGGTGGCCTTGGCCGAACTGGTGAAGGAGTGGGCCGGGCGGGCTTCCAAACTGGAAATCCAAGCGCTTGAGAATCCGCAACTGAGCCGAAGATCGCTGCTCGACTCGCAGGGCGATGTGGCAGTAGCCTCGCAGCGCGAAAGGGAGAAAAAGGCTGTTCTAGACGTAGACCGCGCACCGCAGTCGGATCCCGGCAAGGCAATCGCGTCTGTGGTGGAGAGTCCTGGCCAGACAAGAAGCCGCGGAGGGGTAAGTCCTGGCCGCCAAGTCAGGACGGAATTGGCTGGACCTCGGTCTCATGAGGCTGCACCGCGAAACCTGGCCAGGGCGGAGTTCGTGCGCGAAGGAGATCCCGAGGCGGAACCACTTCAGTGGGAAGACATCAGAATCTCGTTTCTCAGCGAGGACCGGGTGAGGATCCTGGTAGGGGCACGGACAGTGCAGCACAACTACGCCGAATTAGGATTTGAGGATATGAGATCCCGCAAGCCGAATCAAGGCTGGCAGTTGCTGCGTCAGCTAGCCGTCCACAGGGGCATCCTGCCGAACATTTCGAGGAACTCGAAACAGTTCCTGGCTATTGAGAAGAGCATCCACCGTCTACGCAAGAGTTTGCAAGAGCTGTTCGGTATTTTCTCAGACCCTCTGCCCTACGATCCTCCGAGAGGTTATTGTTGCTGCTTCAAAATCGAGTGCGGGCGATCCTTCGACAGTTGAATGCCGGCAGACTGATCCGACAATTCGGTCGAAATTCTTCAAAATATATTTGCCGTAATTTGAGTGACTTGCGGTTGTTGTCCTGGACGAACCCGCTTTTGTCCGGACATGTCTCCCATTAAGGGTGGGTACACAACAGCGCATCCTGGAGACGCCACTCCAAACCAAAGGCATCGCTAACAAAGCGTTGACAGCCACCACTATGTCCAGAATACGTCGGAATGCAGTACTGATCCAGAATCCCTTGCCGGGAGCAGCCAAGTACACTACGCGTAAGGCCGCACGTGGCTTCATTCGCCGAGGTTTATCGGTGTTTGCGGCCCCCGATTCCATCCGCTTCCTCGATCAGGCGCGGCGCGTCGAGACCGCCCCAGCTCAGGATGGCACAGATGGGATCTTTCGGTGGCACCGCGGCAAGACGGGCCGGGTGGTTCAACTGCTCGGTTCGACAGTAAACCGATAGCAGCGAGAGCGCCGGCCCGCGCCATACCGGCGGAATAGAAGCTGACGCCCGCGATGAAATTGGGGATGGTTGTCGCGCACCAGCAGAATTATCTGCTGGGCAACTCCAAGGACCTGAGACCGTAACCCGAACTCAACATTCCTGGGCCACCTTTAACCAAAGAGGTAGGAGCACCAGAAAGGAAAGCAATATATGGAAACGTGTATTTCACTCGTGCCTCACACTGGCGCCCAGCCGCGAACGCGCAGTCGGCGCCCATTGCCTCCGTTGGCGGATCGGGACTGGATGACCGCCGGCGAGACCGCTTTGGAGCTTGGCTGTAGTGTGGCCACAGTTCATCGGCTGCGCAGAGGTTTGTTCCCCGGAATCGAGCCGGTGCCCTTCTTCCAGTATGGCCGAAAGATCATATTCCGCAGGTCATCGGTGGCGGGCTGGCGGGAGCGCAACGAGAAAGGCAGGCTGGCGGCGTGATACAGTCGACACAGGTTCAGGAATTCGTGGCAGAGACGCCGGAAAGGCAGGCGCTCATGACCACGAGAAGAGCAAGGAGATATCAACGAGGCAGTATTTGCAAATCAGAGAACGGAGAGGTCTGGTACGGGAAATATTATCCCGCTCCAGGCGCCCCGCAGAAGCGCGTTCAACTCGGCCGAACTTCAGAAATCGACGAGAAGCAAGCACGGGTCGAGTTGGACGACATTGTCGCGGTATTGAACCGGAACCCGGCGCACGTGCTCGGAGTGGAGCCTGTGCGGAGGTTTATTGAACAAGTGTACATTCCGCAGAAATACGAAAACGGAGATTGGCGCAAAGGTACTGGGCAGGAAGCCGAAAACCTGTTTAGGCGTTCCATCCTGCCGGAGATCGGCGAATTGAAATGTCGCGATCTCCGGGCGGAACATCTCCGCGCGGTGCTGCGTAAACTGGCGGGCGCGGGTTTGGGTCACGAATCAGTCAGCAAGGTCAGGTTCGCGATGGGCGATATAGTTAAGAAGATGGTTGCTGAAGGTTATCTGACGTCGAACATCGCCGAGGGCCTGAAGACCCCGAAGGCGGCGAAACGGTCGGACCGTTCACGCCTGCGCCGCGTAAGCCTGGTCGAGTACAGGCGAGCATGGTCGGTTCTCGATGAAAGAGAACGACTCGCGTTTGACCTGGTCACATTCTGCGGATTGCGAGAATCGGAGGCTTATGGATTAAAGAATGGCGATCTGTTCACCCTGGGCGCGATTCGAATTGAGCGCTCTTGGTACAAGGGCGAAGTCAATCCAACCAAGACGAATGAAATTCGAGAAGTTGGCGTGGAGCCGGAGATTTTCGAAAGGCTTACAGCCTGGATTGCGACGCTGCCCGACCGGAGTATGGAGGGGTGGGTCTTTCCGGGCGAGCGGATGATAAACCCGTTAGTGCCAGGCAACGTTCTACGACGGTGTATTCATCCGCGCCTGGAGCCCCTGGGACTCGATTGGATCAACTTCGCGGTGCTACGGCGATCACATTCCACGCTGCACCAGGACCGAGGCACGGACCCCAAAATAATCGCCGATCAGCAGGGTCACGGCCTGGGTGTTCACCTGGCGGAGTACGTTGATTCGTCGCTCGCTCGTAAGCGGGAGGCGTCCTCGGCACTTTGGTCAGACTTCAAGGCACTCCAATCCGACGCAGTGCCGTCCAATTGAGACAAATGAGACAAGAGCTGATTCGGCGAGGCATGCAAGTTATTGAAAAGATGGAGCGGGAGACGGGACTCGAACCCGCGACGTCCAGCTTGGTAAGCTGCGGCCGATTGTCAATCGGCCAACTGCCGCGCAGGCTGCCAGCCTGCCCCACATGACGCCGGCTTCCACCTTTATGTCGCGCACCCGGCGCGCGGCTAATGTTGGGGCGCTATAATCGAAGCAACATCGGGAGGGTCCGGATGTCTGGAAAAGCGTTGCGACTGGCGGCCGCGGGCGCCTTGGCCGCCTGCCTGGCGATTCCTTCCCTGAGCCGCTCGCGGGTCGAGGAGCGCGGGGCCGTCGCGAACGGCCTCACCGTCCACGAATGGGGAACATTCACCTCTGTCGCCGGTCCCGATGGGCAGGCTGTCGAGTGGCTGCCGTTGACCGGGTCGACCGACTTGCCAAGCTTTGTCGAGCACTTCCGCGACGGGCAATTCAAATGCGGCCTGGGCGGAACGGTGCGCATGGAGACGCCGGTGCTCTATTTCTACAGCCCGCGCGAGACAACTGTTTCGGTGAAGGTGTCGTTCTCTAAGGGATTCATCACCGAGTGGTATCCGCACGCGAGCGCCGTGGAGCCGGCGGTGGATCGTCCCCGGAATAATTCCGACGGCAGCATTCGATGGGATGCAGTGCGCCTCATACCTGGATCTCGTGCGGCGTTCCCGTCTCCCAGCGGCGATAACCACTACTACGCCGCGCGGAACACCTCGGCCACTCCGGTGCGCGTGAAGGCGCGGGGCGGCGATCAGGACGAGAAATTCCTGTTCTATCGCGGCGTATCCTCGGCGGCGATGCCCATCGCGGCGCGGCTCACTGCGGAAGGCAAGATACTGGTGCAGAACCTCGGCACCGACGAGATTCCCGGCGTCATACTGATCGAGAGCCGCGGCGGGAACCTGGGCT
Organism: Bryobacteraceae bacterium; assembly: GCA_049520215.1. Classification (GTDB taxonomy): domain Bacteria; phylum Acidobacteriota; class Terriglobia; order Bryobacterales; family Bryobacteraceae; genus Bog-159. The sequence goes on along the minus strand of JBEKPZ010000122.1, from coordinate 24,630 downwards.
TTCGCGTGGCTGGTTCGGTGCGCGACCAGGCGCTGGTGGACCCGCCGCCGCTCACGGCGGCCGCGGACTCGATGCTCAAGGAGTTGGAGAGCATCCTGATTGACCGCGGCCTGTACGTGGATGAGGCGCGCGCCATGATCGCCACCTGGCGGAATTCGTGGTTCGAGGAAGGCAGCCGGCTCTTGTATATCCTGCCTGCCCAAGCGGTGAGCGCCATTTTGCCGATGACGGTCACGCCCGCGCCGGGGAGCACGGTGAGGGTGTTTGTGGGGCGCCTGGAACTGGTCACGCCGGCGACCGAGAGGGCCGTCGGGCAGGCATTTGCGGCGCACGACAAACCGGCGCTCGACAAGTACAGGCGCTTCCTGGAGCCTATATTGCATGCCATGTTGGCGAATGCGCAAGCCGATCCGGCCCGGACGCAAGAGTTGCGGCGCTACCTGAATTCCGTTTATTCCTACGCTTGCCGGTCGCCGTGGCCTGCGGAACGGTAGAAAGGCGATATGCTGTCATGTTATGGCCGATGAAGACCTGAAAGCTGAACTGGAACGTTTGCGCGCCGAGAACGAGGCGCTGAAGAAGCCGGGACGCGGCCAGATTTCCGTCCGCGTCAGCGAGAAAGGCGGGGTTTCCGTTTATGGACTGGGTCGCTTCCCAGTGACGCTGTACAAGGAGCAGTGGGAAAGACTGCTGACGGCGGCGGAACAAATCAAGATTTTCATCAAGGACAACGATCACCTGCTGAAGAAGAAAGAGGCGTGAGGCTACTGCTGATCCGCCACGCCCACCACGATTACATCGGCAAGGCCATCGCGGCATGGCTGCCGGGTATTTCGCTGAGCGAGCTTGGGCGGAAGCAGGCTGCAGCGCTTCCCAAGCGCCTGGCCCGCTCGGGGGTTTCTGCGATCTACAGCAGCCCCTTGGAGCGTGCGCGGGAGACTGCGGCCCCGCTGGCCGCCGCCCTGGGAATGGAGGTCGGCGTTCGCGAAGGGCTGCGCGAGATGAACTTCGGCGAGTTCACCGGCCAGACGATTGCGGAGTTGGACCTCAATCCGCTCTGGCACCGGTTCAACCTGAGCCGCAGTAATACGCGCGCGCCCGGCGGCGAACTGATGCTGGAGACGCAGGCGCGCATGGTGGCGGAACTGGAGCGCATCCGCTACGCGGATCCGGATGGGGTGGTGGCGGTGTTCAGCCACGGCGAGGCAATCCGCTCGGCGGTGATGCATTATGCGGGCATTCCGCTCGACCTGTACCAGCGCATCGAAATCCATCCGGCTTCGGTGAGCACGATCGATCTGTTCGCTCACGGTCCTCGCATCGTTCGGCTGAATGAGGTGTGAGTGGGTGGTGCCGGGCGTACCGCGGCTGTTCTACAGCGAGAAACGTTCCCTGTCCCGATCGATCCGATCGTTCAGCGTCTTGATTTCCTCTCGGATCTGACTCTGGTCGCAAAGATCGAGCTCGGCCGCGAACCGAGCTTCCAAGCGGCTCGCCGCACGCGCGAGCGTTTGTAAATCCTGGGCCATTTGACGCCTGAGCCGGCGCCAAGAGAGCAGGTCGCGGCGGTTGAGACGAATGTGCCCGCCAGTGTAGCGACCGCAGTTGTTCAGAGGTTGCAACTGGCCGTCGGGCATCTCCTGGAAGTGCTCGACATACATGTCCTCATGGCACGGGTCGGCAAAATGGAAACCGCTTGAAATCTGATCATCCGAGGGCCAGGTCTTCCCTTTGTGCCGGTTGCATTTACCGCACGAGTAGTAAAGATTAGGGTAGTGCGTCACCTGCTCAAGGAATCTCCAGACCGGTCGAAAGTGATCGATCTCAAAGAACTCCTCCCCACCCAAGAAGGCTTCCGTACGTTCGCAGTATGCGCTAGCGAAAGTCCCGACGCAGAAATGGCAGATACATCCTGCACTCGTCGAATTGCGGCGGGGCCTCCTGCCTGACAAATCGGGACACGACAGTTCAACTCGTAGCCTTGAAACGAGCAAGCAAGTGCTCGATCGACTCCACCAGTTCGTTGCGCTCGCGACGCCAGTCGTCTTGGAGGATGGTCAAACGGGCGGCCTCGTCCTGGTCCTCGCAATCGAGACGGGCGTCGATGCGCTCCAGCTCAAACAATTCAGTGAAGCCCAGCATCCCTTGAAGTCGTTTATCGACCAATTCGTGGTAGCGGTCATGGAGTTGATCCGATTCGAGTGCTGTGACCTGGTCCACAATCGCCTGCGCATCTTGGCCCATCCCCGGTGTGTACACGCCAGGCGCGTTGCTGTTATTGCGGCCGCCTACGAAAGCCGCGTGTCGCACGGGCGATCGAGGCTCGCGGCGCTCGTCTTGCCAAGCGTGTCCGAGCCGGGTGGTTCTGTTGCGAAGAGAGTCGTCTCGGATGCCGGCCCGTTTCGTTGACCGGCCCTTGGGCGGCGCCGCTTCTCTACCGCTCTTGAGTCGAGATTGCACTGGTACTCGCCTTTAGTATATCCAGTTGTTCTCTGGCTCGCTGGAGCGCGGCTTGAAAATCCGCCAGGGTCGCTTCGTTCATCTGAAAGCCGAGCCGCTGAGTTCTTCCGCCGAAATCCTCGGTGAAGAGTTCCATCAGCACCAGGTAACTGTACCCGAGGAGCCTGGTGTGGCGTACCGGGCTCGCCTCTGGTATCGGGTACACCGTGTCCTCGAAAACCGGGCGGAGGTCGCAAACCACATTCACGTCCTCCAGCGTCGGGAGAACCGCATTCTCGTGGTCGAACCGCATGTAGTCGCGGTAGACACGATCACGCGCAGGGCGCAGACGTTCCAATAGAGATCCCAGCCGCTCAATGCGTTTCCGGGGGCAATTCAGAAGGAGAAGGTCGCGCTGGATCTCCGGCACTTGCAGACCGTACATGTACCAGGATTCGAGAATGTACTTAAGGATATCAACGCTTTCACTGAACTGCTCGGGCAGGAGCGCACTGGCCGCGATGGCCGGGGAGGAAGCGGCTTCCTCGCTGTCGAAGTCGGTGGATGTTAGAAACCATTTCGCAAGCACTTCCCACGCCTCATCGTCAAGATCGAACAGTATTCTCAGGCCTTTCTGAAAGTGGTTGCTTGGAGAGCCACCGGGACCGAAGAGCTTGAACCCATTGAAATCCTCCTGCTTCGGAATCGCCGTCGCGCAGCTTGACGATCCCACTACAGATCATAGACTACAGCAAAGTGGTCCAGGCCGCTCGGTCCGGCCGTCGCGGGCCTTTGCATCCGGCCGCGCTTTGCGTGACAATCCGAGGATGCACTTCGCATATTCCCCAAAGGTCCAGGAACTGCAGCAAAAGCTGATCGCCTTCATGGACCAGCACATCTACCCGAACGAGCCGCTTTACTACCGGCAGATCGCCGAAGGGGACCGCTGGCAGCCGGTCCCCATCATCGAGGAATTGAAGCCTAAAGCCCGCGCCGCCGGGCTGTGGAACCTGTTCCTGCCGGACCACGAACAGGGCGCCGGCCTGACCAACCTGGAGTACGCACCCTTGTGCGAGATCATGGGACGCGTGGTCATGGCGGGCGAGATATTCAACTGTTCTGCGCCGGACACCGGCAACATGGAAGTGCTGGCGCGTTACGGCACCGCGGAGCAGAAACAGCAATGGCTGGTGCCGTTGCTGGAGGGCCGCATACGCTCGTGCTATTGCATGACGGAGCCGGCGGTGGCCTCGTCGGATGCGACCAATATCTGCGCCAGCATCGTACGCGAGGGCGACGAGTATGTGCTGAATGGGCGCAAGTGGTGGTCCTCCGGCGCGGGCGACCCGCGTTGCAAGATCGCCATCTTCATGGGTAAGACGGATCCGCAAGCGGCGCGCTACAAGCAGCAAGCCATGATCCTGGCGCCCATGGACGCGCCGGGCATCACCATCGAGCGCATGCTGCCGGTGTTCGGTTACGACGATGCCCCGCACGGCCACGGCGAAGTGGTCTTCGAGAACGTGCGCGTACCCGCTTCCAACATGCTGCTGGGCGAAGGGCGCGGCTTCGAGATTGCGCAGGGCCGCCTGGGACCGGGACGCATCCACCATTGCATGCGGCTGATCGGCCTCGCGGAGCGGGCGCTCGAAGCCATGTGCCGGCGGGCACAATCGCGCGTGGCGTTCGGACGGAAGCTGGCGGAGTTCGGCACGCTGCGCGCCGATATCGCCGAATCGCGCATGGAGATCGAGCAGGCGCGGCTGCTCACCTTGAAAGCCGCCTACATGATGGACGTGGCGGGCAACAAGGCGGCCAAAGCGGAGATCGCCATGATTAAGGTGGTGGCGCCCAACATGGCGTTGCGGGTCATCGATCGGGCCATACAGGCGCACGGCGGCGCGGGTGTGGCGGACGATTTCTTCCTGGCGCATGCCTGGGCGGGCGCGCGCACGCTGCGGCTGGCGGACGGGCCGGACGAAGTGCATCGCGAAGCCGTGGCCAAGATGGAGCTGCGAAAGTACGATGCGGGACCGGCATGAAGCTGGCGAATAAAGTCGCGGTGGTGACGGGCGGGGCCGGCGGTATTGGCCGTGCCCTGTGCCGGCGGTTCGCGGCGGAGGGCGCGCGCGGCGTAGCGGTGGCGGATGTGGACAGCGCCGGCGCCGAACGGGTGGCGCGCGAAATCGGCGGGCTGGCGGTCGGTGTGGACGTGCGCCGCGAGGCCGACGTCATCCAACTGGTGGAGCGCGCTACAGCGGCGTTTGGCGCGATCGATCTGTTTTGCTCTAACGCGGGCATCGCCATGGAAGGCGGAGTGGAGACGTCCGACAGCGAGTGGCAGCGCATCTGGAGCGTCAATTTCATGGCGCACGTGTATGCCGCGCGCGCAGTGCTGCCGGGTATGCTGGCGCGCGGCGAAGGTTATCTGTTGCAGACCGCCTCGGCGGCCGGATTGCTGACGCAGGTCGGCTCGGCGCCGTACGCGGTGACCAAGCACGCGGCCGTGTCGCTGGCCGAATGGCTGTCGGTCACTTACGGCGACCGGGGCATCCGCGTCTCCTGCCTGTGCCCACAGGGCGTGCGCACTAACATGCTCACGGAGGCCGTCGAGGGGCCGGGCCGCTTCCTATTGGAAGGCGCGCTGGAGCCTGAGCAGGTCGCCGAAGCGGTGGTGGTGGGCTTGGCCGACGAGCGCTTCCTGATCCTGCCGCACCCGGAGGTGGGCGAATACGTGCGCCGCAAGGCCAACGATTATGATCGCTGGCTGCGCGGCATGCGGCGGATGCAGGCGAAGCTCGACCGCGCCGATCAGCCAATGTGAGAAAATCGGATAAGTTCCGATCAACCTATTTTGCAAGGATATTCGATGCCAATGAGTTTTCGAACCGACCCCGTCTTGGTGCGTTTATGGTGTTGCGGCGCACTCATTGCCAGCTTGACTTCAGCCCTGGCGGCGCAGAGCGCGGGCACTCTGCACACGCTGGCCGGGAACACGCGCAGCGAAGCGAACGCACAGAACGACCGCGGGAAGGTGGCGGATACGTTCGCCATGGATCACATGCTCCTGCAATTGCAGCGCAGTCCGGAGCGCGAACAGGCGTTGCAGAGTTTTATCGATCGACAACAGGATTCCAGCTCGCCCGATTTTCACAAATGGCTGACCGCGGCTGAGCTCGGCCGGCTGTACGGACCGGCGCCGCGGGATATCGAGAGAGTGACCGAATGGCTGCGCGCCGGCGGCTTCACGGTGAACACGGTGTATCCGAGCGGCATGTCGATCGACTTTTCCGGCACGGCAGGCCAAGTGCTGGCGTCATTCCGTACGGAAATTCACAAGCTCTCCGTAGACGGGAAAGATCACATTGCCAATATGAGCGATCCCCGGATTCCGGAAGCGCTTGCGCCGGTAGTGGCGGGGATCGTGTCGTTGCACGATTTCCGGCCACACCCGATGACGAAGCCGCGGGCCCAATACACGGTCGGGTCGCGGGCCACTGGGTTTCAGCTCATTGCGCCAGCCGATCTGGCCACGATTTACGATTTGAATGCGGCATTTAAAGCGGGATACACAGGTCAAGGACAGACGATCGCGGTGCTGGAGGATAGCGATCTCTACAGCACATCGGATTGGAACACCTTCCGGAGCGTATTGGGATTATCCGGTTACTCCGGATCGTTAACCACAGTGAATCCGGCGCCGCCGAGCGGAACTTCGAATTGTTCCGATCCCGGAGCCGACGTAGCGTTCGGAGACGATGCCGAAACGACGGCTGATGCCGAATGGGCCAGTGCCGCCGCGCCGGGCGCCACCATCGAGGTGGCTGCTTGCACGGATGCAACTACAACTTTTGGAGGCCTCATTGCAGCGCAGAATTTGCTTAACGGCAGCAGTCCGCCACAGATCATGAGCGTGAGCTTCGGCGTCTGCGAAGCGGGGAACGGAGCGGCCGCGAATGCAGCCTACAACTCAGCCTATCAACAGGCGGCGACGGAAGGCGTGTCGGTGTTTGTGGCGGCGGGAGACGAAGGCGCGGCAAGTTGCGATGCGGGATTTGGCGTCGCGGTCCACGGCGTTGGCGTCAGCGGCTATGCCTCGACGCCTTACAACGTGGCCGTTGGGGGCACCGATTTCGCCGACACGTATCTGGGCGCGACCGACACATACTGGAGTGCGACCAACAGCGCAACCTACGGTTCGGCCGTGTCGTACATTCCGGAGATTCCGTGGAACGACTCGTGCGCGGGTTCCATCCTGGCGGTTTCCGAAGGCTTTTCGGTTGGTTATGGCACCGACGGGTATTGTGGGAGCAGCCTCGCGCAACAAAGCGGCAACATCACAGTGGCGGCGGGCAGCGGCGGACCCAGCGGGTGCGCAACCGGCGTGACGGCGGAGAATCTGGTGGTAGGCGGCAGTTGCCAAGGATACGCCAAACCAACGTGGCAAACGGGGGTGGCCGGCATCCCCAACGATGGCGTCCGCGACATTCCCGACGTATCGCTCTTCGCCAGTAATGGAATCTGGGCGCACTACTATGTGGTCTGCTTTACCGATGATGCGAATGGCGGCGGGCCGTGCACGGGCACACCGTTTGACTGGTCCGGTCCCGCGGGCGGCACTTCGTTCGCCTCCCCGATCTTGGCCGGGATTCAGGCGCTGGTTAACCAAAAGATGGGAGGCGCGCAGGGTAACCCGAATCCGGTTTACTACAAACTGGCAGCCAGTTCGGTGGCCGCATCGGTGTTCCATAGCGTCACCACGGGCGATATCGCCGTAAACTGCGCGGGCGAACTAAACTGCTTCGGCACCGCATTCGAGGCAAGAGGCCGCGCCACGCCGCCTACCGCGTTCTTGGGAAACGGCGCGCTGTCGACGAGCGTCCAAACTTATACGCCTGCCTTTGCGGCCGGCAGCGGTTGGAACTTCGCTACCGGGTTGGGCAGCGTGGATGCTTACAACCTGATCTTAAATTGGAGCAAAGGCCAGTGAGGATAACGCCCATGCACAAGACGGTCAAAACAATTCTTCTTTTGAGTAGCGCGCTGCTGATGGCGGTAGCGCCGGCGCGGGTCGCGGCTCAGAATTTCGATACCAGCGGAACAGCGGGTCTCAGCGGACCATACCTGTTCCGGTACGTCGATTTCCTCAACGACACGTCGGGCGACCTGACGGAGTCCTGCAGCCTGACCGGCGTCATCACGTTCGACGGCGCGGGAACCTACACCCTCTCGAGCACGCAACTGTTCGACTCGGCCGGTACGGCCGGCGCAGGAACCTGCGCCGCGCTGGTCGGCGGAACGTACGGCGTGCAATCCAACGGCATCGCCCAACTGGACAATCCTCTGTTTGGGGGGACCGGAGCGACTCTTTTCGGTGCCTTCAGCAAGCCCCTGGTCATTGCCAGTTCGACGGAGGACGACTACGACGATCTTTTTGTCGCGGTTCAAGCACCGTCGAGTTCGTTTTCAAACAGCAGCCTGTCGGGGGCCTTCACGGTAGGCACTCTGGACTTCCTCAATGCTCCCTCGGTTTCCACCCTCGGCTATCTAGTGGCGCGCCAGGGCTACTTCACTCTGAACGCCGACGGCAATGGAAATATCGCGGCATTCACGCTGACTGGCTCGGCGGCGAATTTGAACTCCGGCAACACCACCACCCAGAGCGTGGCGGCCTCGACCTATGCGCTCTCCGGCACGGCGGGCGGAACCTTGACCTTTCCCGGCACCGCGGGCGATCCGACGCTGATCGTCAGCGGCGCGAAGACTCTGTATGTCTCGGCCGATGGCAACTGGTTCGTGGGCGGATCGACAACCGGATCGGACATGATCTTCGGTTTTCGCGCGCCTCCTTCCGGGACGGGTTCCAATGCGCTGCTGAACGGGACCTATTTTACGGGGGGGATGGAAGACTTCGTGGGCGATTCAGTGCCGCTCGATGCCTTTTATGGTTCCATCAACACCGCTGGAGATGGGAATCTGATCTTTCATGAGCGCTTTGACGATATCGTCGATATAGTCACCTACGACTTCACGTCTAACAGTTCGGTAACGATCGGGGCTGACGGCTCGTATTACGACGGCAGCACTTACAATTATTTCGCCGGCGCCAATGGAACGGCGCTCATGGAGATAGGGTCCGGCCAGCAGTTCTCGCTGATCGTCGGCATTCGCGCCCCGTCGATTACGCCGACGTCTACGGTATGGATCGATCCAACCTATATTACTAATGCGGCCAACTATACGCCGATTACAAACGCTTACGCTCCCGGTGAGTTGGTAAGCCTTTTCGGAAACTTTGGCGTAGCATCGCAAACCGCCCAGACCCTGCCGATTTCTACGACGCTTGGCGGCGTTCAGGTTTTCGTCAACGGGCTGGCGGCTCCGGTCGATTACGTGAGCCAGAACCAGATCAGCGCCTGGATTCCTTACGAGATTTCGGGAGACTATTTTGCCACGTTCCAGGTGGTGGTGAACCAGTCGAAGTCCAATAGTGTAACGGTGTACGTGGATAATTCGGCGCCCGGGATTTACACGCTGTCGGAAAACGGATTGGGGGCCGGCGCGATCCTGCACGCCGATTACAGCCTGGTCACGGATAGCAGCCCCGCGGTACCTGGCGAGACAGTGCTCCTGTATATGGACGGTCTGGGAACCGTGACGCCGACGGTGGCCGATGGCGCGGCTGCCTCCGGTAATCCGTTGAGCTACAGCGACGAATTCAACGCTGGAAACATTTTGGTGAACCTGGACGACGGAACCGGTAATTTCCCGGAGGCCAGCGTTTCGTTCGGCGGTCTGGCGCCCGGACTAGCCTGGTTATACCAGGTCAATTTCGCTCTGCCGACGACCGGCCTGGCAAACGGCGATGTCTACATCTATTTTGAAACCCTCGAGGGAAGTAACGAGATGGCGACGATCGCCGTGTCGGGGTTCCCGCAAGCGGCCGCGAAGGTCAATCTCCGCCGACGAACTCCCAGGGGACGGAACCAGGCCGCGGTGGCTGGCGCCCTTCACGAGCGCGGTGTGAAGAGTCACCGGCGGGCGTTACCCGAGAGGGCGCAGAAAAAGCTGTAGGCAGCTACCGAATCCACTGATAGCTGACGAAGGCCAATCGGCGGCTGTCCGGCGACCAGGAAGGCGCATCCAGGGTGCCCTTCCCTCCGACGAGTTTCGCCAGCGTCCGCACCTTGCCGTCTTTGACGGACAGGACGCGCAGCATGACATCTTTGTCCTCGGGGATGCCGGACAGGTCTTTGCCGAAAGACAGAAAAGCGATTTGCTGGCCATCGGGCGAGAGGTGCGGTAGGCAGTTATAGAAGCCGTCGGACGGCAATCCCGCGAGCGACTGTTCTTCGTGGCCGGGCGGGGTTGCCTCTGCGGCTTCCGGCTTGCCCCCGGTGGCCGGTATCCGTTCCATGCGACCGTCGCGATGGAAGACCAGCGCGGCGCCGTCAGCCGTCCAGAAAGGCGCCGACAAGCGGCCCGGGGCGACGTAAGTCACGCGCCGGTCCCCGGAGAGGGGAACAGTCTCCAAGGTGCTGTACAATTTCGGCGCGGCTTCGCTTGGCGCGCCGACGGTCAGGTCGACGTTGGAGAATACGGCCTTCTCGACCGTGTCTTTATTGTGGGAGCAGACGCCGATCCCAACGTAGAACGGATCGTGCATGGGGACGCGCATCGATCCTCCCGAAAGCTGGAGTTCTTCACCCTCGCCCGCCACCCATATGTAGAAGTACTCGCCCCGCCGGGCGATACGCACGCGGGCCGGCGCCTTCACGGCGGACTGGATTTCACTGGTGTTGACGCCCTTTTCGTCGCGGGCCTGCAAGGAGGTCAGCCCGTCGCCATGGCGCGCTACGTCGGCGTAGGGCGAATCCGCATCCAGGCTCTGGCGGATCATCAGCACGGCTTTGCGGTGCGCTTCGCCGCCGGAACCGAGGAAGGAGATGTCCGCCGTCAGGGTGACATCGCCGGACACTTTTTTCCACACGAAGTGGAACGCGTCTGAGGCGAACCACATGTTCTCGCCGCTGCCGGCGATGGTGTAGGTTCGTTTGGATGCGTCATATTCTACGGAGCCGGCATGCAGCACGGAGCCGACGTCCGCATGATCATCGAAGATTCCGAGCAGCGCCGCGGCGGGCGCGGCATAGGCCGGCAACCAGAGACAGGCCAGAGCCGGGACGATGGCGATGCAGTTACTGCGCATGTTATACCTCCAAGTTATCGGGCCGCGGTCTCCTGACTGAAGATGCAGAGCCACTTACCTTTGCGGTCCACCCAAATAGACTAGACATATACGTTTGCCTTGAATTGTTTTCCGTGAGACGCACCGGATAGCGTTGCAGGAACTTCACGTCATCGATGGTGTAGTCGTCGAGCCGGAACTCCGACGTGTGCTTGACGACCTCCGCTTTGCTCGCGGGTCCGTGCGCATCGACGAAGACGGCGTCGTCAGCCGTCTTGCAGGATAGAATTTTTGCCATGATTGCCTCATTGCGGGGCTCAAGCCCCGCGCGGGCTAAAGCCCGCCCTCCATTTTACAGGCACGCCGGCTCGGTGTCGCGGGGGCGTTCCACACCCGCAACAGGTTGCGCGGCTGGGGGAAGATGGCGGCCTGCGAGGCCGCCGCAGGCTGAGAGCCTGCCCCACAATTACGAAACTGAGGGACAGTAGTACAGAAGAGCTACGGCAAGTCGACTTCGAGCGCGTAGATATCCGAATTGGCGTAGATCACGGTAGCGATGGGTGCGTCGTCGGGCGCCAGACCCGCCAGCGCGTAGCCGATGGAATTGGATTGCGGGATCTGTTTCGAAGTCATCATTCGCTCTTTCCTGGCGCTGCCAGTTGCAGCACGGAAGATGGGCTGCTCCGGGGCCAGCGTTTCCTGGTAATAAACATACTTGCCGTCTCTCGACCAGAAGGGAGCGCCCAGGCCGTCGCCGGAGGCCAGCGGGGTCCACTGGCGCGTATCGAGATGCAGCAGCAGGATCTGGGTTGCGGCCTGGTTTGTGGCGGCGATCAAGCGCCCATCAGGCGACCAGGCGGGCTGGGCGAGAATCTCCGATCCTGGCAGGAACGCGGCCCGCTTCGTCTGCCGGTCCATCAGATAGAGGCCGGGCTGGCCGGATACGCCGGGGGGCAGGCGGCGGGCAAACACGAAAGAGTTGCCGTCGGCGGACCAACTCGCGCCGGCGTCGATCGGCGGCGCATCGGTGACGGGTTCGGGGGCACCCCCGGCGGAGGCCACCACATATACGCGGCTGGCGTGGCCGATCGGTCCTCCGCTGAAGACGATGTGGGCGCCATCCGGAGACCAGCGGGGCCGGAACGCGCGCATGGGAGGGGACGTCAGTTGCAAGCGCTGGCTGCCATCCGGGCGGCTGCGCCAGAGGATATCGTCTGGCGCGGTCACGTAGACTATCCATTGACCGTCTTTCGAGAAACTCACCCAGCGTCCCTGCACCGCGGAAAGGAATTGTGCAAATTGCCCATGCCGGGCATCGTAGCGCAGCAACTCCAGGCGCTGCTGCCCGGCGGCGAAGAAGACTCGCTTGCCGTCGGGGTGCGGCGCTACTGAACTGAACTCCAGCGGCGTGGAGTAGATCAGCACCGGGGACCCTTCGAAGGCCCGTGGGAAGCGGCGAAACGCGCGCATGGCGTAGACGCTGGACACGCGGCCGCGCAGCGCGCGGAAGAGGTAGTACTTTCCATTGGCGGCCCAATTGCCGTTGTCGTCACCGTCCGGCTCGGCGGCGCCGGAGGTCCAGTCGGGCGGAAAGGGATGCAAGCCCGTGCCGTTGGTGGAGACTTCCCACAAGGCGCGCGGTCCCAGGCCGGGACCGAGCATCGAAAAGCGGAGCACGTCCGCCCGGGACGGCGGCGCCCAGCGGATGGAGTACGGTGTGCCGGGCGTGTCGAGAAGCTTGCGGAAATCCGTGCCGTCGCTCGCGACTGTATATAACGCGGAGCCGCGGGCGAAGACGACGCGGCTTCCGTCGCGCGACCAGGCGCCTGCGTGGCCGGCCCCATCGCCCACGCGCCGCGGCGATCCGCCCACGGTGGGCACGACCCAGAACGGCCGCTCCACTTCGGCTTCGGAGCCGCTGGAAACCAGCAGATTGGAGCGGTCCGGCGATATGTCGAGTATGTCCGGATTGGACAAGGGCTGCTCGAGCGGCAGGGGCAGAGGCAGGGGAGTGCCGCTTTCCACGGAAACCTGGGCCAGGGACCAGCGCCCAGCATCGCGCTGGGTGAAATACACACGCGTACCATCGGTGGCCACGCCGTGATCGAGCTCGATCTGGCCGGTTTGGGTAAGCTGCACAACCTGCACGAGGCGGGCCGGACGCACCTGGGTAGACAACCAGTAGATGCGGACGGCGAAGAACACGACGACGCCTAACGCGACGAGGCGGTAGATGCCGCGGCGGCGAGGCGGAGCCGGCGCTGGCGTTGCGATGGTTAGGACGGGCTGCGGAGGGGGTTGGCTGGTGGGCGGGGCTTGGGCGGCCGGCATGTTCCGCGGTTGGACCGGCGCGATGAAGCGGTATCCGCGCCTCGGCAGGGTCTCAACGTAGCGCGGTGTAGAGGCATCGTCATCCAGCGCCTCGCGTATTTTCTTGGCGGCGATGTTGAGACCGTTATCGAAATCGACGAGCGTGTCGCTCCAAAGCCGGCGGACGAGTTCGTCGCGAGTGACGACCTGGCCGGGGCGCTCCAACAACGCCGCGAGAAGCTGAAACGGGCGCTCCTGCAGTTTTATTTTTCGGCCGTGCTTACGCAGTTCGCCTTGTGCGAGGTCAACCTCGAAAACACCGAATTGGAGGATTTGGGGGGCGCGGTCGTTCGGGTCCACGGATCATTTCACCTGGATCGGGCCATATGCGAGTTTAACATTCGGGCGGCCTGAGAGGCCGTTGCAAGACCGAGGACCTGCCCCACTCGCCGGACACAGGCTGAAGCCTGTGCTACCTCACGTATTTAGGCGGTTGGCCGGTGGCCCACGGATCGTACTCGGAGGCGAAGCGGACGCGCTCGCTGATGGAGGGGTGATCGTAGAGCCAGAACTCGATGAAGGGGCTGGGATTGGGATCGTCGAGCGACACTTCGCCGAGAATCTGAAAGGCGCCGGCCGCTTCTTCCGATGAGTTAGGCACGATCCCGTGGATCACTTCGAGCCCGTAGATATCGGCATTGTGCTCCAGCACGCGGCTAAAGGAACTCGATAGCGGTTCGGACAGAAAGCCGAATACGGCCAACGCCAGCAGCAGCACGGGCAGGGAGGCCCAGTCGCTCACGTCGCGGATCTCCCACCGGGGGCCATAGCGCGCCAGCGCCCAGCGCATGGCGTGAAAGGCCAGGAACAGGAAGATCAGGATGCCCACCACGGCCGCGCCGATGCCGATCCATACATGGCCCAGAACGTAGTGGCCCATCTCGTGGCCGAATACGAACAGGGTCTGGCCGGTGTTCATTTTTTCGATGGTGTTGTCCCAGACCACCACGCGCTTGGATGCGCCGAGGCCGGTGACATAGGCGTTTAGCGATTTCAGTTTCTCGCTGGCCTTCATTTCGAACATGCGATCGGGCGGTATTTCGAGGCCGCCGCGCGCCGTCACCTTCTCAATCGCGGCCACCAGCGCGGGCTGCCGCGCGGCCAGCGGCTCGAACTTGAAGAACAGCGGCTCGATGGCGAATGGCTCGATGAACATCAGGAACACGACCATGGGCACAGCCGCCAGCCAGAAGTAGAACCACCAGCGGCGCGGGCTGCGGCGCATCGCGCCATAGAGCACCCAGAGGGCGATACCGGCCAGGGCGAAGGCAAGCAGTTCGCCCTTGGTCCAGTCCCAGAACCAGGAGCCCCAGCCTTGGATGGATTGCTCAAACTTGAGCGAGAGGTAGTGGCCGTAGAGGCTGATGGGCAACTCCAGCGCGTCGATCGTCAGCAGCAGCAGCGGCGCGAAGATGTAGGCCTGCAGGATGCGGCGGCGCGAGGCGGATTCGGCGATGCTGCGCAGGCGCGGGGCGACACGCCACGCCAGCAGGGCGACGAGCACCAGGATGCCGTAGGCGACGGCGATGAAATGCAGACGGTTGCGGGCGGCGGCGTACTCGATGGCTTTAGCGAGTTTGTCCGGCGGGAGCGTGTAGGTCTTGGCGGCTAAGAGCAAAGCTGGAAACATATTTCTCCTTTTCCCCAGACGGTCTGGCGGCCGACGCCGGTCCACTGGCCGGCGCGCAGATAGGGCAGAAACTCGCCCAGACCGCCATCATACTCCGCTTGATATTCGGCTTGGCCGGTGAATCCGCCGAGGGGATGGGTTTGGCCGGTGCGGCTGGAGCGGCGCTGGGTCGCGTGCCAGGTGAGGTCGCAGCGGGCGAGGGTTACTTGGGTGGCGCGTTCGCCCATGGCGCGGAAATCGATATCGAGGGGGCCGGGTCCGTAGAGGGCGCGGAGGGTGGAGATGCGGTCGCGGAGACGGGCGAAGAGGATGGGGAATTCGGGACGGGTGACGAGTTGCTGGCCGGATTTCAGCTCGGTGGGGGTAAGGAATTCGACGCGCATGCGGGTGGCGGATTCCGCGGGGCCGTCGAGGGGAATGGCGATGTGCTCCTTGCCGACGGAGACCAGCGTGGCGCGCCCGCGTCCGGGGCCGAGTCCGGCTTTTGCGAGCTGCGCATAGGCCTGCTGCAACGCCTCGCTGGCGGGGTGTTTGGTGTCGAACAGGTGCATGTCGAAATGGAAGCCGGAGCCGGCGGGGATGGTCTGGCCGTCGAGGTGCGCGGCGCGGAAGACGAAGCATCATGCCGAACGCGCCACGCAGCACATTGGCGGCTTTGCCCGGCGGAAAGACGAGCGATTCTTCGGCGTGGAAGTGGAAGCGCAACCGCCAGAGTTCGAACGTCATAGTGTCGCTTTGCGGATTACCTAGCGTAGAACACTTGCGCGCCGACGCGGTTTCTCGTCTGCCTACTGCGGGACGGCGGGGATCGAAGTAAATGCCGACGCCGGATTGAAGCTGAGCCCTAGAACGCTTACCTGCCCATCGGCCGGCTCGCTGAACTCCACCGTGCCGCGGCGGTTCGCGGTCATCGGATAGGTCGCCGCCAGAGTGAAGGCTGTATGTCCCTGCGCCGGCAGTTGGATCGTCTGCGTCGTAATCTGCGTGCCGGTGTCGTCCCGTATGACTAAGGTCATGGTGGCCGGTTCGATGGATGCGTTGGCCAGCGCCACGCCGGTCGAAAACCCTTTGGTATTGTCGAACCACAACTCGTAGGCGCTGGAGTTGAGGCTCTGCAAAGGCACTACCGCCTGCTGCTGTTGCTGCGCGGTCACATTATCGGTGAACACCGCGAAGCCACTGACGTCGCCGTCGCTCAGCAGTTCAGCCCAGCCGGTCGCGAGCGGGTCGTTCAGCCCCGCCGTCTGGATCACCAACCCCGAGCCCGCGCTCAACATACCGCTAAACGTCGCGGTGGTCTGGCTGGGCGATCCCTGCGGGAACGTGAGCGGCAACGGCAGTTGGTTGCCATTGTCGTCGAGGAAAATGAGACCAACATCCGCTGTTGCCGTACCAGTGTTTATTAGGGTGAAGGTGGTGGTCCATTGGCCCCCGCCGGAGGCGAAGTGAGGCATCGATCCGGCGAGACGCATGCCGTTGCTGGCGTCGAAGTTGAAGGCTAGCGTGCCGCTCCAATCCTGGATGGGAAGGTCCTGGCTGCCGAATGGAGTAAAGGTGAATCCCGGTATGTGCGGCGTGACGGTGAATCCCGCGCCGGCCGGAGGCGTACCGGTAAGAGAAGGGCCAAACTGATAGCTCAGGTTGACGGCGATGGCATTCGCATCGGCCGGCGGAGAACTCTTGCTCCCTTGCGGAGCCATCGAATGCGGCGTCAGATCGTCGGTCGCGCCGGTGAAGGTCACGTCCGCGGGACTGGCGTACTCGCCACTGAGCAATGGCGTAAGCGGAATCGAAGTAAAGGCTGACGCGGGGTTGAAGCTGAGTCCCAAAACGCTGACCTGTCCAATGGGCGGCACGTCAAACTCCACGGTGCCGCGCCGGTTCGCGGTCATCGGATAATTGGTTGCCAGCACGAAGGCGGTGTGGCCCCGCGGCGGAAGCGGGATCGCCTGCGTGGTAATCGCCGCGTCGGTGTCGTCCCGGATGACTGCCGTCAGGATCGTGGGCACTGTGGATTCGTTCGCCAGCGCCACACCCGTCGCAAACCCGTTGGTGTTGTCAAACCACAGCAGGTATGCGGGGAGATTGAGGCTCTGCAACGGCACTATCGCCTGCTGCTGCTGGCTGGCGGTGACGTTATCGGTGAACACCGCGAAGCCGCTGACGTCGCCGTCGCTCAGCAGTTGAGCCCAGCCCGTCGCCAGCGGCTGGTTCAGTCCCGCGGTCTCGATCACCAGCGCCGCGCCGGCAGCTAACACGCCGGTGAAGGCTGCAGTGGTCTGGCTGGGAGATCCCTGGGGGAATGTGAGCGGGAGCGGCAATGGGTCGCCGTTGCTGTCGAAAAAGTTGAGAGCGGCGTTCGCGGACGCGGCGCCGTTATTCAATAACGTGAACGTGGTGGTCCATTGGCCGCCGCCGGAAGCCAAATGGGGCATCGATCCGGCGATATTCATACCGCTGTAGGCAGTCGCATAGAAAGTGGCGGCGAGCATCCCGTTCCAGGTCTGGAAGGGAAAGTCCTGGCTGCCGAATGGGGCGACTGCGTATCCGGGGATGTGCGGCGTGACGGTGAATCCGGAACCGGCAGGGGGCGTACCGGAAAAAGCGGGGCCAAACTGATAGGTTAGGCTCGTTGTGAGGCTGCTCGCGGGCGACGCTGGAAACGCGGCGAAGTTCTGAACCTGATTGGCGCTCAGGTCGCTGAAGGTCTGGCTGGGGGGATCGAAAGCGTAACCGGGGAGCGAAGGTGTGACGGTATAGTTGCCGCCCGATTGCGCAAGGAAGCTGTAGTTCCCCGAACTGTCTGTCGTAACGGATCCGCTCTGCGACCCGCTTAGCGTCACAGTGACCCCTACCTCGGGCTTGCCTGAGAGGGTCACCTGGCCGGAAATCGTATAGCTATCGAGCGACAGGCTGAAGAGCGTGCCACAGCCCCCATACTCGGTGCAGAACCGGGCGGTGCCGTTCCCGCCATCAGACGTAGTTCCGTAGAAGACGCCACTGGCGCTTTGGACCAGCGCCGCGAGGGGCTGCTGGCCGTCCGGGCACCCGCTCTGGAAGCAGAAACTGTGCAGCGTCGTCAGCTTGCCGCTCGGAGTCATTCTGAAGACCGTGCCGGCGCCTAAGCCAGGAGTACCGACGTCCGAAATACCAGGGTTGGCCCCACCAGAGTATGTTGTACCGTAGAAGTTCCCATCGCTGCCCAGGATTAGCCCGGAGGGATCATCGCCGTCCGTGCAGTGGATGCCGCCTTGGGAGCAGAACTGGTAAAGCGTGGTCAGCGTGCCACTCGGGGTGATTTCGAAGGCCACCCCGGAAGTCCCGTAGAGATTCCCATTTGCGCCCTGGACCAGCGCCGCGGATGGGTACCGGCCGTCCGCGCAACCTTCGCTCCCCGCGGTTGGAGCGCAAAAACTGTGTATCGTCGTCAGCGCTCCGCCGAGAGTGATTTTGAAGACCGTCCCGAATTGGTATGCCCCGCCATAGAACGTTGTCCCATAGAGGTTGCCATCGGGGGCTTGCACCAACGCTGCAACAGGGTCATTGCCGTCCGTACAACTGGCGCCACCTTGAGCGCAGAAGCTGTACAACGTCGTGAGCGAGCCGCTAGGAGTGATTTTGAAAACCGTCCCACAACCTGGGGCTTGGACGCAGTTTGTCCCGCCGCCTGAGGTGGTTCCGTAGAGGTTGCCATCGGTGGCTTGGACCAGCCCCGCATACGGGTACGCGCCGTCCGGGCACTGGTTTTGGGAGCAAAAACGGTAAAGCGTCGTTAGTCCGCCGTCCGGCGTGATTTTGAAGATCGTGCCACAGCCAGAGACTCCGTACGCGCACGAATGGTTGACCCCGCCGTACGCGGTTGTCCCGTAGAAGTCCCCGTCGGCGCCTTGGACCAACGCGTACCCGCCTTGGAAGAAAGCCGCCGCGGGGCCATCGCCGTCCGCGCAGTTGGCTTGGGAACAGAAATTGTATAGCGTCGTCAGCGTGCCGCCGGGGGTGATTTTGAAGACCGTTCCGCAGCCCCCGGCAGCCGGACAATTGGCCCCGCCCTGTACCGTAGTCCCGTAGAGGTTGCCGTCGGCGCCTTGGATCAACGCCCCCGCGGGGTAATCGCCGTCCGCGTAATCGAAGGTGTGCAGCGTAGTGAACGTCTGCGCGGATAGGGCAAGCGCCATCGTTGCGCGCAGCGCGAGTACGGCGAACGCTCTCCTCCCAAAGCTCAGCCTGCCCAATGCGTTCGCGATGCTTTTCATCGATGCGCTCCTTTAGTTGCAACTCCACACAGCTTCTTTAGCGATTCGGCGCATGTTTCCTCTGGACCTCCGCCTATTGCGGGACTGCGGGAATCGAAGTAAAAGCGGAGGCCGGATTGAAGCTGAGCCCCAGCACGCTGACCTGCCCATCGGCCGGCTCACTGAACTCCACGGTGCCGCGCCGGTTCGCGGTCATCGGATAGTTGGTTGCCAGAGCGAATGCGGTGTGGCCCTGCGCCGGCAGTTGGATCGTCTGCGTGGCGATCTGTGCGCCGGTGTCGTCCCGTATGACTAACGTCATGGTGGCGGGCGCGGTGGATTCATTGGCCAGTGCGACGCCGGTCGCAAACCCGTTGGTGTTGTCGAACCACAGCTCGTAAGCGCTGGAGTGGAGGCTTTGCAAGGGCACTACGGCCTGCTGCTGTTGCCGCGCGGTCACATTATCGGTAAACACCGCGAAGCCGCTGACGTCGCCGTCGCTCAGCAGTTGGGCCCAGCCCGTCGCGAGTGGATTGTTCAGCCCCGCCGTCTGAATGACGAGGCCCGCACCGGACTTCACCGAACCGGTGAAAGTCGCGGTGGTCTGGTTGGGAGATCCCTGCGGGAATATAAGCGGCAATTGCAATGGAACGCCGCTGTCGTCAAAGAAGTTGAGAGCGATACTCGCCGTTGACGAGCCGGCATTCAATATGGTGAAGGTTGTGGTCCACTGGCCCCCGCCGGACGCCAGGTGAGGCATCGAGCCGGCGAAGTTCATGCCCGCATAGGCGATGGCGTCGAAGTTGAAGGCCAGCGTGCCTTTCCAGTTCTGGATGGCAAGATCCTGGCTGCCGAATGGGGTTATGGTGAATCCCGGTATATGGGGCGTGACGGTGAACCCTGCGCCGGCCGGGGGTGTGCCGCTCAACGATGGGCCAAACTGATAACTCAGGTTGACCGCGAAGCTATTGGCGTCGTCCCGCGGCGAGCTTTGGCGCCCCGACGCTCGCGGAGCCGTGGAATGCGGGGTCCGATCGGCGATCGGATTGGTGAAGGTCGCGCCGGCGGGGCTGGCGCTTTCGCCACTCAATAATGGCGCAACCGGAATCGAAGTAAATGCCGATGCGGGATTGAAGCTGAGCCCCAGAACGCTCACCTGTCCATTGGCCGGCTCGTCAAACTCCACGCTGCCGCGGCGATTCGCTGTAGCGGGGTAATTGGTTGCGAGAACGAAAGCCGTATGGCCATTGGGCGGTAACTGGATCGTCTGCGTGGTAATCGCCGCGCCGGTGTCGTCGCGTATGACTGCCGTCATGCTGGCAGTCGCGGCGGATTCGTTGGCCAGCGCCACACCGGTCGCAAACCCGTTGGTGTTGTCGAACCACAGCACGTAAGCGGGGAGATTGAGGCTCTGCAAGGGTACTACTGCCTGCTGCTGCTGACTGGCGGTCACGTTGTCGGTGAAAACCGCGAAACCGCTGACGTCGCCGTCGCTCAGCAGTTGCGCCCAGCCCGTCGCGAGCGGGTCGTTGAGACCCGCCGTCTCGATCACCAGCCCCGCCCCGGCCGCCAGCACTCCGGTGAACGCCGCGGTGGTCTGGCCGGGAGATCCCTGCGGGAATGTGAGTGGCAGCGGCAATGGATTGCCATGGTCGTCAAAGAAGTAGAGGGCGACGTTGGCGGGTGCGGCGCCGTTATTCAATAACGTAAATGTGGTGGTCCATTGTCCCCCGCCGGAGGCAAGATGAGGCATCGATCCAGCGAGATTCATGCCGCTATAGGCATTGCCGGCGAAGTTGGCGGTCAGCGAACCGTTCCAGGACTGAAAGAGAAGATCCTGGCTGCCGAATGGGTCAAAGGTGAATCCGGGTATGTGAGGTGTAACGGTGAATCCGGCGCCAGCCGGTGGTGTACCGGAAAAGGCAGAGCCAAACTGATAGGCAAGGCTCACCGTGAGAGTGTTGCCCGCCGACACTTCGACGGCAACGAAATCCTGTGTCTGATTGGCGCTCAGGTTGGTGAAGGTCTGACTGGCCGGAGTGAAGCTGTCGCCACTAAGCGACGGGGTCAGCGTATAGCTGCCGCCCGCCGCGACAGAGAAAGTGTAGTTTCCGGAGGCGTCGGTCGTGGCAGTGGCGGGACCGCTCGGTGAGCCGGTCAGCGTCATGGTGACGCCGCTCAGACCGCTGCCTGCGAGGGTGACCTGTCCGGAGATCGTAACCGTGGGCGGTGGTTGAATCTGTCCTATTATGAAGGCGACATTGCTGAGCAGCGTCCCGCTGGGGGTGGTTACCTGCACTTGGCCGGTGCTTGCGCCGGAGGGTACGGTGGTGGTGATCAGGGTACTCGACTCCACGGTGAAGGCAGCCGCGGTACCGTTGAAGGTGACGCTGGTCGACCCGGTTAGATTCGTTCCCAGGATTTGGACGGTGGTGCCGACGGCGCCAGAAGTGGGCAGAGTTTCCACAAATGGGGCGAGGCCTACCGA
The DNA here is from genome assembly GCA_049520215.1 of Bryobacteraceae bacterium. Classification (GTDB taxonomy): domain Bacteria; phylum Acidobacteriota; class Terriglobia; order Bryobacterales; family Bryobacteraceae; genus Bog-159. The sequence goes on along the minus strand of JBEKPZ010000122.1, from coordinate 3,283 downwards.
CAGGCTAAAGATCATACCGCAGCCTTGTGAACTACAGTTGGCGTTGCCCAGGCCAGAGGTTGCCGCGTAGAGGTTGCCGTCGCTGCCCTGAGTCAGTGCCCCTACACCGGGGTACGCGCATCCCCGTACCGTGCAGAAGTCAACCAGCGTCGTAAACGTGCCGTCCGGGGTGATCTTGAAGACAGTGACGGCGGTTGTCCCGTAGAGATTCCCGTCGCTGCCTCGGATCATCGGCGCCGCAGGATCAAAGCCGTCCGTGCAGACGCCGCCGTTTTCAGTTTGCGTACAGAAGTTGTGCAACGTCGTTAGCGCGCCAGCCGGTGTAATCTTAAAGACCGTTCCCGTTCCGCTGACCGCTGTTCCATAAAAGTCACCGTCGGCGCCTTGGACCAGCGCTGCTTGGGGGTTGGTTGCCACACAAGCCCCTTCAGGGCAGAAGCTGTATAGTGTTGTCAGCATGCCAGTTGGGGTGATCTTGAAGACCGTTCCCGCCTCGTTGGCGCCGCCGCCTCCGGTTGTCCCGTAGAAGTTCCCGTCGGTGGCCTGAATTAGCGCGTTCGGGCTGCCACCGTCTGCACACCCGCTTTGGGAGCAGAAGCTGTACAGCGTGGTCAGCGTGCCGGTTGGGGCGATCTTGAAAACCGTTCCAGCCTTGTTGGCGCCGCCGCCTCCGGTTGTTCCGTAGAAGTTCCCGTCGCTGGCCTGGATTAACCCTTTCGGTCCACCGCCGTCCGGGCATCCGCTTTGGGAGCAGAAGCCGTAGAGGGTCGTCAGCGTGCCGCTTGGGGTGATTTTGAAGACGGTGCCACAGTCGCCTGTTGGGCATCCAGGCACGAAGCTCCCCTGTGTTGCTCCGTAGATATTCCCGTCGGTGGCCAGGACCAGAACCACGGGGCCGCTGCCGTCCGTGCACGTGGCGCCGCCCTGTGAGCAGAAGTTGTACAACGTGGTCAACGTGCCACTCGGAGTCAATCTGAAGACCGTGCCTGCACTGTTGGCCCCGCCCAGTAGGGTTGTCCCATAGAAGTTCCCGTCGGTGCCCTGGACCAGCGCCGCCCCTGGGCTCGCGCCGTCCGGGCACACGCCATTGACGGGTTGCTCGCAGAAGTTATACAGCGTGGCGAGAGACGGCATCGTAGTGAAATTCTGGGTCTCACTGGCGCTCAGGTTGGTGAATGTCTGGCTGGACGGAACAAAGCTGTCGTTGCCGAGCGATGGGGTCACCGTGTAGGCGCCGCCACTGGCAACGGAGAAACTGTAGTCGCCAGAGGCGTCGGTGGTGGTGGTGGAAGGGCCGCTCGGCGATCCTGTCAGTGTGATGGTGGCTCCACTCAGACCATTGCCGTAGAGAGTCACCTGTCCGGAGATTGCGACTGTGGACGGAGGCGATGCCTGTACTACAAAGGCGACATTGCCGAGGAGTGTCCCGCCGGGGGTCATTACCTGAACCGAGCCGGTGCTTGCGCCGGCCGGTACGGTGGCCGTGATTAAGGTACTCGATACCACGGTGAACACGGCTGCGATGCCGTTGAAGGTGACGCTCGTCGCCGCGGTCAGATTCGCCCCAAGGATCTGGACAGCCGTTCCCACGGCGCCGGAAACAGGTAGAGTTTCCACGAACGGGGCCAGGCCGACGGACAGGCTGAAGACGTTGCCGCAGTTACAGCTTGCCCCGCCGTCCATCGTGGTCCCATAGAAGTTGCCGTCGGTGCCCTGGGTCAGCGCCGCCGCCGGTTCGTCGCCGTCCGAGCAGACGCCGTTAACCGATTGGGAGCAGAAGGTGTATAGCGTCGTGAGCGTACCGCCCGGGGTCATCTTGAAGACGCCTAAGAATGTGGTTCCATAAAAATTGCCGTCGGTGCCCTGGATCAGCGCCTCTGCGCCCAGGCTGTCCTGCAAGGTGTAAAGCGTCGTGAGCGTGCCCCCCGGGGTGATCTTGAAGATGGCCAGGCCGGTTGTCCCGTACAAGTTGCCGTCGGCGCCCTGGACCAGCGCCGGCAGCGACCCGCCTACACATTCGTAGCAGAAGGTGTACAACGTCGTGAGCGTGCCCCCCGGGGTGATTTTGAAGATAGTGAGGGCTGTTGTCCCGTAGAAATTGCCGTCGGCGCCCTGAACCAGCGCCGCCGCAGGGCTTCCGCCGTCAGTGCAAAAGCCGTAGGTACCGCAGAAATCGTACAGCGTCGTCAGCGTGCCGCCCGGGGTGATTTTGAACACCGTGCCACTGCCGGACGCGCCGCCGCTGGCGGTTGTGCCATAGAAGTTGCCGTCGGCGCCCAGGACCGGCGCCGCCTGTGGAAATGCGCCGTCCGTGCAGTAGCCGCCCACGGGGACAGGTTGGGCGCAGAAGGCGTAGAGCGTGGTGAGGGCCCCACTGGGGGTGATCTCAAAGATCGTGCCACAGCCCAAGCCGGAACAGTCGCCGTTGTTGTTGGCGCTCCCTCCATACGAAGTGGTCCCGTAGATCTCCCCCTTGGCGGCCTGAACCAGCCCCACTGGGGCTTTGCCGTCCGCGCACGTGTTGCTGTTAACAAGGGCGCAGAAGTTGTATAGCGTCGTTAGTGCGCCGCCCGGTGTGATTTTGTAGACCGTGCCAGCGTCATTATTAGCCCCCCCGTGTCCGGTTGTCCCGTAGAAGTTGCCGTCGCTGCCTTGGATCAAAACGCCAGCGGGATATTCGCCGTCCGTGCCAACGAAGCTGTGCAGCGTGGTAAAGGTCTGCGCGGATAGAGCAACCGCCGTCCCCGCGCACAGCGCGAGGACGGCGCACGGCTGCTTCCCCCGTTTCAGCCTGCCTAGTGCTTTAGCGATTAGTTTCATTGATCCCCCCTCGCACAGCTATGGAGTTCAGGCCCAAACGGCGAAGTATAACACGGGCCGGAAAGTCGGCACCCAAAAGCGCTTAAGCCGCGCCGGCCGCGTCGTAGAAGCCCTTGCCCGCCGCAGCCAGACGCTCCAGCAGCGGCGCGGGCTGCCAGTGATCGCCCAGGCGCGCGCGGTATTCGTTCACCTTCGCCAACACGTGCGGGAGTCCCAGCGAATCGGCGTAGGCCATGGGTCCGCCGCGATGGCGCGGGTAGCCGAAACCATAGGCGTAAATCACGTCGATATCGCCGGGGCGGATGGCGATGTGCTCGTCAAGCACGTTGGCGCCTTCGTTGGCGAGCGCCACCATGATGCGCGACAGGATCTCGTCGTCGGAGACGGGCTGCCGCGCGATGCCCCGCGCGTGCGCCGCCTTTTCGGCCAACTCTTCGATCAGCGGATCGGGGGTGGGCGTACG
>JBEKPZ010000121.1:0-20014 GCA_049520215.1 Bryobacteraceae bacterium | reverse complement strand
GAAGCCGCCAGCAGCACATAGGTGTACGTGAACCCGCGCAGCAGATCGCGCGATTGCCGCTTTTCCACGATTTCCCGCGCGCTGCGGATCTCGCGCGAAAGCCCGTCCAGACCCACACCGCCCAGGCCTGTAGACCATTGCCAAACTTCATCGCCGCGCCGCGCCAGGTAATCGATCCGATCCCCGCCGCTTCCGGAAATCAGGAAACGTTCGGCGTCCCCGCTGTCGAAAAAGGTCTTCACCGGCGCAGGCCACTGGGCCTGTCGGGCCGCGCCATAACGCAGCGGTTCCACATGGCCGCCCAGCGCATCGTTCTTCAAAGCGTCGCAGGCGCGCTGATACAACTCTTTGCCGGTCTTTTGCAGGGAGCGCGACAGCCGGTCCAGTTCGCCTGTAGAGGCATAGCTCAGGCTGCGATCCAGCAGCGAAGTTGTAATCCAGAGCGTGGCGGCCAGCGGGACCAGAGTGGCCGCCAGAAAAATCCCGATCAGCCTGTTGCGTAGCCGGTTCACAGCGTTCGCGCGGCGCGGCCCACCAGTCTCTTGAGATCGCCCAGGCGCAGCGGTCCGGCGTCCGCGTTCCACTGCGGCTGCTGGTCGCGCGGACGGCGGCTGAAGATCTCGATGAGCCGTGTCAGGTTCAGGCCGCTCTCGCCGATCACCGCGGCTTCGTCCTTCGGTTCGGCCGTGCGCAGTTCGAAGCGCAGCCAGAAGGGACGGTCCTGCGGCAGGCCCGTGGCGCTGATGGCCACGTTGTCCAGGCACCAGGCTTCCGCAGCCGTCGCCGACAGGTGCGCGACCGTCCGCTGCCCCTCGCCCAGCTTCGTCACTGAGAACTTCTCTTCCCACAGGTCGTAGCTGAATATGAAACGCTCGGGCGTCCGCCGCAAACTGGTCGTGAAGTTGTCGGTGGTGAGGGTCAACTGCGTCAGGAACACCACCGCCGCGCCGTCTTTCAGGCGATCCAGCGGCTTGCCGGCCAGAAAATGCAGTTCGGGCGCCGCCACGTGCAGATCGTCGCCATCCCAGGTGACGCTCAGGCGCTCGGAGGCTCCCAGGCAAGACAAAGGTATAGCCACACCGGCCAGAAGCCAGCGCCGTCGGCTGATCGTTACCGCTTCCTTACGGTCGCGGCTCAGTCTGTCCGCTCCGGCTTGCGCCATTCAATAGTTCATGCCCACCATGAAAACCGGTTCAATATGGCCTTCCTTGATCGGGAATGCCACCGCTGCGTACATCCCGTTCTGCCGGATGCCCACACCCGCCGAATGCCGCAACACCGCCGTCTGGCCCTGATCCCATATTGCCCCACAATCGTAGAAGACGTCGAAGAGCCGGTACCGGTACTCCGCGGTGTTGGCCACCATGCGGTCCCCGCCCAGTGGATCCAATTCAAATCGGTTCCACCCGCGGAGCAAGGTGCTGTTACCTAGTATAAAGCGCTCAAAAAGCGGCGCTCGCCCGGTGATGGCTCCGCCCGTCAGGTCGTCCACAAACTGGTTGTGTCCCCAGGAGTAGACGTAGTGCGCGTCTCCCAGGTGACGGGCGTAGGCGAAATCGCTGCCTAGAAGATTGGTGGCCGCGCGCAGGCTGTAACCTGCGTCCCATTCTTGCTGGTTGGCGCCGGAGCCCTCCACGCGCCGATGATAGCGCAGAGTAGTCACCATTGCGTTGGCGGACTCCGTTCGCGCGGCCGGAAACTGCGATTGAAACCGTTCAAAACTGGTACCCACGGTAAGGTTGACGAGCCCAGAGCCGCTTCTGGCGAGCACGAAAGTCACCAGCGGTTCGATATTCTGCCGCGTCCGGTAGATCCCGGAGGTGTCGCTCTCCGCTCCGGCTTGGTCCAGGGCATTCGCGGTAGCCTGGTTCCACTGCTCGTGATAGCTCGCAAAATCCACCCGGAACCGCACGTGATCGCTCATCAGGCGCTTGTCCTCGTAGCGCGCCACGATGCCGGTGTAGCGCTCCGCCAGGTCGTCGCCGTCGCTCACCCCGCCCAACGTGAATGCCTGCGATCCCACCGTGGCAGTGCCTTCCGCCAGTCCGGAAAAGCCCCCATCGCTGCGGTAAACCAGCTTCGGTACCGACGCCTCGAATTTCGCCGGCGTCCCGCGCACCACAAACACCACCCGCACGTGTTCCGGCGTTTGCCCGCGCAACAGGCGATGCGTGACTGCCCGCACATGCAACTCGCGCCGGATGCGCGTCGCCAGATCGTCGAGCGTGGCCGGATTCAGCTTGGCGCCCACCAGCCGCGTCAGCTCGCCGCGCAGGCCCGTGCTGATGCCGGCCGGATTGTCGCCGGCCAGTTCCACGCTCTCCACCGTGTAGCGTGTGTTGACGTTCATCTCCTGTTCCGGAGTGCCGGCCAGGAGCAGGCTGCTCCATAAAATCGAGGCGAGCCAGACGAATCTCATGGTCGGGAGCGATGCAGATGGTTGGCCAAAAGGAAGTTGCTGCAATGGAACAACTTAAAGGAATGAGGGCTGTGACTATACTTCACAGGTGTGGGAGGACCCGTTATGGTGGGCAAACGCTGCCCGTTTTATAACGCCTTGGCCAGTTCGGCGCCAAAGGCGGTCTTGGGAGCTGCATCTTTGCCACGCCGCGGCTTGCGGCCGTTGCGCTGCTGTACGGGACGCTCCATCGTCGTCGCCGGTTTGCTGTCTTTACCCTTGGAGGGCTGCGCCGGATTGGCCCGCAACAGCCGGTCTTCCAGAGGCGCACGATCGAAGCGGCGGATGATCGCCTGCATCTCGTCGGTGGTAGGCGCTTCCACAAATGCGAAGCCCTTGGATTCTTGCGTTTCGTGGTTGCGGATCACTTTAACCGAATCCGCGACCAGATTCTCGGCCGTCAGCCACGCTTTAATATCGTCGGCAGTGACCCACGTGGGCAGGTTGCCTAAAAAAACAGTGAAATTCATTCAGTGATTCGTTTACTCCGTTGGTTGGATTTGTGGCACTTCAAGGGAAGGATTCCGCGCTGCCACCTAGATAGTATCAGACCGGACCCGTATAGCGCAAACCTGAAGTTCCTGTGGGGCAGGTTGGCAACCTGCAGGCCGATTGTTAATCGGCCTTCACTTCCACGCGTCCATCACCAGGTGGCACCGGTTCCGCACGCCCAGCCGCCGCAAATACCGATCGCCGAAAAGCATGTAGCGATAGCTGGCCTGCGCACCCAAGCGGCGATAAAGGTAACGCATGCCCCGCGTCCAAGGCAGGTTCTCCGTACGCGCCCGCGTGAAGCCGCCGGCGGCCGCCAACTGGCGCAGAGACGGTACCGTGAAAGGACGAATGTGCGTGTAGTCCTCATAAAACGCGACCATGTTCACCGGCGTAGGAACCACGATCGTACACAGGCCGCCAGGTTTTAACACGCGATGAAACTCCACCATGGCGCGCGCGGGATCGGGCAAATGCTCCAGCAGCCAGCAGCAGAACACGCCTTCGAAATAAGCGTCGGGGAAGGGGATCTCGTAAGCATTGCCCAGCGTAATCTGAAGCTGTTGCGCAGCGTAGTGTTCCACCAGGTCCGGCGCATTGTCGATGGCCACGATGCCGCTCGGGTTCTGGCGCGTGAACCAGCAGCGTCCCGGTCCCACGTCGGCCACCGGCTGCGTGCCCTGAAATCTCGATTCATACCAGAATCTGCCCCATACCATTTCGATCTGGCCCACGATTCCCTCATCGGTGTTGAGGATGTATTGGCCATACGGCGTCGTAGGCCCTGTTACCAACCCGCGACCACTTACCGCGCCACCACCGCTTACCGAGCCGCGACCGTTAGGAAGCGGTCCCCCGTCCCGTGCCAAACCACCGCGCGGCGTAGAATGGAAAGAATGGCTCAAAGTACCGAAGATTTTTACCGGATTCAAAAGCTACCTCCTTACGTATTTGCCGTAATCAACGAAATGCGGGCGACGGCGCGCGCCGCGCAACAGGACGTGATCGATCTGGGCATGGGCAATCCCGATGGCGCCACGCCGCGCGTGGTCGTCAGCAAAATGGTGGAAGCCGCCCGCAACGCGCGCAACCACCGTTATTCGGCTTCCCGCGGCATTCCCCGCCTGCGCGAGGAGATCACCCGCCGTTACCAAACCAACTACGGCGTCGAACTCGATCCCGATAAGGAAGCCATCGTCACCATCGGCGCCAAGGACGCCCTCGCGCATCTGCTCTTCGCCGTGGTCGGACCGGGCGATGTGGTGGTCTCGCCGAATCCGGCCTACCCCATTCATCAATACGGCGTAATCATGGCCGAGGGCCACGCCTGCCTGCTTCCCCTGCCCAGCCCGGCGGAATTCCTGAACCGACTCGAAGACCTCTACCGCACCTCCACGCACCCACCCAAGCTGATCCTGATCTCGTTTCCCCACAACCCCACCACCACCTGCGTGGAACTCGATTTCTTCCGCGAAATCGTCGCCATGGCCAGCCGCCACGGCACGCTCATCGTTCACGATTTCGCCTATGCCGACCTGGGCTTCGATGGCTACAAGCCGCCCAGCATCCTGCAGGTGGAAGGCGCCAAGGAAGTGGCCGTCGAGATATTCTCCATGTCCAAGAGTTACAACATGGCCGGCTGGCGAGTGGGTTACTGCCTCGGCAACGCGCGCATGATCGGCGCGCTGGCGCGCATCAAGAGTTACCTGGATTACGGCGTCTTCCAGCCCATCCAGATCGCGTCCATCATCGCGCTGCGCGAGTGCCAGGAGGATACAGAAAAGATTTGCGCCATCTACCAGAAGCGCCGCGATGTCCTGGTGACTGGCCTCGATCGCGCCGGTTGGCCCGTGGAGAAGCCGCGCGGCTCCATGTTCGTGTGGGCGCCGCTGCCCGAACGCTATCGCGCCGGCGGCTCGCTGGAGTTTGCCAAGCTGCTGATGGAGAAAGCTCTGGTAGCCGTCTCTCCGGGCATCGGCTTCGGCCCGCTGGGCGAAGGCTACGTGCGTTTCGCGCTGGTGGAAAACGAGCACCGCATCCGTCAGGCAACCCGCTCCATCGGCAAATTCTTGAAAGCGTAGTGGGGCAGGCTCTCAGCCTGCGGCGGCCTCTCAGGCCGCCCCGCACGCACCTACTCGGCGAAGCTTTGTCGGTGACGCGACATCGCATGCGCCTCCAATGCTACAATCTGGATATATTACTGGATATACGGAGGAATCCGCCATGAGCACCACGCCGCAGAAGCGCGCGCTGACCCGCTACCGGAAGCGCCTCAGCCAACGAGGGATGGCCCGGTTCGAGGTTCTAGGACGTGACGCCGACCGCGAGTTGATCCGGTCCCTCGCCCGTCGGCTCGCCGCCAATGGCCCCGATTCGGCGCGTATTCGCGCAACTGTCCGTTTGACCATCGCGGGGGAACAACCGAAAAAGGGCGGCATTCTCAAAGCATTGCGCCGGTCGCCCCTGGTCGGTGCCGGCCTCGACCTTCGCCGCCCGCTCACGTCGGGCCGCAAGGTTGACCTATGAGCCGGAGCCTCCTGGACACCAATATCATCAGTAACGTCACCAAACCCATGCCATCGGATGCGCTGGTCGTGTGGATGGCTGAGCAATCCGACGAGGATCTGTTCATTTCTTCGCTGACAGTTGCCGAGATCCGCCGCGGCATCCTGGAGAAGCCCGCCGGAAAGAAGCGCCGGGAGTTGGAGCGTTGGTTCTCCGGCCCCGAGGGCCCGCCAGCGCTATTCGCCGGCCGCGTGCTCCCGTTCGACGAAAAGGCCGCCTTGATCTGGGCAAGGCTGATGGCCGACGGCACGGCGAAGGGGCGGCCCCGCAGCCTCCTCGACATGATTATTGCCGCGGTCGCTGAAGCGAATGATTGCGTGGTTGTCACCGAAAACGAAAGAGACTTCGCTGGCCTGAAGATCGTCAATCCTCTGCGAGCGAACTGATCAAGAGCCCCGACCGTCCTATGATGGCTGCCCCAGATGCGGACCACAGCGAAACCGGCCTTCGCCAGCGCCGCTACCAAGTCTGGCCCGGAAATTCGCGGACTTCGGCTCATGCTGCAACGCTGATTCGCTGGATGCCGGCGAATTCGAGAACCTGTTCAGGCGCACCCTCAACCTCAAGGCGCAATTCGACCGCCTCTCGAATACGTTCCGTGACCTCGTCCATTGACCGCGCCTGAGTGTGGCACCCAGGAAGCTGCAGGAGCGTAGCCACGTAGTATCCCTCTTCATCGCGTTCAATAACGACATCAAACTGACGTTGCAATGGGCCGTCCTCGAACTTCTTCCGTTTGCGGCCAAGCGGCCCCCGAACCCGGCTTAACCAAAGCCAACTATAGCCGGCTCCGAGGCGTCGGTGACGCAATTCCAACCTCTCCTAATCGATTGAAATCAATCGCTTAAGCCCCCCGCCTCGCCGATCCCCACCGAATCGCATGCTATTCTTATGTCGGGCCAAGAGACATCAAGCTGTCCAAGAAGGCTTGCCGCACTCGCCGCAAGACGTTCTGCCGGCGCCACCCTGTTCTTTGACAATTCAAACCGCAGCCGGAAACGTTTCACTCCTAACCCCGGCATTCACAGCGCAACAAATGCAACGCGATGCAACATGAAATCGAAAAAAAACGGTGCCGTGCACATGGCTTGGGCACTCGGTGGCCGCACCCGGATTATCCCCTTTTTCATCGTCCGCCCCAGCCCAGTCTTATCGGCGTTAATCGGCGTTCATCGGCGGCTATTTCGTCTTTTGTTCGCTTTGAGCTCGCCGGTGCTGGTGGCCCGGACGCGCAGCGCACGTCACCTACGCGCTGGCCCACGTTTAACGCACAAGTTACGTATTATCAGCATGATAGGCTTTGTTTGGGCGAATTGCCACCCCTTCGCGCCATGCACAAAACCGCCCAACTATGCATAACCATGCACAATCCAACCCGCTCTAACGCACCTTCTCCCACCGCCCACTCCCAGCCGACCGCAGCACCGCATCGGTGACGTAATCCGTGGCCATCCCATCGCGGAACGAAGGTCCCGGTATCCGCCCCTCCCCCAACCCCGCCAAGAAATCCGCCGCCTGGTGAACGAACGTGTGCTCGTAGCCGATCTGCAATCCCGGCACCCACCAGTTCTTCATATAAGGATGGTCGCCGTCGGTGACATGAATCGAGCGCCACCCCCGCAGCCGCCCCTCGTCGCCATGATCGAAGTATTCCAGTCGATGCAGATCGTGCAGGTCCCAGAAAATCGAAGCGTGCTCGCCGTTGATCTCCAGCGTGTAGAGCGCCTTGTGCCCGCGAGCGTATCGCGTGGCTTCAAACGTGGCCAGCGACCCGTTTTGAAACCGCGCCAGAAACGCGCTGGCGTCGTCGATCCCGACCTTCTCCACGCGGCCGGTTAGTGCGTGCGGGCGCTCCTTCACGAACGTCTCGGTCATCGCGGTCACCTGGTCGATCCCGCCATTCAGCCACATGGCCGTGTCGATGCAATGCGCCAGCAGGTCGCCCGTCACGCCGCTGCCGGCTACGTTCACATCCAGGCGCCACAACCCCGCGCCGCCCTGCGGCAGATCGGCCGAGATGGTCCAGTCCTGCAGAAACTTCGCGCGGTAATGGAAGATCTTGCCCAGCCGGCCTTCGTCGATCAACTGCTTGGCCAGCGTCACCGCCGGCACGCGCCGGTAGTTGTACCAGACCATGTTCGGCACACCGGCCTTCTCCACCGCCTCCACCATGCGCTCGGATTCCGCGGCGTTGCGGCCCAGCGGCTTCTCCGACAGCACCATCTTCCCCGCCCCGGCCGCCGCGATGGCGATTTCCGCATGCGTGTCGTTCGGGCTGGCGATATCGATCAAGTCGATGTCCGGCCGCTCCACCAGCTTCCGCCAGTCGGTTTCGGTCGACCCGTAACCCCACTGTTCCGCGAACGCGGCCACCTTCCCGGCGTCCCGCGCGCACACCGCCTGCAACACCGGACGGTACGGCAGGTCGAAGAACTGGTTCACTTTCGCGAAGGCGTTGGAATGCGTGCGGCCCATGAAGCCGTAGCCCACCAGGCCGACCCGCAGCGGTTTCCTGTTCATACGCTACCCCTGCCACCCATGCGCGTCGCGCACCGCGATCATCGCCGCCAGGATGCCGTTCCACGTCCGCTGCTCCATCATCACCGCGTTCGGAAACATACATCCATCCCAGCAGATGTGCCGCATCGCCTTGGTCAACCGCCCGCGTTCGTCGCGCAGCCAATGGCCCGCGTCGCGCACCATGTCGAGCTTGCCGTTAGGATCGTCGGGCAGGCAATGATGGCCGGTCTTGTCGTGCGATCCCGATCCCTTCACGGTCCCGTCGTTTTGCGCCACGTGGAAATCGATGGTCCACGGCCGCAGCGCCGCGGTCAACTCGCGCAGCGCGCTCTGGAAGCGCTCGGTCTGTTGCCACTCGAAATCCTCCGGCAGGATGCGATCCTCCGGCGCGTTGTAGCCCAGCGTGAACAGCAGCGTGTGCGCCATATCCGCCTGGAAGCCCAGCGTTCGCGGCTGGTCCACCAGTTCCAGAAGCTGCAGCATGCGCCGCCAGCTATGCATGCCGCCCCAACAGATCTCGCCTTCCGCCGCCAGCCGCTCGCCAAAGCCGCCAGCTACTTCGCAAGCCTCGCGCAACGTCTGCGCGATCAGGCGGGTGGAGCGCACGGGGTCCTTGGCCCACTCCGCCGGGCTGGCCGCCGAATCGATGCGCACAATTCCGTACGGCCGCGCGCCCAACTCACGAAGCTTGCGCGCGATCCGGCAGGCCTTGCGCACTTGCTTCACGAAACGCCGCCGCTCATCGGTATTGCCCATGGCCGAGCCGCCGCCAGTTCCCTGCCACACCGGCGCCACCACCGACCCCACCATCAGGCCCAGCGCACGCACTTTGTCGGCCAGCCGCGCCAGGTCGTCATCGGTCGCATCGATCGACACGTGCGGGTCGGACAAGAAGAGGTCCACGCCGTCGAACCGCGCATCGGCGTTCCCATCGACACGGGCAGCGGCCGTCAGCCGGAGCATCGTGTCCAGATCGATGCCCGGCTCAGAATCCGGGCCTTTGCCCACCAGGCCGGGCCACATGGCGTTGTGGACCCGGGGAAAGTTAGGGTGCAAACTCGGCACACTCATGATGCGCCATATTAGCACGCGCGTTTGTGGGGCAGGTTGACAACCTGCAGGCCGATTGTCAATCGGCCTTTCCTTCGACCTTTGACTCCCTCTCGCGTTGCGGTCGGCGCTCCTAATGCGGCTTGCCGCTTGGTGTTGCGCGCCAAGGTGTAGTACGTGTACACCTGCTCCGCCCGCATCGGCTGCGTGCTCTGATCGCCCGGGCGGAACCTACGCGCTCGCGAGCAGTTCCTCCCAAGTCACTTCGCGCTTCGTCTCGTATGCCATGCGCCCAAGCAAGCTGGTGAAGGTGGCCTCCGCCGCGCCGGCCGCCATGCTGTAAGGCTTGTGCTCCACAATGCTGGTGAAGAACGATTCCACCGCGTCGATGGTGATCTCGCGCTTCGATTCCGCCTGCTCGATCAGGCTGCGGTCGCGCAGGTCGTCCGCATTCTTCAGGGGCGAATTCACGATCGGCCCGTGCCAGCGATAATACGTGCGGGCCGTTTCGAGCGTCCCTTCCGGGCCGAAGAACTGCTCCTTCACGTCGCGATACCCGGCCGTGTCTTTGATGCTCACCAGCCAGCCCTCGTTGCCGTTGGGATAGGTGTAAACGATGTCATGATGGTCGGAATTCCAGTCGCCGTAGACCACCTTGTAGCGAATGCCGCCGCTCCCCGTGGCCTTCACCGGATGCGCAGCGGCGAACCAGTTCAGCACGTCCGCGCCATGGCAATCCTGCTCCACGATGCAGCCGCCGGAGTATTCCATCCAGTAATTCCAGAGGCGCAGTTTGGCATCCTCCGGCGGATACGGCGAGTGGAAGCTGGTCATGGGCCGGTCGCCCAGAATCCAGTAACTCATCATGGCGGTGAGTTGGCCGATCTTGCCCGCGCGCAGGATCTTCTCCGCGGCCAGGTATTCAGGACTGAAGCGCTGCTGGAAGCCAAACTGGACGGTCTTCGACGGATCTGCTTTTTCGGCGGCGCGCAGCATGCGCTTGACGCCCGCCACATCCGCGCCCGCCGGCTTCTCGCAGTAGATGTGTTTGCGTGCGCTCGCGGCGGCCTCGAAGTGCACCGGATGCAGGAACACCGGCGTGGCGATCAACACCGCGTCGATATCGGGCTGGCCCAGCAGCTCCTCGTAATGGCGGTAGGCTCGCGCGCTGGCAGCGCCCGGGATCTCGGTCTTGGCCTTATCGATGCGGTCGGGGAAAAGGTCGCACACAGCCGTCAGCCGCGCCCGCGGATCGCGCGCCATGTGGCCGCCCACGTACCTGCCGCGCCCGCCCGTCCCGATGATGCCGAATGACACGGCCGAATTGGCCTGAGAGCCGAATGCGATCCCAGGCTTGAGGATCATGAGATTGGCGGCCGCTCCCGCAAGAGCTTCCCGCCTGGTCAGATTTGCCAAAGAGTCCTCCTTAATCCCGATAGGAAAACTCACTGTATGTCCGTTCCGCGCGGAACTCAATCCCGTCCGATGGCCAGCACGAAGTAGTGCGCGCGAGTGGCGCCGGCGTTGTGCCAGCCATGCTCTTCGTTGGAGGCCACGTACGCCGCCGAACCCGGTCCCAGTTTGGCGCTCCGCCCCGCGATGGTCACTTCCATGGTGCCTTCCCGGATTAGGATCATTTCTTCCTGGACATGGTGATGCGGCGGATGCGGCGCGCCGCCCGGCGGCAACTCCGTCTCGTGCAGCTCGATCCGCACGCCGGCGTGCGTTTCGCCATCCAGCACTTGCCGGAGCTTGTTCTCGCCGCTGGCCTGCACGGGAAGTTCCTCGAAACTGTAGGTCTTGGAGGGTAAAACGGCGTTCTGCGCCCCGGCTTTCGCTGCTGCGAGGAGCGGCAACAATAGGCTCAGATCTCTACGCGAACAGTTCATCGGCACTTACACTCCGGTATCAAGGGCGCGGACGCGGACGGCGCCAGTTGGGGACAAGAACGCGGATCACGTCATTGCCGTCATCGGCGATATACACGCTGCCATCCGCGTCCACTGCCACGGCCATGGGCCCGTTCAACTCTGCACTGGTGGCCGGGCCGTTGTCGCCGGAGTAGCCCCTGGTTTCATTCCCGGCGATAGTAGTGATCACGCCGTTCGAGACCTTTCGGATCACATCGATGGGGCCGCCCTCCGAGATATACACATTACCTGCCGGGTCCACGGCCACGCCGGTGGGAGCGAACATCGCGGCGCTGGTGGCCGGGCCGCCGTCGCCCCAGTAACCGTTGGTTCCGTTTCCGGCAAAGGTGGTCATCCAGCCGTTCGAAACCTCGCGGATCGCGTTGTTATCGATACCGGCATCCGCGATGTACACATTGCCCGACGCGTCCACGGCCACGGCTACGGGCGAGTTCAACGCCGTGCTGGCGGCCGAACCGTTGTCGAGTGAGTAACCCCTTGTTCCGTTTCCGGCGAAAGTCGTGATGATGCCGTCCGAGACCTTGCGGACCACGCTGCAGGCGGTGTCCGCGATGTAGACATTGCCGGCCGCGTCAACGGCCACACCCGTCGCAGCGCATAACTGTGCGCTGGCGGCCGGGCCGCTGTCGCCGGAGTAACCGTATCTCCCATTTCCGGCAAAGGTGGTGATCACTCCGCCCGATACTTTGCGGATCACACTGTTGTTCGTGTCCGCAATGTACACGTTGCCCAATGCGTCCACCGCCACGCCAGATGGCTCATTCAAAGCGGCACTGGTGGCCGGGCCGTTGTCGCCGGAGTAACCGAATGTCCCATTTCCGGCAAACGTGGTGATCACGCCGTTCGACACCTTGCGGATCGCGTTGTCAAAGGTGTCCGCGATGTATACATTGCCGGATGCGTCCACGGCCACGCCACCCGGCTGGTACAATGCCGCACTGGTGGCTGGACCGTTGTCGCCGAAACTCACGCTGGCGCCCCCGGCGATGGTAGCGATGGCGCCGTTCGAGACCTTGCGGATTCGGCCATTGCCGGAGTCCGCGATGTACACATTGCCCAATGTGTCCACGGCCACGCCATTGGGGTGGTTTAACTCCGCGGCTGCGGGCGGGCCGTGGTCGCCGGAGTAACCGCTGGTTCCATTTCCGGCAAACGTGGTAATCACGCCCTTGGAGACCTTGCGGATCGCGTTGTTATCCATGTCCGCGAGGTACACATTGCCCGATGCGTCCACGGCCACGCTCGCGGGATAGTCGAACGTCGCACTGGTAGCAGGGCCGTTGTCGCCCGCGTAACCGGTTGTTCCATATACTCCGGCAAAGGTAGTGATCACGCCGTTCGACACCTTGCGGATCACACCCCCCGCCACGATGTACACATTGTCCGATCGATCCACGGCCACGCTAAAGGGCAGGCCCAACACCGCGTTGGGGGCCGGGCCGTTGTCGCCGGAGAAAACTGCAGGGTACGCCCCGTTTCCGGCAAAGGTGGTGATCACGCCGTTGGAGACCTTGCGGACCACATAGTTCTCGCTGTCCGCGATGTACACATTACCGGATGCGTCCACGGCCACGCCAAACGGCTGGTTCAACTCTGCGCTCGTGGCCGGGCCGCCGTCGCCCGAATAACCCAAAAATCCATTTCCGGCGATCGTAGTGATGACGCCGTTCGAAACCTTGCGGATCCGGTTGTTTTGGGTGTCCGCGATGAACACGTCACCGGCCGCATCCGCGGCCACGCCCATGACCCCGTTTAACTCCGCGCTGGTAGCCGGGCCGTTGTCGCCGGAGTAACCCGATGTTCCATTCCCGGCCAGCCGCGTCAGTTCCCCTGTTGCGGCATCCACCCGGAAAACCACGTTCCAGGCGTTCGCCGCGAAGTAGGTATTGCCGGCCCCATCCACGGCCACGCCCGCGGAACCTTGCGTAAGGCGCACAGACGTCGCGGGAGCGTTATTCAAGAGAGCGCCCCCGGCGAAAGTGCGTATCGTATAGCTTTGCCCCGCCGCGGAGGCGCAAAGAGCCAGCGTGAGGAAGAACGGTGTCAACAGGCGCATATTAAAAAGACCCTCCGATCCGTAACTCCAGTAATCAGAGACGTGGCCCGAGACTATTAGGGTTCATTTCTTCCTGACTTGGCGGAGATGGTCTTGGATCAGGCGCTCAAGCGGCGACTCCGGGCAGCCTCAGCCAGCCGACTGGCTGATCGCGTCCAGGTGCCTCGCCAAATCTTCTTCGACGCGCGACTTGCCACCGATGCTGTCGTCATAGAACACAACCCGGTAGCTCGCGATGTCGAACGGGAGCTTGCCACCGCGTTGCGCCAACAAAATCGTCGGTTTTCCGAGAGCCTGCGCGTACCCCAGTTCGTAGAAGACGTTGGGATTTGCCGGTGTGATCTCGGCGATCACTACGTCGGACTGGCTGATCTCGCGCTGCATGTCTTGAAAGATCACGCCGGGCCCCGACTTCTCATCGATCCGCACTACCTCGTAGAGCTTCTCCGCCTGTGGCTTAATGACTTCGCGATAGAACGTGTCAAACGGTTCTCGATATTCCATCGCTACGAACGCACGGGGTCGGTCGGCTGCCGCGGCGAAATTTGAGAACCGCACGGGGTGGCTTCCGGCAGCGGTCAGACCAGTCTGTTTTCCCTCCAGTGGCCGCGGAATCAGGATCTCCAGCACCTTGACCCCGTCCACTGCCGCCCGCAACTCCTGTCCTCTCAGCGACACATCCAGCGTGTATCTCCGTTTGGCTTCGAGCACATCGCGTGGACCGGCCACCTTGAGCGGACGCCAGCCAAAACCACTCACGAACTCGCTGACGCAATAAGCAGCCTGACCGGCGCCAAGCTGAACCTCCAGGTAATACCGTTCCTGTGACCTATAGCCCAAGATAATGCCGCCTGCAAAGATGCCGGACGAGACCTCGTCGAACTCCACGTCGACCCGGCACGCGCCGCTTAGAAGCTCCCTGTTGTTTACAAGGATGCCAATCGGAAATTCCTGTCCATGAGCGGCAAAATGTTGGTCCCCGCCCTTGTAGGCGATTTGGTCGTCGCCGACCGACCAGTGTCCCAGAATCGGGGCCCACCGAGTGGATGACGAACACTCGTCTGAAACTGGCGAATTGCCGTTTGGCTTCATCTTGCGTCCTTGAAATGTATTCTAGCTTAGTTCCAATAATTACGGTCCAAGCTGCGATACTGCACCGCCTCGGCCACGTGCTTGGCGGAGATGGTCTTGGATTCCCCCAGATCTGCGATGGTGCGTGCCAGCTTCAGGATGCGGTCGTGCGCGCGCGCCGAGAGTCCCATGCGGCGTACCGCCATTTCGAGAGTGCGCTCGCCGGCTTCGTCCAGCGTGCATAGCCGGCGAATGTGGCGCGTGGGCATTTGGGCGTTATAGAATCCGCGCTCCCGCTGGATGGCGCGCGTCCGCTCCACCACCGCACGAATATCGGCGGATGACTCGCTGGCGCCGTTGGCGCGCATCTCCTTATAAGGCACGGCGGGAACTTCCAGGTGGATGTCGATGCGGTCGAGCAGTGGTCCGCTGATCTTGCCTAGGTACCGCTGGATCATGCCGGGCGTGCAGCGGCACTCGCGCGTGGTGTCGCCGTAAAACCCGCATTGGCACGGATTCATGGCCGCCACCAGCATGAAGCTCGCAGGGAAGCACAGCGTCATATTGGAGCGGGCGATGGTCACCGAGCCGTCTTCGAGCGGCTGCCGGAGTATCTCCAGCACGTCGCGCGGAAACTCCGGGAATTCGTCGAGAAACAGCAGGCCATTGTGCGCCAGGCTGACTTCGCCCGGACGCGCCATCCCCGAGCCGCCGCCGATCAGGCCGGCATCCGAGATGGTGTGGTGCGGCGTGCGGAAGGGCCGCTCGCGCAGCAGACCCGCGCCGCTGGCGAGCAGTCCGGCGACGCTGTGCACCTTGGTGGTCTCGATGGATTCGGCAAACGTCAGCGGCGGCAGGATGCCGGCCAACCGCTTGGCCAGCATCGTCTTGCCTGAGCCGGGCGGGCCGATCATGAGCACGTTGTGCCCGCCCGCGGCCGCGACTTCGAGCGCGCGCTTGGCGCTGGCCTGCCCGCGCACGTCGCGAAAATCGGGTGCGCCCGATTCCGGGGCGGACGCCTGCAGCGCGGGAACCGTGGCAGGGAACTCGCCCGGCTGCGAAACGAGCTTCACGACTTCCGCCAGGTGGCGCACGCCAAACACGCGCACGCCGTCCACCACCGCCGCCTCGGCCGCGTTCGCCAGCGGCAGCACCAGGTTGGCGATGCCCTCGGCCCGCGCGCACACGGCCACCGACAAAGCTCCGCGCACGGGCCGTATGCCGCCATCGAGCGACAATTCGCCGAGCAGAATGTGATGATCGAGCGCCGGCACCGTGCCCATCGCCCCCAGAACGCCCATGGCCATCGGCAGATCGAACCCGGCGCCCTCCTTGCGCACGTTGGCCGGCGCGAGATTGATGGTGACGGCCTTGTTTGGATAGCCGAAGCCGGAACTGATGAGCGCGCTCTTGATGCGCTCGCGGCTTTCGCGCACCGCGGTGTCCGGCATGCCGACCATGACGAAGTTGCGCGCCGAGCCGGACGCGTACATGTCGACCTCTACGTCGATCAAGTGCGCGTCGATGCCATAAACGGCGGCGCTGCGGGTTTTGAATAATGCCATCGGATGAGCCTCTCTTCAAGCGCGTTCCAACCGGGTTATACTGGTAAAGGTTTTCGCGCAATCGGCCGGAGTGGCGGAACTGGCAGACGCACGGGACTCAAAATCCCGCATCCTTCACTGGGTATGAGGGTTCGACCCCCTCCTCCGGCACCAAAACGGATAAAGCTATCGCCGTCTGAGTCCCATTTTGGACTAGCCAAAAAGCAAGCTGAATAGAGGTGGTAAACACCGAGGCGATTTTCTCTCCGTTAATTTTTGGCGGGCGCCGCGGCTACTCCGCCCTGAGCGTGATGGACGGATCTACGCGTGCCGCGCGCCAGGCGGGCACCCAGCAGGCGATCGCCGCCACGCCCGCCGCCAGCGCGATCACGCCGAGATAGGTGACCGGGTCCAGCGGCGAGACGCCGAACAGCAAGGTGATCAGCGCACGGCTGGCGGCCGCCGCTCCACCCAGCCCGATCGCCACACCGAGCCCGGTCAGCCTCATCCCCTGGCGAACCACCAGCGCCAGGATGTCGCGGCGCGACGCGCCCAGCGCTGCCCGCACCCCAATCTCGCGCATGCGCTCGGTGACGCTGCCCGAGAGAACACCGTAGATGCCCGTCGCCGCGAGCACCAGTGCGACGAGAGCAAAGGCCTCGAACACGACCATAGCGAAACGCCGGCGCGACTCGGATGCGGCGAGCAGGCCGTCCATAGCGGTAACCCGGACGATCGGCTGATCCTGGTCCACCGACCAGATTGCGTTCTTGACGGCGGGAGCAATCGCCGTCACATCGTCGCGCACGCGAACCACCAGCGACATCGCGTCGTCCGCGAACCACGACTGGGTGGCCGCGATGTACGCTGCATCCGTCTGCCTGTCCGCCAGGGACCCCTGCTTCACGTCGCCGACCACCCCAACGATGGTGTACCACGGCCTGTTCGTGGGGCCGACGTGAACACGCCGCCCGATGGGGTCCTGGCCGGGAAACTGGCGCTTGGCCAAAGATTCGCTAATCATCACGGCGGGTGGCGCTCCGGCTGTGTCGCGCTCGTCGAGCAGGCGGCCGCGACGGAGCGCGATCCCCATCGTCTCGCAGTAGCCCGGCGTCATCGCGTATCGAAATACGTCGTAACCGTTCCCGTCCTCGAACTGCGCGCCATACACGCCGTACTGATCGCCGCTCAGCGGCAACAGGCTGGTGAACGCCGGCGCGGCGACGCCCGGAACGCGGCGTACCGCGTCCAGCGCCTGCGCGAGGAACCGGCGCCTGGCGCTATCGTCGTCGTACCGGTGACCGTTATATTGCACTTGCATGGTGAGCAGGTGTGCGGCATCGAATCCCGGGGCGACCGCGAACAGACGCGCGAGGCTGCGGAACAGCAATCCCGCGCTCACCAGCAGCACGATGGTGAGCGCCACCTCCGCGACGACCAGCGTCCGGCGCATGAATTGGCGCCCGCCTGCGGTACGCCGCGAACCTTGCTGGATTCCGGCGACCAGATAACCGCGCGACACGTGCAGCGCCGGGACCAGCCCGATCAGCAGCCCGGCGATCGTGGTGATGCCAAATGCGAAGGCGAATGCGGCGCTGTCGACGGCGATGGCGCCTAACCGCGGCAGTCCGGCAGGACTGAGCGCCACCAACGCCTCAACGCCGAATGCCGCCACTACCATCCCCAGAGCGCCGCCGAGCGCGGCCAGCAGCAGGCTTTCCGTAAGCAATTGCCGGATCAGTCGCGGCCGCCCGGCGCCCAGCGCCGCGCGCATGGCGAATTCGCCGCGACGCTGCGCGCCGCGCGCGAGCAATAGATTCGTCACGTTTACGGACGCGATCAGGAGGACCAGCATCACCGCGCCCAGGACCGAGAGCAGCACCGGCTTGACGAAGCGCGTGATTTCGCCCTGCATCGAATTCACTATTAGTCCATGCTCGAGCGAAGCAAACGGCGGCCGGGGAAACTCGCCCACCTTGGCGCGGGCGATAGCGTTCAACTCCCGCCTTGCCTGATCGACTCCGAGTCCTGGCCGTAGCCGCCCCACCATGTGCAAGTGATGGCCCCACTCCCCGCTTTCGTAATTGGTGACATTCCCCGCGTTGTATTGCAAGGGCGCCCAAAGCTCCGCCGAAGGAGCCAGGACGTTGTCGAAACCCCTCGGCATTACGCCGATGACGATGTAGAGGTCGCCGTCGAGCGTAATCTGGCGCCCCACGATGGCGTTGTCGCCGCCAAAGCGACGCCGCCACAATGCGTCGCTGAGGATCGTCACATGGGAGCCTTTGAACCGGTCGTCGGCTTCCTGAAAGTCCCTGCCTAGCGCCGGCGAGACGCCCAGCGCGCGGAAGTAGCTCGCGCTCACGCTCTGCCCATCGAATCGTTCCGGCTTCGTCGCGCTGGTCATGGCCGGGCGCCACGCCTCCATCACAGCCATCGCCTCGAAGGAGCGGCTGCGCGCGGCCAACTCGCGATAGGTGTGAAATGTTACGTCGCAGCGCACGCCCTCGTAGGTATCCCAGATCATCATGATCCGGCCCGCATGCGGATACGGCAATGGCTCGAACAGAATGGGGTTCACCACACTGAAAATGGCCGTGCTGGCGCCGATGCCCAGGGCCAGCGTGAGCGCGCCGACAGCCGTGAATCCCGGCCTCTGACGCAGTGTGCGAACGGCATAGCGGAAGTCCTGCCACAGATCCTCCAACCAGCGTGTGCCGCGGGCATCGCGACAGTTTTCTTTCACCTGCTCCTCGCCTCCCAGCGCAAGCCGGGCCTGCCGCCGGGCTTCCGCGGGATCGTGCCCCTGCGCGATCAGGTCCGCGGTGTGCTGGTCGAGATGGAAGCGCATTTCCTTTTCGAGCTGCTCTTCCAAACGGCTCCGGCGCCACAAGCGATGCCACCAGGTCATTGCGCGCCTCCTGCAGACAGCTTAAGGATCAGGCCGACGGCTTCCGTCAATCGCTGCCAGCTCGCCGCTTCGGTTTCCAGCTGCGCCCGCCCCTTCCGCGTCAGGCGATAGAACTTGGCTTCCCGCCCGGTTTCGGAGTCCTTCCAGTCCGCCGCCAGGAGGCCGCGATTCTCCAGCCGGTGCAAGGCCGGGTAGAGCGAACCTTGGGGAACCTGGACCACATCGCGCGACACCTGTTGCAGGCGCTGCGCGATGGCGTACCCATGAACCGGGCCCAGCGCGACTACTTTCAAGATCAACAGGTCCAGGGTGCCTTGGGGGAGATCGGATTTTGCGGTCACCGCGTATGCCTCCTTCTTCTACACATTAGACTTTGACGTGTAGAAGGTCAAGGCGTTTGGCCCGTCCAGCAGGAAATATCACCAATGGGCTATATCGCCAGCGCGGGCCTTGCTGGTAGAGTTTGCTTTTGGGTTCTGGTCGAAGGTGGAGTGGGCAGGCTGCCGGGTGAAACCGTGGAGCTTCATTCGGGAGAGCCGGGTTAGTGCCCCGGCCCTCCACCTGGAGCTAGAAAGGAGGAAACGTTCTATGTTTCTTCTGCTGCTTGATTTCCGGCTGCCATTTGTGGGCCGGTTCAAGACGCTGGTGATCTGGCTTAGACGCCGGTAAACCAGCGCGAAGCCCGGGGTCAGTTGCCACGACTGGCCCCGGATTCCAGCATACCGCAAAACGGGACCAATGCAAATAGCCAGCCTCGGTCCCTCGGTCCCGTCGGTCCTCAAACCCCCGATTCCGCCGGCAACTCGCCTTGCTCAACGCCGCCCTCGTCCGCGGGCTCCGGTATGCGCCCGCTCCCATCCGCCCAGGCCCATGCCACCGCGGTAAACGAACTCAGGATCCCGGCCGCCGCGCCAATGGTCCGCGGGCTGAAGTATTGCGAGCAAATCCCCGCCGCCGCCATCGACACGATCATCACCGCCCAACGCAGCGATTCCATGGTGGAAAACACGCGCCCGCGGAAGCGGTCCGGCGTGTGCCGCAGCAGTTGCGAGTAGTTCAGCACCGAACTGACCGCCATGCCCACCCGCGAGAAACAGATGCAGCCGAGCGCCAGCCCGTAATTCCGCATCTGGCTGAACGCCACGTACGCCGCGCCATGCACGATGTACGAAATCGAAATCGTGCGCTTATACCCGGCGAAGCCCATGCGCCGGCCCACCAAGTGCCCGATCCCACCGCCGATCAGCAGGCCCACGCCGGCAAACCCCCAGATCGTCCCGATGCCCGCCGCGCCGCGCCTGAACACCTGCTCGCCGAACAGCGTAAACAGGATCTGCGCCGCGCCTCCTCCCGTCGCCCAACCCACCGACACCATGCCGATCCAGAACACCAGCGGCGTGGCGCGGATGTATTCCA
>JBEKPZ010000120.1:0-20077 GCA_049520215.1 Bryobacteraceae bacterium | reverse complement strand
GCCGGGAAAGCGCGGCTCCGGCTTGGCGGGTGGCGCGGCGGGCGGCCCGGCAGGAAAGTCCGGCTCGTTGGCAGGCTTGGCGCGCCCGCGCTTGGCTCCGGCCAGCAGCGCCTGTTTCGCGGCGGCTGCGTCGCGGCCCACCAGGTCGATGTAGACGATCGGGGACAGCAGCCCCTTAAGCTCGCAGGCGCGCACGCGTACCGGGAGGAGCGTCCCCTTTTCGCCCGTCGGGTCCTGGGCGAACGCCGCGGCCCACTCCGGTTGCGTATAGAGGGCCACCAGGTAATCGGGCGAGAGCACCGCTATGGTGCGCTCCGCCTCCGTCGCGGCGCGCTGCATGTCAAGGACGAAGTTAGACCCGGGCCGGAAATCCCAGGCCTGTATGATCGAGGTATAGCCGGCGGCTTCCAACTGCCAGGCGATCCACTCCGCCCAGGGTAAGTCGGCTTTGTTGTAACTGATGAAGAAGTTGGGCACGGCCGGCTGCACGTCCAATTCTACGGTAACGCCGTTAGCGGCAGCGGCGGTAACCTACCGCCGCGCAGGCTGCCAGCCTGCCCCACATAGCTGTTAGCTTGGTGTTTCGATGATCTCTTTCTCCAATATCAACAAGCAGTACGGCAAGCAGTTGATTTTCGTGGACGCTTCCTTTCAGTTGAACCCCGGCGAGAAGGTGGGCCTGGTCGGTCCCAATGGCGCCGGCAAGACGACCTTGTTCCGCATGGTGGTGCGGGAGGAATCCCCCGACGAGGGCGAGGTCTCGGTTCCCAAGAAGCTGACCATCGGCTACTTTCGTCAGGACGTGGAGGAGATGAAGGGGCGGCCGGTGCTGGACGAAGCCATTGCGGGCAGCGGGCGCGTCGGCGATCTGCACCACGAACTGGAAGATCTGCATCGGGCCATGAACGATCCCGCGCGCGCGGACGATATGGACCGCGTTCTGGCGCGCTTCGGCGAGGTGCAGGAAGAGTACGAGCATCTGGGCGGCTACCGACTGGAGGCGCAGGCCCGCGAGGTGCTGCATGGCCTGGGCTTCGAGGACGACCAGATCGATGGCGACGCGGGGGCGTTGTCGGGCGGCTGGAAGATGCGCGTGGCGCTGGCGCGCGTGCTGCTGGGCCGGCCGGACGTGCTGCTGATGGACGAACCCACCAATCACCTGGACATCGAGTCGATCATCTGGCTGGAGCAGTTCCTGAAGTCGTACCCGGGCGCGATTCTGATGACCTCGCACGACCGCGAGTTCATGAACCGCGTGGTCTCGAAGATTGCGGAGATCGATGCGGGCGAGATCGTGACGTACTCCGGGGACTACGATTTCTACGAGCGCGAGCGCGCTATCCGCGAGACCAACCAGCAGGCGGCCTTCGCCCGGCAGCAATCCATGCTGGCCAAGGAACAGCGTTTCATCGACCGCTTCAAGACGCACGCAGCCAAGGCGGCGCAGGTGCAGAGCCGCATCAAGGCGCTGGATAAGATCGAGAAGATCGAACTGCCGAAGAAGAGGCAAGTGGTGAAGTTCGAGTTTCGCGCGCCGCAGCGGTCGGGCGACCAGGTGGCGGTGATTGAGGATCTGCACAAGAGCTACGGGGCGCGCGTGATCTATGACGGGTTTAATCTGACCATCCGGCGGGGAGAGCGCTGGGCCGTGATGGGAAGGAACGGCGCTGGCAAGACCACGCTGCTGAAGATGATTGCGGGCGCCAGTGCGCCGGATGCCGGAAGCGTGCGGCTGGGGGCCAGCCTGAACATGGGATACTTCGCGCAGCAGTCGCTGGACGTGCTGGCTCCGGATGTGAGCATCATCGAACAGCTTCAGAGGGACTTTCCGCAGGACGGGCTGGGCGCGCTGCGGACGCTGGCGGGCGCGTTTCAGTTTTCCGGCGACGATGTGGATAAGCGCATCCGGGCTTTGTCGGGCGGCGAGAAATCGCGGCTGGCCATGGCGCGGCTGCTGTACAACCCGCCGAACTTCCTGGTGCTGGACGAACCCACCAATCACCTGGACGTGGCCACCAAGGAAATGCTGGTGGAGGCGCTGAAGGATTTCGAAGGGACCATGATTTTCGTGTCGCACGACCGCATGTTCCTACGGGGGCTGGGATCGCGAGTGCTGGAGTTGGGTGGGGCAAGTGGCAGGGACAGGCATCCGCGGGTTTATCCCGGATCGTATGTGGAGTATGTGCAGGCGATTGGGTATGAGGCGCCGGGGATCTATTCGTGACGGTGGGGGCGGGGGGGGGCCGATTGACAATCGGCCCGCAGGCTGCCAGCCTGCCCCACATAGCGGCAAGCCGCATACCGAGAGTCGGCGGAGCGGGTCTGGAGACCCGCTGCAGGCGTGGACGCCCGCCCCACATTGACGAACAAATTGGTGGACAGTAGTACAAGATCACTGAATGGTTAGCGTGACTGTGTTGGCGGCTAGCCCGTCCGCGGTGAGCAGGATGTTGACGCTTCCCTGCCCCGCTAACGACTGCGGAAGCGGTCCGATGTTTACCTGATCCTCTCCCGCGAATTGCGACGTCGCGGCCGCCCCCAGTACCGGCACGCTCAAGCCGCCTACTGTCGCGGTGAAGCTCTTGGCGTTGCGGAAGCCTGTGCCGTACATCTCCAGATAGACCTGTTCGGTGGACGGCCCGAGATTGAGCGGCAATGGAACCGTATTCCCGGCTACGTTCTGGTACACCGGCTGCAACGTTTGCTGCACGTTGGAAATCACCGGCAGGACCCAGGCCGCTACCAAGCCCGCGCCGGTTAACTCGAAGATCCCCGGCGAGACGCTGCCGATCGAGATCGTTTCGGACTGAGTAGTTCCATTCTGATTTCGGAACGCGACCGTCGCGGCTCCCGTAGCTGTGCCTGCCGGAATCTCGAAATTGATCTGCGACGGCGAAACGTAGAACAAGTAAGCCGGACGCGCGACACCGGCTGAGTCTGTGACCGTGACGCTGTTGCCATCCAGCGATGTCGACAGCGGAGGCGTTGCGACGGCTGCTCCAGTGGCCAAACCTGTGCCGTATGCCGAGACGATGCATTCCGGCGCGAAGGGTTCGACTTGTCCAGCCGTGGCCAGTGCGACTGTCGGGCCGACTGGCGCGGCGGTTGGCGCGATCTTGACGACAAAGCCGTGGGAGCAGCAGGGGTTGTCACTGGCGGTCGTCTGGAATGCGCCGGGAGTCGTGATCAGGTTCGGGCCGCTGTTGTTGCCGGCGAGATAGATGTTGCCGGAGGAATCGACTGCCAGCCCGGCCGGACTCGCAGTGTCGAGCCCACTGGACCCAATGCGCGTGGAAAACAGCAGGTTAGCGCCGGTGGGGTCAAGCTCGGCGACGATTACGTCCATCTGCCCGCCGCTTGGGGCTGGCTCAACCGGATTGACCGATGGGAAACCGGATCCGGCTTCTTGCCCCACGATATAGACGTTCCCCTTCGCATCCAACTGGATGGGTCCGGTAAAGAATAACGCGTCGCTCGAATCGCCCTTGCTGTCTCCCACAAAGGTGGACCACAGGATGGCGCTGCCGGTAGGATTCAGCTTGGTCACGTGGGCAGCCGAGCAGTTCTGCCCATTCGGCCCGCAGACGGTCGAATAGGCGCCGGCTGTCACGGGAAAATCCGGAGAATTGGTATATCCGGCGATATAGGCATTGCTGGCGCTATCGATGGCGATGCCGCTGATGTAGTCGCCTAAGTTTGCAGTTTGCCCGCCAAGGTAGGTGGCGTAGGCCAGCGACGCTCCACCGGCGGAAGTGACCGGACTGAACTTCGCAATGAAGCCGCGCCAAGCCTCCACGTAGGTTCCAGTGCTGCCTCCGAGGCTGCCCAGAGGAGCGCCCTTAGGCTGAATGACGCCGGCGGTGGTCGGCAGCTTGCCGGCCTGGGTCTCGCCGACCAGATAGAAGTAGCCGTTGGCGTCCACCGCGATCCCGGTGCCATACGTATCGCCGCAACCGTTGGCGCACGTAAATCCATTCAAGTCGCCGAAGATCGTGGAATAGAGCAGTTGGGCGCCGGTGGGATCGAACACTGCGGCGAAGGCGTATTGGGGCGAACCCCCGCCAGTTGTGTTTCCCGCGATTACCGCGCCGCTGGTGGTGGGAAAGCAGGATTGGGATGGGGTGCAATACTCATTTTCGTTGCCGGCAATGTAAGCGCGGCCCGCGCCATCCACGGCAATGGCAGTTGCGTACGCATTACCGTAGCCGCCCAGAAATGTCGAGTAGACAAGGCTGGTTCCGGTGGAACTCAGCTTGGTCACAAATGCGGAAATGTTACTGGCGTAGACTGGCTGGTACGCTCCGGCGGTTGTCGGGAATTTGGGCGAGTTTGTCTCGCCGGTCACGTAGGCGCTGCCACTGGAGTCCACCGCTATGGCGTAGCCTTCGTCATTGACGTCGCCGCCCAAATAGGTGGAATAAACCAGCGAACTGCCATCCGGACTGAATTTGGTCACAAAAGCCGAACGCCACAGCCCGGGACTGACCTGCTTTGTCGGAGGCGCGCTTTCATAAGCGTTCTTGGTTGGGAAGTCTAGCGAGTAGGTGTAGCCCGTCACATACGCGCTACCGGCGCTGTCCACCGCAATGCCCTGCGAAGTACCGACCTGACTGATACCAGGTCCAGTCGTCCACCCGATGTTATCGGTGCCACTGCCGGCAAGATAGGTGGCATAGCTGAGCACGGGATCGACGATCAGCGCTTTGGAATGGTCGTAGCTGCCGAGCCGGAAGCGCACCTCGTTCCCGGCCACGGCGAACGACCCTTCCACTCTGGTCTTCCTGTCTCCATCCAGTTGGTAGAGTACCGGTTTGTTGAAGCTGGCCGGGCCGTTGGGAGCGCTGAGAGTCAAGTTGCCCTGCGCGTCGAGGCTGGCGCGGGCGCCGTCGATCCGCCAGGCGATGCGGCTGGGGTCGGCGCCGGGAGCGACCACAAAGTCGTACTCCAACTGGCGCTGATTACCGTAAAAGACCAGGTCCACGCCGGGGTAGATCTGGGGGTACCTGACCTTGCCATAGGTGGGGATGCCGGAGCGCCAGTTTTTGGGGTCGTTGCCGATGAAGTAGCTGACCACGCCGGACTGCGGAGCCTGGCCTACTGCGTTGGCCTTGGGATTTGCGCCAGTCAGGCTCATGCGCAGGGTGTCGACGGACGCGGCTGGCTGTCGCCGCTCCAGGTTCAGGACGACCTGGCCCGGAGTGAGGAAGAGCGCGTAGCCGGAACCGCGCGAGAGAAACTGAACCGTGGACGCCAACTGCCCCTGGTTCGGCTCGAAGCTCAGTGGCACGTTAATGAGCTTGGCTTCGGGGCGGTTCGTGGACGCGGCCGCCGCCTGCCGCCAACTAATACCGATGGCGATGGAAATTATGGTGAGCGCCGTGATGACTCGAGGCGCACGCGCCCGGGTCGGAATCGAAGACCGTTCGCTTGTCATACTTGCTGTCCCGTTCGGTCACCCCGGAATGTCGCAGACGTTGCTTAGCCAGGATTTCCGATTTTGGGCCTCCTTGCCAGCATCAAGAATAACACTATTGGAGATGTTTATCTGTTTTTGGGTAGTGCCTGAGTTCAACTCCAGCCAGCGCGGGTTGAAAAGGACCTGGGTGCCCCGCCGCTCCAGCGATGTTCCCCAGGTGGCCTTCGATCACCGATTGCAGGATGCCCGGCCTCACAGGAGATGAAAAGGGCTCTCACAGGCTGAAGCCTGTGCCACCAAGTGCCGCTTAGTCATTGACCGAAGGGAAAGGCGTCCGGGCGCAAGTCAGAGGGAGCGCAGGAAGTTGAGAAGGTCCTGCTTGTCACTCTCGGTGAGACGATCAAACTGCTTGATCACGCCATTGGCTTCCGACATGACGCCGCGATGCTCCTGGATAGCCACCAGCAAGTCGCTTGTGCGTCCATCGTGCAGGAAGAAAAGACGCTGTCCGACGCCCCACAACGGCGCTGTGCGGAACTCGTCGCCAACCGCCTCGCCCTGAGATATCCCATCGTCGAGGTTCTTGCCCATTTGGTGAAGCGCCAAGTCCGAATAGAGGTTTGCCGTCTTTCCGGACAGGGCGGCAACGCGGGAGTTCGGATCGGCTGTAAGCGCCGGAGTATGGCAAAGATGGCAGCCGACCTGAGCAAAAAGCGCCTTACCTTTCAAGATGGATGCGGAGCCGCCCGGTTCGGTATCGGAAGGTTTCGGCGGGGCCAAAAAGCGCATGAAGGCGGCGAAGTGTTCGATGTCGCCGAGCACGTCGAACGGGGGGTTAGGTGTACCGATTTGATCGGGATTCGTATTGGTGCCATCGTTGGGCATCTTAACGGCAGCGTTTGGGCATTGCTCCTCGCGCTCCGTCTGGAACAACTCATTGGAAATGCCCATCTCCACGTTGTAGGCTTCGCCGGCAAAGATGAGCAGGGATTTGTTCTGCGCCTTCCAGCCAAATCGGGCGATGGTTCCGTCGTTACCGTTGTTGTTGGTTTCGCCCTGGATGCGACTCTGCTGGGTCCGTGTGTTGCCGGAAACGACTATATTCAATTTGCCCCTGATTTGGAGACGCTGCTTCGCAGGCGCCTCCGTGGCCAGATTCGCCAGGATATCGGTGTCTCGAATCTGCTCGATCAGTCCGGCGCCGAACACCGGGGTCGGAATCCGGAAGATTACGTTCTTCTTGTTTGCGGCAAAATCCGGCTGCGTCAGTTGGCAGTTCCCCGCGCCTGCCGCGCCCACAATGGTGAAAAGATCGTGCACGCCGCCGTCGGGTGTGCCCGTACTTGTTTTTTGGAATCTCGCTTCGCGGGTCGGCCCGTCCTGGGTTATGAAGAAGGGCACCGAGTTATGAAGCCCGAGCCGCTTGATAATTTGAAACTGTGGATTGGGCTTCGCGCCCGTTCCGCCAATCGCTGGTTGGGCGTGACATCCCGCACAACTGTCGAGATTCATGCGCGGGCCCAAGCCATCGTCGGAGACGGTGTCCACCTTGGCGAAAGTGGCCAGACCATCGTTGAAGAGCTTGAGCTCGCCGGGTTTAAGGTTATCGATCGGGCCACCGGCGCTGGCACCTGGGCGAGGCCCTGGATCGTGAGCCTTGGTGGTTTGGGAATGCGCGGTTCCGGTTAGGGCGACCAGTAGCAGGCCAGCCCCGCCGATTGACTGCAATGTCATTGCCATGAATCTTCTCCTCCTGTGCCAGTGCATAGAGAAACGGAAAGGGCCTTCACGATAGCCAGGATTTTCGTTTCACTTTCCAGCCAGTATACTCCCAATCGTTTTTACTGAAGGGGCTTTTTCATTCGTTCCGCTCCAGGCGACTCCGGCGGCGAACTAAGCGGTAGCCTTACCTTTTCAGCGTACGGAGAAACCGGGGTTGCCTCACGGCATCGGTCGCACGGATTGGGGCCGGACTTTTGTTTTCAGCGTGGCAGGGCGAGTACGAGACGGGTGATCGCGCGCCGATCAAGTCGCCACGCGATCAGCGCCGCCCCGCCGTTCCGGCGCACGCGGCTGTTAGCATGAGAGTCGCCGCCGAAATGTCGAGAAACCTGACGCGCGGGCCCGGCTTCAGCGTCGTTCCAGGCGCTCTTCGAGACGGGTGAGGCGGTTGTCGAGTTCCGCGAGCTTGCCCATAATGAGGTCAAATTTAACTTCCATGCTCGTCATGCGCGAGTTCAGGGAGTTGTAGAGCACAGCGTTCATGAGGATGCCGACGAGCACCGCGATGGTGGGCATGCCGGCTGCAAGGTATAGTTGCACGTTGGTCATGCTTTTCTCCAGTATATCGTAAGTGGCATTCGCGGCGAATGTTCTCAGCCTGCCCGTGCTGCCCGCCCTCCGGCCAATGCGGGAAGGTCGCCGCGGAGCCTGGAACCTCGCCGTGAAAAGGGGGGAAAGGTAGGCGTCGCGTGTGCGCGGCCTCCCGACTTGTCTTTTCGGTATTTTTACTTTCACCAACTATTGAAGAATGCGTGAAAGTTAGATATAATTCAGTATGGTTCAATCAGCCTCCCCGGAAGTTGAATTCAGAGGGCAGCGCCCAGTTTCCGTGACATTTACGCTTCCGACGAAATTGAGGATCGATGCGCTCGAAGCCATTTTGCAGCAGCCGGCTTCGACTATCCTTGAAAACGCCGTCCTCGCATTCGTCGCGGCGCTGCCCGACTGCGACAGGAGCCTCGTGGAATCACTGGCTACTCGCGCGCTCAAGAGTGTTCAGCAGTCTAGCAAGACGGAGGCAGCCGCGAGGCCGGTTCAGGTTTGTGACACCGTCAATGGCAAGCAGTTCAGGTACACGGGTTCACTTGATGACGGAATTGAGGTCCTATTCGAGAAATCGCGGCTCCGAATCACGCGCGAGAGCATCGGATTAATCAGACGGGAAATTGAGCAGCGCAAGGGTCCCGCACTCATGGGCGCGATTTTCTCGCCTCTTATGCCGAATTCGATCGGGGAGGCCATTAAGATGAAGCATAAACTGACGCCGATCAACTTGTCATATGTTGTGCCCCTGCTCTGTAGGCGTGGTGCAGTCCGGGCGTTCAAGGAGGGCCACAGTTGGTACGTCGATGCGGTTGAGCCTGGACGGCGGCCGCAGCGATGAAACAGCAGCACGTCTTTTGGGCCGCAATAGGTTGTGGAGGGCAACATGCCAAAATGCCAGACCTGCCGAGGATGGAGGATCCTGGAAATGAAGGTCATCGACTCCGTTACGAGACGGGGTTCAGGAGAATCCATGAAGAGGTTTTTGATTGAAGTCCGAGCGGCGGCGCGACGACACTTTTTGGCGGACGTTAGGTGGGCAAGGGCCGTGCGGGATGGCTATCTTTGAGACAGCCGTCATCTTCGCCCTCATAGTCTTGCTCATGTGCTGGCCGGAGATCTTTATACACAAGCAATCTGACCGCGAGTTCGCCGGTGTATATGGCTCCTATCGCGTTTGCTGTAATCGTAGGAATTCTGGTCGTTACAAGATTCTGCCAGTGCGTGAGTCGAGCTGTTTTGTTTATCTACTCGGGGCTTGTTTGCCTTCGGCCCCAGCTTGCGTGCTAGAAGGTAGCATTCGGCTAGCTGGTTGCGATGCCCCATACAGTGCCAACCGCCTTGTGGAGGAGCTTTGTCGAAATGCCCGCTGCCGAAGTCCACTGGCGGAGCCCGATGGGATCCCGGAAATCGGAGAGGCGCTCTGTGTCCGTGCCGTTTGCGTCCGACCGCGGGTCTCTCAAACTGAGCCAGCGCTGCAATTTCAGCGCTGCAATTCATGGTGGGCTGGGGCGTACAGAGCTGTTTGGACGCTGGCGGGGGGCGGCGGGGGATTCGCGCAATTCACGCCAGATCGATGACAAACGTGGTGCCCTTGCCGGGTTCGCTGCGCACTGCGATCTTGCCTCCGTGGTCGCTGATCACCGATTGCACGATGGCCAGGCCTAAGCCGGTGCCGTGGGTCTTAGTCGTGTAGTACGGGGTGAAGAGGCGCTCGCATTCCTCCCCTGTGAGACCTTGGCCAGTGTCGGCGACTTCCAGGCGCACGCCGCCTTCGTGCGCGGCGGTGCGGAGGGCCAGGGCGCCTCCGGAGGGCATGGCGTCGATGGCGTTTAAAGCGAGATTCTGCAGGGCGCGGCCTAGTTGGGCGGGGTCGGCTTGGATGGCCCGTAGGTCGGCGGCGAGGTCCAGGCGGAGGGTTACGCCGGCCGCCTGCATCTGCGCTTCAAAGAGCTTCAGGCTGTCGCGCACCAGATTGTTCAGGTCCACGGTTTCGAGCTGCGGCTGCGGCATCTTGGCGAAGTCGCTGAAGCGGCCAACGATGCCGCGGAGCTTGCCCAACTCGGCGAGCAGCGTGGCGGTACTCTCGCGGAAGACTTCGTCGAACTCCTCGGGATGCGCGGCGCGGGCGCGCTGCAGGTTCTCGACGGTGATCTGCAGCGGGAACAGCGGATTCTTAAGCTCGTGCGCGAGGCGGCGGGCGAGCTCGCGCCAGGCGGCCACGCGCTCGGCTTGCACCAGGCGGTCGCGCTGCTCCAGCAGGTCGCGGGTCATCTGGTTGAAGGCGGCGGCCAGCGTGCCGATCTCGCCCGAGGCATGCACGTCCACTTGCGTGTGCCAGTCGCCAGCGGCCACCGCGCGGGCGCCGGCGGCCAACGCTTCCACAGGACGGGTGATGCGCGCGGTGGTCCAGAAAGCCACCAGCAACGCGAGCAGAATGCCGCCCATGGCCACCAGGAGTTCGACGCGGCGCAGGAAGCGCTCCAGGCGAACCTGTACGGCACGCGAGCTGCCTACCAAAAAAGCGCCCATCAACTCGTCGGCCTGGCCGGGATCTTTGGCAGGGCCGATGAGCGGGAAGGCGTGAAACGTCTCGGCGCTGGCCGCGTCGGCGGACCATTGGACAGTGCGCGTCACTTCGCTCGGCTGTTTGCGCAGGGCATCGATCAACGGCGCGAGCGGCGCGGTCTGCGGCAGCGGTCCAGAGGAACCGACGATGGATTGCGGCTCGCGATAGAGCAGGGCGCGCATGCCGGCCGGCAGCACAAAGGACGACAGGAAGTCGCGGTCGAGGGCCTGACCGCCGATCACGTACAGCTTGCTTTCGCCGACGGTCGCGACGCGCACCGAGATCAGCGCGAGGGCGGTGCCGGTGGGCAGGTCCTCGCGTTTCAGGAAAGGCTCCCGCGAATTCCAGTCGTCACGCTGGACGACCCAGTCTTCCTGGTAGAGAAATCGCGCGGGCCACTGCTTGGACGAGACGATGCTCCCGGTGGCGGAGACCAGCTCCAGGAAATCGAGATTGTGGGCGGCGGCCAGCGGTTCGGCGGCGTCCACATAGGCTGGGGGATCGGCGTCCGGACGGTTGAGCGCGATGACCATGTCGCGCGTGGTGTCGGCCTCGGCGATATCTCTCACGTGCTGGGCGATCTCCTGTTTGCGGCGGAGGAGCTCCTGGCGAAATTGGGCGGCCAGGGCGGAGACGCGCTGCTCGTCGACCTGCTCGAAGGCGCGTTGGGTGGTGGTGGAAACGATGGCGCCGACGAACGCCACGGCGACGATGACGGTAAGCGCGAAAGCGATTAACAAGCGCGTGCGAAAGGTCATGGTGCGGTCCCGGAGAGCCAGACATTGTCAAAGCGCCAATCGCCCAGGCGCGTAATCGGCGGCGGCGCAGACGCGCGGACGCGGCTGGCTGCGCCGTAGAGAACGGGAAGGTGAAAGAGCGGGACGGCGCGGAAGCCATCCAGCAGCCTGTGCTCGGATTCGTAGAGAGCCGCGGGGGATGCGGCGGCGGCCGGAGTTTCAAGGCCGAGAGCGGCTGCGAATCCGGCGAGGGCCTGCTCCGGGTCCAAGGAGGCCAGGCGGATTTCGACCAGCCGCACGTCGGCGCGCGGATTCTGCGGCGAGACCTGCACTGCCAATCCGGCATCGCGCGCGTTGACGGCCACGCGTTCGGCGAGAGAGCGGGCAATGCGCAGGGAGGGATCGTAACTGAGCGTGAGCGTGCGGGCCGCGGGTGGCAGGGCGTTGGCGAGCGCGCGGGCGCGCGGCAGATCGGGCGCCGTGGGAAAGACGAAGGCGTAACCGGAGATCCATTGCGGCAGCAGCGCGGCGGAGACTTCTCCCTGCTTTTGCAGGAGCACGGTGTGCATGGCGGCGCGGTCGATGGAGAGGGCGAGGGCTTCGCGCAGGCGGGCATCGCCGCCTGGGAACACGAGGGCGATGAGGGTCACGGGTGCGGAGGACCATATCGACGACAGGCTGAAGCCTGTCCCACCCAAAACGCCAGTCCCACCCAGAACGCGGCGCAGGTCGGTGGGAGCTACTTCTACGACGTCGGCCTTGCCGAGTTGGAGGTCGGCGAGTTGGTCGCGCAGGGCGCGGCCGAGTTGGACGTCGATGGCATCGAGGAAGGGCCGGCCGCCCCAGTAGTCTTCGTTGGCGGCGAACGTGGCGCGGCGGCCCGGCTCGAACGCAGCCTGGCGGAACGGGCCGGTGTCCAGCCAACCGTTATGCGCCAAATCGAGCAGCAGATCGGGCAGCGGGCGATTGGCGCGGATGGTGATGGCGGTATCGCCAGTGGCGGCGATGGTCATGGCTGGCAGCGCGGCTTGCAAGAGTGGCGCCGCGGCGGCGGCGGTCAGCGGAGAGCCATCGTGAAACTTGACCGCCGGCCGAAGGTTGAACTGCCAGCGCCTGGCGGCGGCGTCGTGCTGCCAGGATAGCGCCAGACAGGGCTGCGGCGCGCCCGCCTCATCGAGGCGCACCAGGGTTTCGAAAGCCAGCGAGCGAAGCGGAGCGGCATCGGCGGAGGTGGGGGCGAGGGCGGCCGGGGCGGCCAGCATCTCAACGCGCAGAGTTCCGCCGTAGCGCGGGCGGGTGGCCGCGCCGCAGACGGCCGACGCGCTAAGAACCGCAAGTGGGAGCCAGGATGAAAGCCGCATAGCGTCCGGTTTGGAGATCGCGCGAGACCGCCGTGGCGGAGTTGCCGGCGGACCATAGCGCGGTAATGGGTCCGGAGAATTCGATCGCCGGTCCGGCGGGACGGGGTGCGCCGCCGTTTCCTTCGGGGACGCCGAGGTCGTAGGTTCGGATGGCGTCCGGCTCGGTGTGGCCCGTGGGGCGGGTGGCCAGAATGCGCGCGCCGCAGGGCGTTTGGATGGCGGCGATATCGCTGCCCCACTGGTCGATGGCGCCGGCGGATTCCCAGGAATGCGTGTAAACATGGGCGCGGCCGTCGGCGGCGGCAAAGATCCAGGCATCGCCCGCGGGCGCGGCCGAGTAGAACGGCGGGAGGTCGCGCGCGCCTCCGGGTTCGACGTCGATGTGGCCGGGGAAGAGGTTGCGGTCCGGCGCGAAGAGCGCGATGGCGCCCGGCGCAAGCAGCCAGGGATCCGGCGAGTCGCGGCACACAAGCGAAAGCTGCGGCTGCGCGGTGCCCCGGCAGATTGCGCCGGGCAGATACGCGGTGAACGCAGAGTCACTGACCGAAAGCCGCCCGCGGATGTCACGAGGCCATGGGTGCGTGGCGGGAATCGGCGCGGATTGGCGCTCTGCGCCGCGGACCAGCAGCACGCGGGTGGCGTCCAGCACGAGCATCGCGTCGCCCGACTGCGCCACATCCAGAATGGGTCGGTCCTGCTCCCATACCAGCTTCTTTTCGAGCGTGACCCGCGCCGGCTTGTCCTGCGGGGCGGCTGCGGAGGGCGCCGGCGTGCGCGGCCAGGATTCCAGCAACACCTGGCGGTCGCCCTGGCGATGAATCTCGGCCACCAGGAGAAACTGCGTCAGATTCTCCGAGATGGCGATCCGGACTTCCGCCGCCGGCTGCCCGGCCGTCTTTAATTCGGACTCGAAGACGCGACGAATTTCGGCGGTGTCGGCGGCGGAGAGGGCGGACTGGTTTTTGACGGTTAGCGCCACAGGTTCATGCGCGACTGCAGCCGCTACGGTGCGGGCGAGATCGCGGGCAGCGCCGCCCATATCACCGCTCATCAGGGGGGCCAGCAGGACAAGAATAAGTGGGCTCAAGCCATCATGATCGCACGGGGATGTTTACTTCGGGTGAGCGGTGATGTCCACGAGGTGATATTTGTTGCCGATGATTCTGAAATAGAATCGCCAGTCGCGGTTTACGCGTGCCTGCCAGAGATCTGCGGCGCCTTCGTACTTCTTGGCCCGCAGCGACGGATGGTTCAAGTTCGACAGAAGGAATCCGGCCTGCTTCCAGAACGCTCGCTGCACCGCTGGCGGCGCCTGGCGGAGACTGCGGTCAAACCGCTCGGTGAAAACCAGCTCCATCGGTTACGAGGCCGCACGCTTCGGACGCTTCGAAAGTTTGGCACTGCGTGCCTGAAACGCCTTCATCGCTTCTGCGGCCGTGCGGTAGGGTCCATACACGCGCCCCTGTTTGATATCGTCGAGCCCTTCAGCAATGCCTCGATCCACGATCGACTTGGGCTCGAACACGATCTTGCCCCTTACGGCCCTCGCTTCCAGCACATCCCCGATCGCGACGCCGACCTGTTCCCGGACACGCCGCGGGATGACCACTTGATATTTATTCTTGACGGTAACGATAGGCATTGGTGGGACAGTTGAACTGTTGAACTAGACGCAATTGCAGTTTAGCAGATTTGCCAATGCGGTCAAAGCACTCGCAGACGCTCGTAGAAGGATTGCAGATGCTGCCGGTAGCTGGCTCCGGCGGTTTCGGCGATGTCATTGTGCCCGGCGCCCGCCACCAGCCAGAACGATTTGGGTTCGCGCGCGGCGGCGAACAGTGCCTGGCCGAGGCGCAGCGGAATCACCTCGTCGCGATCGCCTTGGATGAAGAAGACCGGCACGTGGATGCGACCGATCTTCGCGCGCGAATCGAATCCCCAGACGAGCATCGGACCGATCACCGGCGCGACAATCCGGGCAACGTCATTCGCGGACGTAAACGGCGCTTCGAGGACAACCGCCGCGCACGGGCGGCGCGCGGCCAGATCCACGGCCACGGCGGTGCCCAGCGACTCGCCGTGCAAGATGATGTGGTCCGGGCGAAAGCCGGCCTTCAACAGGTAATTGTAGGCGGCGTCGGCGTCGCGATAGAGCCCGCGCTCGGTGGGCCGGCCGTGACTTTTTCCGTAACCGCGGTAATCCAGCGCGAGGACGGCGGATCCGGCTGCGGCGATTTCGTGAAACTGGGGGTAGCGGTGCGTGATGTTGCCCGCATTTCCGTGCAGGTGCAGCGTGACGAAAGAGGCTCCCTCGCGCGGAATCGACCAGGCGTGAATGCGAACGCCGTCTTCCGTGTCAAGCCATACGTCAGTCGCGCGCAGCAGGGACTGTGCGTCCCAAAGGCCTTCCGGATACTTCGCGGGGAAGTATACAGAGCGATTGGCGATGTAACAGAGGGCCAGGTAGATGGCGGCGGCGACTATGGGGATCGCGACGTAAGCAGGAGCGCGCCACATTGTTTTGGGTATGTCAGGGACGCTGTTTCAGAATGCGCAGGATTCTTCTTTTCCCGTGGATGACTGCGATAACCCGAACGGGAGCCGTCTCGGGCCGATAAACGACCGTGTAGTTGGGGTAGCGGGTCAGCGTCCAGAAACGAAGCGCGCGGTTTGTCAGATCGGGACGGGAGTGGCCGCGCAAGGGAGCTTCGGCGACAAACGCGTATGCGTCATAGATCGCCTGTTCCACGCGGTTGGCGGCGTCCTCGCTGTCCTTGGCAATGTGGGTCCAGATGTCAAAAATATCGGTTCTGGCGAGCGGTGTGAGAGCATAAGCACTCATTGTTTAGGTGCACGATCTTGCAGCCAGTTCTCTTTCATCGCCCGAATTTCACGGCGAGCCCGATCGCCGTCAATTAGCTCGCCACGCTCGGCCTGCAGATAGCCTTCCTCGAGATGGGACGATAGCGCCTGGCGTTCCTCGCGAGTCCAACTTTCCTCGGCGTCCTGAACTTCCAGAGCGCGGCGCAAGACATCCTCAACGCTCGTATAGGCGCCACTGGCGAGGCGTTTGTTGATCAGCGTTTCAAGGTCGGGAGGAACGTTGAGTTGCATAGCTAATTCTCCATCCTAGCTCCAATACTGTTCACCTTGGTGGGGCAGACCATCGCACTTTGTGGTCTGCCGCCCGCGAGGAGCGTTGGCAGGCGACATAAAACGATCGCCTGCCCCACCGAAACATCACTAAGTGAACGGCGTCGATTCTAGCTCTCATCTAAGCCTTTCTTGGGAGGGCCAGGTTAAGCGATGATGCCCTTGCGCACGGCGTACAGAATCAGCTCGGGCACGCTGTGCAGGTTCAGCTTTTGCAGAATGTGCGCACGATGGGTCTCTACCGTATACAGGCTGAGATTCAGCATGTTGGCGACTTCTTTGTTAGTGCGGCCTTCGGCCAGGAGCTGCAGGATCTCGCGCTCACGATTGGTGAGCAGCTCATAGGTATCCTCGGCGCCGCGGCTCTCCAACTGACGCATGTAATCTTCGACCAGGATCTTGCTGATGGCCGGGCTGAAAAAAGACTTGCCGTCGGTGAGCGCGCGGACGGCCGCCAGCAGGTCGGCTTCGGCGGAATCCTTCAGCAGGTAGGCGCGCGCGCCGGCCTTCAGGGCGCGGATCACGTAGCTCTCGTCGGAGTGCATGCTGAGAATGGCGATGGCAGTGCGCGGGTTGCGGTTGACGATCTGGCGGGCGGCCTCGATGCCGTTCAGGTTGGGCATGGCGATGTCCATGACGACCACATCCGGATTGAGCGTTTCGCTGAGCGCCACCGCCTGGCGGCCGTCCGCGGCTTCGCCGACCACCTGCAAAT
The DNA here is from genome assembly GCA_049520215.1 of Bryobacteraceae bacterium. Lineage (GTDB taxonomy): Bacteria > Acidobacteriota > Terriglobia > Bryobacterales > Bryobacteraceae > Bog-159. Next base: position 3,801 of record JBEKPZ010000120.1, on the reverse strand, counting down.
GGGGCTGACGCTCCAACAGCAGGCGCAGGCCGTTGCGCATGACGGTGTGGTCGTCGGCGAGCAGGATGCGCACGGGAATCATGCGATGACCTCCACGGGGCGCGATGCTAACGGGATTTCGATGCTCAACCTGACGCCGCGCCCAGGCTCGGATTGCAGGTGGAAACAGCCGCCCAGGTGCGTCACCCGCTCTTCGATGCCCAGCAGGCCGAGGCCGCGCGTGTGCGTGCTGGTGAAGCCCTGCCCGTCGTCGAGCACATGCAAGAAGATGCGGTCGCTTTCCTGCACGACCTCGATGCGCACGCTGCGCGCGAAGGCGTGCCGGGCGCAGTTGTTGAGCGCTTCCTGCACCACGCGATAGATACAGGTCTTGTGCTCTTCGGGCAGATCGTCCGCTACGTTGTCGGCCTCCACCGTGACGGCCAAGCCGGTGCGTTTGGAAATCTCGCGCGCCTGCCATTGCAAGGCGGGCACCAGGCCCAGGTCGTCCAGCATGGAGGGACGCAACAACAGCGCCATATTGCGTACCACGTGCACGCTGCTCTCGGCCAGTTTGCGGATGGACTCGACGTGGCTGCGCAACTCGGCGTCGCCGGGCGCGACGGCTCCCAGATTGCCCAGTTCCATCAAAAGCGCGCTCAGCGACTGACCGACTTCATCGTGCAGCTCGCGGGAGATGGCGCGGCGTTCCTGCTCCTGCGCGTCCACCAGGCGAGCGGAGAGTTCCTTCAGCTTGGCCTGCGCCAGGGCCACTTGGCGATAGCGCAAATCGGCGTCGCGCGCCAGGCGCAGGATGTGCCGGATGGTGGCGACGGCCAGCAGCGCGCCGATTCCCAGGGTGATGGCGAGCATCAGGATCAGCCGGTAGCGAAAGCGGTCGAAGAGGACCTTCAGCCGCTCGTCGCCGTTGTTGAGTTCCTGCTCGTTGACGGCGCCGATGCGATCGGCGATTTCAAGCGTAGTGGCGCGGCGCGGGAAAAGTTCCCGGTGCATGAAAGCGTCGGTGCGGGCCAACTTTTCTCTGGCATCCCAATGGGAGATGGGGTCGAGCGCTTTCCAGTAGTCGGCAATGCGGGCCTGCAAAGCCGAAAACGGCGCTTGTTCTCCGGCATCCAGGGATTGCGAGTAGCGGCCCAGCGCCGCATCCATTTCTCCGCGGACTTTCTGCAGGCTGGCGCGATACGTTTCCGCGCGCGAAGCATCCCGTTCCAGCAGATAATCGCGCGTGAACGTGCCGGACTGGTATAGGGCCGAGCGGATCTCCTCCAGGGCGCGATTACGCAGCAAGAAGGTCTGGCGGATCTGGACGTTGCGCGACTGAATCTGGCGCAAGGCGCGCAGCGAGTCGATGCCGGCGAACAGCATCAGTCCCAGCATGCCGCCAAAGCTGGCCAGCAGCACGACTTGAGCGCCCCACTGCAGAGGCTGCACGCTCCGTTTGGGAACCACGGCGTCTTTGGTTTCCTCAGGCTCCATAGGTAACGTATCAGCTTGGCTTCTTCGATCATATCCCGTCCATTCGGTAGATTTGGGGACGAAAAATACTCTACGGACAGGATATTCGCGGGGCCTCGGATTCTCTAATCTCGAATCATAGCCTGGTCGAGGGACGCGTCACGCTGCCTGCCACCTTAGTGGCTCAGACCGACGCGTCCCTGCGCAATGGCACGGCCTGTGGAACGCGAGCTTCGCTCGCGAAGGCCGATTAACAATCGGCTTGCAGGTTACCAACCTGCCCCACAGGTGCTAAGATGCGCGCAGATGCAGATCACAAAACCGGCGATGGAGCGCATCTCCCGGCGTGCCATTCTTGGCGGCGGCGCGAGCCTGGGCCTGGGGGCGCTGGCAGCGCAACCGGCACGGGAACCATCGGCAATCCCCTTGCTAACGCGCCCCCGCATCGGAGCGGAATTCTTTCTGAATGCCACCGAGACCCGTGAATCGGTCTTCGAGCACTTCCGCCGCATGTCGCAGACCGGTCTGACGGTGGCGCGCGTCTTCACCATCTGGGACCACATCGAGCGCCAACAGGGCCAGTGGAACTTCGCAGGCTACGACTGGATCTACGATGCCGCGGCGCAGAACGGCATCCTCATCGCCAACACGCTCTGTTCCGAAGACCCGCCCGGATGGATGGGCACGGCTCCGTTCTACCACGCCTGGCGCGATCTTTCCGATCCGGGCCTGCGACCCTTCTCGGAGATCTATATCGAAAAGGTCGTCACGCGCTATAAGAGCCACCCGGCGCACGGCGTGTGGCTTTTGCAGAACGAACCCGGCATCAATAGCGGCGCCGAGCCGTTCGTGCTGGCTGAGTATGCACGCTGGCTGGAACGGAAGTACGGCACAGTCGAGAAGCTGAACCGGTTGTGGTATCGGCCGCTGGCGCGATTCGAAGACGTGCAAGCGCCCGTCGAACCGCGGGTGGCGAGTTGGGCGGATTATCCCTCCTTGCTCGACTGGCGGCGCTTCCGCTGCGCGCACCTCGCCGATCAACTCCGCTGGATTCACGCCCAGGTCGACCGGCATCACCCCGGCGCGCTCACGCACATCAATCCGCCGGGGTTGACCTCCAATATGCCGGCATCCGGGCGCGATTTGTGGCAGCTCAAACCCACTGCCGCCTTCCTGGGCGCGTCGATGCACGCGGCGTGGCACTTCGGCATGTTCCCGCGCGAGGACTTCGGCGTGGCGTACGGCTACTGCTGCGATCTGGTCCGCAGCGTGTCGGCGCCAGCGCCATGGTGGGTGACCGAGTTGCAGGCCGGCCCTACTATACTCACCGGCACTCGGCCCCTGAACCCCACCGCGGGCGAAATCACGCGCTGGTTGTGGGACGGCATCGGCAACGGCGCACGGGGCATCCTGTTCTGGTTGTGGCATCCGCGCACGGAGGGGAATGAGGCCGGCGAATGGGCGCTGGCTGGACCGCAGGGCGAATCCACGGCGCGAACGCGCGCTACCCAATCCGTTGCGGAGGTGCTGCGGCGGCACGACAGCTTTTTCTTGAGCGCCCGGCCCGTGGCGGCTCGCGCCGCGATTCTCTATGACCGCGACGCCATGCTGCTCTATTCCATCGACGGCTGGCGGCGGCCGGGCGATGATGTGGTCCATTCGTTGATGGGTTGTTACAAGGCGCTCGACCGTTCCCACGTGCCGGTCGATTTCCTGGACACCAGCGAACTGGAAGCCGGCGTGGCCGGGCGCTACAAGGTGCTTTACCTTCCGTATTGCTATGCCTTGAGTGGCAAGGCGGTGGATGCGATCCGCGGGTTTGTCCGCGCGGGCGGCACGCTATGGGCCGACGGACTGGTGGGCTGGAAGGACGAGCAGGGCGTCACCCGGCAAATGCCGCCCGGGCCGCTCTCCGATGTTTTCGGCTTCACCCTGGAGGATATCGACGCGGTATGGGAGCCGTTCCTACTGGCTCAAGGCGGAACGGGTAAGGATGGCGAGCTGTGGCGCTGCGTGATTCCCGAAGGGCGCGGGAAGGTTTTGGTTGCAGGCGCGGACGGGCGCCCCGCTGCCATCGAAAATCGCTTCGGAGCCGGCCGGGCGATTTATTTTGGCACGGCCCTTACGCTGGGATACCTGCGGCGAGACAGTGCAGTGGTGCGGGAGTGGGTTGCCGGGGCTGCACGTGAAGCTTCCCGCGATCTCCCGGTAGCGCTTCTGGAGAGTCCTGGGAAAGTTAGCTTCCGGGCATTGACCGCGCCGGGACGGGCTGCGGCGGTGCTGTGCAACTGGGGTGAATCCGGGACGGCCACGGTACGGTTACCGGCGGCTGCTTCGGCATTGGAT
>JBEKPZ010000119.1:0-20201 GCA_049520215.1 Bryobacteraceae bacterium | reverse complement strand
TCGTTGAACTCGTCGAACAATTCATGAATGAAGAAATTGGGAATGGAGGCGTTAAGCTGCACGCACGCCGCCGAGCAAACCGGCCCCTGCGCGCTGTGCGGAGCGATGACGCCGAAATGCGCGTCCACCATGTCCGCGATCTTGCGCGCGGCGAACAGCCCGCCCAGGTTCAACGGCTCCGGCTGCAAAATATTCACCACCTCGTGCTTCAGCAGTTCCGCGAACTGCTGTTTGGTCGAAAGGCTCTCGCCGGTCGCGATGGGCACCGGACTGCGCCGCGCCACTTCCACCATGGCCGGAATGTTGGTGTGCGCCACCGGCTCTTCGAACCACGTCGGCCGGAACTGGTGGATGGCTTCGGCGAACTCCACCGCGGTTGCTACGTTGAAGCGGCAGTGCCCTTCAATCAGCAGGTCCACCGGCGGCCCCACGGCATCCCGCACCGCCCGGATGATGTCCACGGCGAGATCGAAATCGTACCGCGAAAGGAACCGCCAGCTCGACCCAAACGGATCGAACTTGAGCGCCGTATATCCCCGCGCGGCCACCACCCTGGCTTTCGCGGCGAAGCTCTCCGGCGTGCGCGGCCCGCGATACCAGCCATTGGCGTACGCGCGCAGTTTCTCGTGGCATTGCCCGCCCCACAAGTTGTAGATGGGCTGGTTGCAGGCCTTGCCGATGATGTCCCAAAGCGCGATCTCGATGGCCGCCACCGCGCACATGTGGATCTGCGCGCCGTCGGTATACACATCGCGCACCAGGCGCTGCGAAATGGTCTCCACCTGGAACGGGTCCATCCCGATCACCAACGGCTTCAGTTCGTGGATGGCGGTCTCCACAGTCTTGCCGAAGCAGTTCACCGTGCCTTCGCCCACGCCGTGGATGCCTTCATTCGTGGATACCTTGGCAAACACCCAGTTCTTCCAGGGATTGCCGGCGATGTATGTGTCGATGGCCGTGATTCTCATCAAAGGGGATTGTACACTATCAGAACTGAAAGTACACGAACGGAATCGAAGCGTCGATAACGCCAAAAACCTCGATGCATAAAAACATCAGCGCCAGCGCGGAAGCGTATGCCAGCATGGGCGCCTTCAACACCCGCTCGAACCCCTCGAACTTCTCCTCCACCACCGCCAGCACCAGCGCAATCGCGATCAACTCCAGGTGCCAATTCGCGAGCAACAAGTGTCCCCGCCCGGCAAACATCTGCCGCAGAACCTGCAAGCTCTGCGGCAGATCGGCGGCGCGGAAGAATACCCACCCGATCATGACCAGCGCGAAAGTGCCGATCGCCTTAAACGGATATAGCCAATTCCAATCCTCGCGGATCTGCCGGTTGCCGCGAAAGAAGCGCTCCACCGCGAGCAGCGTCCCGTGGTAGCCTCCCCAGATTACGAAGTTCCAACTCGCGCCGTGCCATAGTCCGCCCAGCAGCATAGTGAGCATCAGATTCCGGTAGGTCATCCAGCGTCCGTGCCGATTTCCGCCCAGTGAGATGTACAGATAGTCGCGCAGCCACGTCGATAGCGAGATGTGCCAGCGGCGCCAGAAATCCGTGATGCTCGAGGCCAGGTACGGCCGCCGGAAGTTCACGGGGAAGTGGAAGCCCAACAGCTTCGCCATGCCGATGGCCATGTCGGTGTAGCCCGAAAAATCGAAGTAAATCTGCATCCCGAACGCAATCACTCCGCTCCAGGCCGTCAGCCAGCCGGGATTTCCGGAGACGTTCTTGAAATAGTCGTTGGCCACTTTGGCGAACTGATCGGCGAACGCCATCTTCTTCGTCAGGCCCAGCGCCATCAACAGGACCCCGCGCGAAACATCCTCGGCCGAGGGCGGATGCCAGTGGTAGAAATCGTGGAAGAAATTGCGCGCGCGAACGATCGGCCCCGCCACGAGTTGCGGGAAGAAGCAGATGAACAGCGCATAGTCGATGGGATTGCGCACCGCCTCCTGCTCACCGCGATACACATCCACTACGTACGACATGCTTTGAAACGTGTGGAAACTGATGCCCAGCGGCAGCACGATATTCAGAAAGAACGCATCGGCGGGCCTGTCCAGCACCCAAGCCAGGTTGCTCCCCAGAAAATTGTAGAACTTGAAGAAGCCCAGAAAGCCGAGGTTCGCGCACAGGCTCAGGATCAGGACCATTTTCCTGCGCGGCCCCGGCGGAACCTTCTCCAGCCAGCGGCCTGCCGTGTAATCGATCGCGGTCAAAGTCAGCAGCAGCGGAATGAATTTGTAATTCCAACTTCCGTAAAAAAAATAACTGGCAACCAGCAGAATATATTTGCGGAGGGCGCGCGGGCTGGCGTAGAACAACGCCAGCACCACAGCGAGGAACAGGAAGAAATGTGCGGTGTTGAACAGCATGTCAAATCACTTCGCGGCCGGCGCATCCGGCGGGCCCAGTATGCGGGCAACCTCGTCCGCCACCATCCCCGAAAACCTTTCCACTCCATCCCGGTTCATGTGCAAGGCGTCCTTGAAGAACTCGGGATGCTCCAGACCATCGAAGAGGTGTTCGTTCGCCAGAATCACATTGGGGCGGGACGCCAATTCCCGGATGGAACTGCTGCGTTTCTTCACCAGATAGTCCGGGCGTACCAGCGGTCCGCGCGGCAAGCGGAAAAAGATGATTTTGGTGCGCGAGGTGCGGTAGCGGTCGGCCGTGCGCCCTAGCCAGGTGCGAAAGTAATGGGCCAGGCGTCCGGTCTGCGGATAAGTCTCGTGCAGCAGCCAGCCGCGCACCGTGTCCTTCTGCTCATCGGTCATCTCCGGCGGGTAAGTCGCCTTGAGGGTGGACCAATCGATCTGAAGTCCCACCATGTTGCGGGACGATTCCACGTAGTCGTAGGTCCAGTCGGGCCAGCCCCGGTGGCAAAGTTGAACGTAGGCGATGCGTTTCAGCGGGTGCGCCAAAAACGCCTGGATGTCGCTCTGCAGCGCGATCCCCTTCAGCACCGTCCCGCGAAAGGCTTCCCATTGCACGTCGCGGCTGTGGAACGACGACGCGAACTCGATGGCGTCGCCCAACCGAAGCCTGGCAACGCAATAATGCAGCGCGCGAATATCGTCATCCGGGTGGAACGCCTGATCCTCATCGTCGTAGTCGTCGACCCCAAACACAATTGCGCGATAACGGCGCGCCGTGGAATCCAGGTCGCGCAGCAGGTAGTACCAGGTGCGCGGATCGCTGCCTGCCACGCCGGCGGTCCTGACGGCATAGCCTGTCTGTCGCGGCCGCTGGTCCACTACCTTTGGCACATAGCCCATGCGCGAATTGCCCAGCGTCACCACCAGATTGTCGCCCGCCGTTTGCTGCGCCGCCTTTTCGCGCCAAAGGATCAGTTCCAGGAGTCCAGCGGAAGAATCCGGTTCCAGAATCGAAGTGTACAGGCGCGTGCGAAACAGCAGGGCATCCAGGCCCAACAGGAGCAGCAACGCAACAACCACTGTGAGGGCGATCCGGCGCGGCTTCCGGACAGAAGTGGTTTCAAGAGGAGGCGAAGGTGCGATGGCCATGCCTTTGCGCATTCTAACATTCGTCCCATTGCCCGCGTGGGGCAGGCTCTCAGCCTGCGCGGGACTCTCAGTCCCGCTCTTCGCACCGCGCACTACGTATACAGGCGCACCACCCACTCGGCATAAAGCGCCGGCTTGCGTCCGCCTTCCACCTCCATCGCAACCGCCCACACCGCCTGATACCCTTCGTCGAACGCTTCCAGCGACTGCAGCGTGAACCGCGGCCGGATGCGCGACCCCGCCAGCACTGGCGCCGGAAAGCGCACGCGGTTCAGCCCGTAATTGATCCGCATCTTGAAATCGCCGCGGATCTCGAAGCACTCGTGCGAGAGGCAACTCAGCAGCGACAACGTCAGGAACCCGTGCGCGATGGTGCGGCCAAAAGGCGACTCGGCCTTGGCGCGCTCCACGTCCTGATGGATCCACTGGTGATCGCCGGTGGCGTCGGCGAAGGCGTCGATGCGCGATTGCTCGACCGGGAACCAATCGCCGACGGCTACTTCCTGGCCAATCAACGATCGCAATTCCTCGACAGACTCAATGATTCGCATAGTGCTTACCGAAAGGTGCGGAGCTCCGGCGCGTTCAGGTGCGGCACGCCGTTGAAGCTGAACAGCATTAGTTCGTCGTCCCGCAGACGCATGCTGGTGACGGCCGAGTTGCGCATCACGCCGGCCAGCCGCATGATGTGGCCGTCGGACCCGCCCAACGCCGCCGCCACCCAAATCGCAATCGGCGTGGCGGATGTAAAGATCGCCACCGCGTCGCCGCGCTGGTACGCGGCCAGCGATGCGCGCGCTCCCAGGACGCGCTGGCCGAACGCCGCCCACGACTCCGCACGGCTCGGGTAGCGTCCTTCAATCCAGGCGCGCATCACCTGCGTATCGCAGTCGGTCCAGACGTGATGGATGGGCGATTGCTCGTCCTCCAGCTTCCGCAACAATTCCTGATAATCCTGTTTGAACTGCGGATCGGCCTCGCTCAGCAGCGGCGCGAATTCGCTGAAGACCGCGGTCAGATCGAACTCGTTCCATTGCGGCTCCAAAACAATTTCCGGAACCGCGACGCACGCATCCCGATAAGCGCACCAGACTTGCTCGGCGGTCTGCCGCTGGCGATTCAGGCACCCGGCAATGAACGCCCTGAACGGGACCTTCTGCGCCGCCAGATGCTGGCCCAGCAGGTAAGCCTGCCGCCGGCCCAAATCCGACAGCGCATCATAGTGCCCGCGCGTGCCTGCCTGGCCATGCCGGATCAAATAAAGGGAGCTCAACCGGCTCTCTCCGCGACCGCGGCGGCAATCTCCACCAGCCCGCGCACACGCTGGTCGAAGTTGCGAAAGCGCTCGTCCCGCGTCTGCCCGCGGTGATACCGGAAATAGATTTGCTGGAGAACCACGGCGATCTTGAAAATACCGAACACTTCATAATAGCCGAGGCCGGAAACATCCCGCCCGGTGATGCGCGCGTAGCGCTCCACGAGTTGCGCGCGCGTGAACCATCCGGGCAGCGTGGTAATAGCGCTCAGCGCATCGCGCCGCACCGGCGGATCGCCCGCCTCCGGCCAGTAGCACATCACGCAGCCCAGATCCACCAGCGGATCGCCTACGGTGGCCATCTCCCAATCGAGCACCGCTTCCACGCGGCCCGGATCGCCCGAGTCCAGCATCAAATTGTCGAGCTTGTAATCGTTATGCACCAGCGTGGGCGCGGGCGATTCCGGCAACCGATCCGTGAGCCAGCGGATGAGCTGATCCATCTGCGGCAGCGTTTCGGTTTGCGCGCGCCGCCAGCGTTCGGCCCAGCCGCTCACTTGCCGCTCCAGGAAGCCGGCGGGCTTGCCCAGCATCACTCGGCTTACCTCCACGGCGTGCAGCGCGGCCAGGCAATCCACGAAGGCCTCGCTCACGCGGCCGCCGAAGCCCGCATCACCCGCGTATTCAGCCGGAACCTCGCGGCGCAGCACCAACCCACGGCGCCGCTCCATCACGAAGAAGATCGCGCCGATCACCGCCGGGTCCTCGCACAGCAGGAACACACGCGGCGCTTGCCGAAAGAACGGATGCACCGCGCCCAGCACGCTGTATTCGCGCGCCATGTCGTGAGCCTTGGGCGCCACGGGGCCCAGTGGCGGACGCCGCAGCACATACTCGCGCCCGCCGGCTTCCAGCAGATACGTCAGGTTGGAGTGCCCGCCGGGAAATTGCCGCACCGCCAGCCCTTGCTCGACGCCTTCGAGCTTGCCGCGCAGGTAGGCGGCCAGCGCCTGCGCGTCGATCTGCTCCCCTTCGCGCGCGGGGGCGAAGTCGGACGGCGTAGTCATGCGATAGCCAGCGGGCGGATGGGCGATCCGGTGCCTCCGCGAATCTTCAGCGGCGTAGCCACGAATAAAAAAGTATACCGTCGCTCCGCCGCCAGTTGCTCCAGGTTCAGGCACTCGATAATGTGTATGCCGCTTTCCACCAGCAGATGCACGTGTACCGGCATGTTTGAGTCGGGCACCTTCTCGAAGGCCACGGTATCGGAACCGGCGGCGAATACACCCCGGCTGCTGAACCAGCGCGCGCCCGCCACGCCCGGCCCCGGCCCGTGCACCTGCGCGATGAACCGCGCTGCATCGTCCCAGAAGCGCGCCCATCCGGTGCGCAGCAGCACCACATCCCCGGGCCGCACTTGCGCTTGCGCCGTGGCCGCGGCTGCGTCCAACTGTTCGGGTGTAATTTCGAAATCGGCGGGCAACGCTTCCGTTCCCATCTGCCCTGCGATATCCAGCAGCACGCCGCGGCGCAGAACGGGCGCGATCGTATCGACCGTATGCCGCTCCAGCCCGCCCGCGTAGGTTTGCAGCCCAGCCGCCTTTTCGCCGCCGTAGAGCTTGCCGCCGCACGAAAAATGGCACAGCGCGTCGATGTGCGTGCCCACGTGCCCGCCTAGCGCCAGACCTTCGGAAGCCGAACTCGCGCCATTACGCGCCACGTAATCGCCATGTTTTTTGTTTAACCCGAACAGGAACGGCGGATGATTGGGATGGTGCGGCATCCCCAGGTAATAAGGCTGTGCGAGGTCGTAGATGCGGGCCGATTCCACAGCCGCCAGCAGTTGCTCCATTGGTCTTCAAGTCCCGCTCTCGATTCTCCCACAGCGCGATACAATCGGAGCAAGCGCGTGAAAATCACCATTTCCAAGGAAAATTACCTCAAGGCCATCGCGGAAGCCGAATCCGAGGGCGAAACCGTGAAGGCGGCCACTCTGTCGCGTTGGCTGAACGTCACGGCGCCCGCAGTGACCATGGCCATCAAGCGCCTGAAGCGCGATGTGCTGATTCGCGTGGACGAGGAGGGCCACATCACCCTGACCTCCGCCGGCCGCGAGATCGCCAATCGCGTTTTGAACCGGCACCACTTGATCGAGCGCATGCTCACCGAGATCTTCGGCATGGAGTGGTACAAGGTCCACGAAGAGGCCGAGCAGCTCGAACACGCCGTTTCGGGCGACTTCGAACGCAAGCTGGTGGAAAAGCTGGGCGCCGGAGAAGCCTGCCCGCACGGCAACCGCGTGGGCTTGGACACGCCCGCCGACCGCCGCCGCCGCGGCCTGAAGACCCTCGACGAAAGCACTGCCAGTGAAGCCGTCGCGGTCACCAGCGTGTACGAGCGCGACCGGCGGCTGCTGGAGTACCTGGAAGGCTTGGGAGTGCGGCCCGGTTCCAGGGTGAGCGTGGAAGCGCGCAATGCGGACGACACGCTGACCCTGCGCGTCGACGGCCAGCGCGTGCAACTGGGACGCTCGGCGGCGCAGAAAGTGTGGGTGCAGGAAGAGAAGTCAGAAGACAGAAGTCAGAAGTCAGAAGTCAGAAGTCAGAATGAAGGCCGCCACGCCTGAGCCCGGCCGCGCCTTCTCACTTCTGTCTTCTGACTTCTGTATTCTGTCTTCTGTCTTCCGCCTCCCCCTACGCCCCCGCCGGCTTCAACGGATTCCGCGACTTCGAAATCGCCGGCGTTTCCGGCGTCTCCGGTTGCAGGTAAGTTGTCAGGTGTTCCTTGAGCATGCCAAACGCCGTCTCGGGATCGTCCGCGTACCGGAACAAATTCAGATCCTCCGCGCTGATGGTGCCATGCCGCACCAGCGCATCGAAATTGACGACCTCCTTCCAGTAACGCGACCCGTAGAGCACAATCGCGACTTTCTTGGCCAGCTTCTGCGTTTGGGTCAGGGTCAGCACCTCCATCATCTCGTCGAGCGTGCCGAAGCCCCCCGGAAACACGATCAAGGCCTTCGACAGATACGCGAACCACAGCTTGCGCATGAAGAAGTAGTGGAACTCAAAGCTCAGGCCCGGCGTGATGTACGGGTTGGGGAACTGTTCGAACGGCAAGCCGATGTTCAAGCCGACGGTCTTGCCTCCGGCATCGGCCGCGCCGCGATTGGCCGCCTCCATGATGCCCGGCCCTCCGCCGGAGCAGACCACGAAGCGGTGCGTGCCGTTGTCGGTGAATTGCGCGGCCCACTCGGTGACCATGCGCGCCAGCGTGCGCGCATCGTGGTAATACCGCGCCAGGGGACCGTCGTCGCGTATCCGGGCGGAGCCGAAAAACACCACCGTGTCGCGGATCTTCTGGTGGCGGAAGACCGCCAGCGGCTCCAGGTACTCGGCCAGCAGCCGGATGGCCCGCGCATCCGGGCTGTTCAGAAAATCCTGGTCCAGGTAGGCCACCGGCTTGCGGCCGTCAGGCGTCTTATTGTTTGCCATGTTCCAGTTGCTCGATTCGTTTCTTGAGTTCGCGCACGGTCTTCAATAGTTCCGGCAGCTTGGGAAACGCCGTGATCGCACGCAGCCATTCGTTGGCCGCAAAGGCGGGAGAGCCGGAGACGCGCGCGCCGGCGGGCACGTCGCCGCCGATACCGCTCTGCGCATACACGATCGCGTCGTCGTGAATGGTCAGATGGCCGGATACCCCTACCTGTCCCGCCAGCAGCACGTTCCGCTCCAGGATGGAACTGCCGGCCAGGCCGGTCTGCGCGCAAATAATGTTGTCCTCGCCCACCACGCAGGCATGCCCGATCTGCACCAGGCTGTCGACCTTGGCGCCGCGCTTGACCCGCGTCTCGCCGGCCGTAGCGCGATCCACCGAGGTCAGGCTTTGCACCTCCACATCGTCTTCGATCACGGTGATGCCGGACTGCACGATCTTGTAATGCGTGCCGTCCGCCCGCTTGGCGAAGCCGAAGCCGTCTCCGCCCACCACCACGCCATTCTGCAAAATCACGCGGTTCCCGATCTGGCAGAACTCGCGCACCACGGCGTGCGAATGGGCCAGGAAATCGTCGCCGATGCGCGCGCCTTCGTAAACCACCGCGTGCGGATGCAACACGGCATTGCGTCCGATGCGCACGCGCTCGCCCACCACGGCGAACGGCCCAATCGAGGCGCCCTCGCCGATCGCCGCCGTTTCCGCAACGAAAGCCAGCGGATGAATGCCGGGCGCGGGCCGCGGCGGTTGATAGAAAAGCTCCAGCGCGCGCGCGAAATCCAGGTATGGATTGCCCGACACCAGCCTGGCTAGCCCCGCCGGCCCGCTGATATCCCGCTCCGGTTCGGATACCAGGATGGCGCCCGCCCGCGTGTGCTTGACCTTGTGCGCATACTTGGGGTTCGCCAGAAAGGTCAGTTCGCCGGGACCGGCGTGCTCCATGCCGGCAACTCCCGTGATTTCGATGTCACCGCCGCCGGCTAGCTCGCAATCCAGCCGGGCGGCGATTTCGCGTAGTTTCATGGGCCAAGCTCCAGATTAGCTCAATCTTTACTACTACTAGCCATCAGTGTGGATCTATCAATGTGATGTGGGGCGGGCGTCCACGCCTGCGGCGGGTCTCCAGACCCGCCAGGGGCTTCACTGCGAGATCCTCAGAATCTCGGAGGCGACTTGCTGAAATACGCCGCCCAGATCCGTGGCGGTGGGAGAATAAAAGTACTCTCCGGCGGGCTTGGCGGAGTTGTAGATGGGGCTTCTGGGATCGTTCGAAACACGCTCCATGAAGGTTGCATCGATAGGCTCCGCGGAAGTTCCGCCCAGTCCGATGGCGTAGATGACAAGGACCAGGTTGGCGTCGTTCCGGATGGTGGTGGCCTGGTTGTCGGCGGCATTTACCGATGCGGTCACAATGGCTGTCGGCGGCGGATCCCGCCAACCACCCCATGGCGTTCTGTTGCACGACGCTCTTGATGGATGCGTCCTGCCCCATCCCCGTCATCGTCTGGCTGGCAATGGCGTACCGCACTCCTTCGCGCACGCCAGATCTGGCCATACTTCTAGTTAGTACATCGGCCGGCCGGGCGGAATCGCCTAAGGAAAATCACCTGAAGATGCGGCGAAAATCGCCTTAGCCACAATGTCCGTGGGGCAGACGATCGCATGGTGTCGTCTGCCTCGCTGACGGAACCGCCGTTTCCTGCCGATAAGATTCTTGGGAGTGCATTTTGAATCTGCCGTCGCGCCAATCCGGGCAAGCCGTAGTGGAGGTCACCCTGCTGGTTCCCTGGCTCGTTTTCGCCTTCGTGGCCGCATTTAACTTTGGAATCTTCGCCTACGCGCTGGTCTCCACCCAAAATGCCGCGCGCTCCGCCGCCATGTATGCGTCCCAGTCGCTTACCGTCGCCCAGAGCGGCGCCATCGTCACGCAGGTGTGCACTTATGTATTGGGCGAATTGGGAGATGCGCCGGGAGTCGGCTCCGGCGTCACAACCTGCACCGGCACGCCCGTCACCGTGACGGTGACTGCCAGGACTCCGGGGGCCGGCAACATGAATACGGTGCAGGTCTCGGTCACCTACAATACCATGCAACTGATTCCACTGCCCGGCCTGATGGCCGGCTCTCTATCCATCACCCGCATGGTCGAAATGCCTATTCGAAACTGATATGCGCAAACACCAAGGCGGGAAAGGCAGCGCCATCGTCGAGTTCACGCTGGTGGCCATCCCGCTGATCTTTATCCAGTTCTCGATCGTCGAGATCTGCCGCGGGATGTGGGATTATCACAGCCTGGCCCAATCCGTCAAAGCCGCGTGCCGGAGCGCGGCGACACGCGGCGCTGGCTGCGCCGGAGCGGGCTGCGCGACAACCGTGAGCCAGCTTGCCACCACCATCTCGGCCTACGCGCTGGGCATGCCCGCCTCGGCCCTCAATGTGACCTTGACATCCAACGCGGGCAGCGTGACTTGCAACCCCCTGAACACGTGTGCCGGCAATAACACCGTGTGGCCGCCCGCGGGCGGCAACGCGGCGGGATCGGACATCGTCATCTCCGCATCCTACAACTTCACTTCGATGCTGATGATGTTCGCGCCCGGGACCAGGGGGATGCAGTTTTCCGGGGTGACGTTTACCGCGGAGTCCCGGCAAGTAATCTTGTATTGATATGCGGAAATCGACTGAGTGGCGATGCGGACAAGCGGCCTTGATGATGACGCTGTCTCTGACGGTGATCCTGGGAATGCTGGGTCTGGTGGTGGATTTGGGATGGGCCTATTACCGGCAGCAAGCCGCGCAGGCGGCCGCGGACGCAGCCGCCCTGGCGGCAGTGCGCGCGGCGGTGACTGCCGATCCCAGCGGGCCAACCTGCGCCAACAAGGTGTTTTGCGGCGCGGCCACCAACTGTCCGGCCACCGCCCCCAGTTCGCCCTCCACCAGCTTTGACAATGCCTGCATGCTGGCGTCGGCCAACGGTTTCACCACCTCCGGCATCGACACGGTCAGCGTGCAGGCCGGCATCACCAGCCCGGTGCCCACGGTTTCCGGACCGGCCGCCGCCTATTGGGCCATCGTGCGCGTCCACGAGGCCCTGCCGGCGCTGTTTGGGGCGGCCTTCGCGCGCGGCGGTCTCAGCCCCGGCGCCATCGCCACCGCCGGAGCCATGGGCAGCGCCGGCGCCGGTTCCTGCATCTATATCCTCGATCCCACCGCGTCCGACGCTTTCCAGGCGGGCAATGGCGCGTCGGTCGAGTTGAGTTGCGGCATCTATGTCGATTCCACCGCCTCCGCCTCTAACTCCGCGGCGGCCATGTATGTCACCGGCGGTGCCACTGTCACTGCGCCGGTCATCGACGTGGTCGGCAGTTTCTATAAGGACAACGGCGGCAGCACCAGCGTGGTGCCCTCCACCGGAGCGAGTTCGGCCAACGACCCATTTGCGAATCTGTCGTCGCCCACGCCCGCAGGAAGCTGCCAGTCCGGCAATTTCACCGCATGGCAGGCGACACAATATACGCCCGCGCCCGGTACGTATTGCGGCTTCTCCCTGGGAAACGGCATGGCGCTGCAGATGAGTTCGGGCATCTACATCGTCGACGGAGGCGCCTTCAGCATACAGGGCGGTTCTACGGTCACCGCCACCGGCGGCGTGCTCATTTACCTCACCAACGGGGCTACCGTGAACATCGCCAATGGCTCGAGCGTTACCCTGTCGGCGCAATCGTCGGGTGCCTATCAAGGCGTGCTCTTCTATCAGGACCGCACCATGCTCTCACCCGGAGCCAGCACTTTCGCGGGAGGCGCCACCATGAATCTAACCGGATCGCTGTATCTCCCGCATGGCACACTCACCGTGGACAACGGCTCCGGAACCGCCGGCACTCAGATGGCGATTGTGGCCGACAAGGTCAACTTCCAGGGCGGCGCGCACCTGCTCGCCGACGCCGGCGGCACCCATACTGGGCTCAGCGCGGGCTACACCGTGTCCATGATTCAGTAACGGCCCGTGCCCATTGACCGGGCCACCAAACGTAATCAAGACACGTGGAGCAGTGGGGCGGGCGCCCTCGCCCGCGGACCGGCGCCCTCGCCGGTCCACCGGCCCCAGGCCGGCAGCGGTTCACGTCTTCAACGGAGCGGTTCCCAACCGTGCCAGTTTCCAGGCCACCCTGTACAATAAACGCATGGAAAGCCGGCCCGCCATGGATCGCCGACAATTTCTGGCTGCGCTGGCCGCCCAAGCCGCACCGGACAACCCTAAAGCCGACATAACGTTGCGCATCTCGCCGGTAGAGTTGGAAATCGCTCCGCGACGCACCATTCAGACCACCGGATATAACGGTTCGGCGCCGGGTCCGGTCCTGCGCCTCCGCGAGGGCCGGCCCGTCACGGTGGATGTGCACAATGAAACGCCCCTCCCGGAGATTGTCCATTGGCACGGCCTGTTTGTCCCTTCCGAGGTCGACGGCGCCGAAGAAGAGGGAACGCCCATGGTCCCGCCCCATGGCTCCCGGCGTTACACCTTCGTGCCCCGCCCCTCGGGAACGCGCTGGTATCACACGCACGTCTCCGCCGGCCGGAATCTCAAACGGGCCACCTATACCGGGCAGTTCGGGTTCTTGTATGTCGAGCCAGCCAGCGATCCCGGCCGCTATGACGCGGAAGTCTTCCTGGCGCTGCATGGATGGGAACCCTACCTCGGAACCATGGGCGCGGACGAAGGCACGCTCGATGTGATCTATCAGAGCTTCTCCATTAACAGCCACGCGCTGGGCTACGGCGATCCCATCCGCGTCACGGAGGGCCAGCGGATAATGTTCCGCATCCTGAACGCCAACGCCACCATGCTGCATCGCCTGGCACTCCCCGGCCACAAGTTCGAAGTAGCCGCCCTCGACGGCAACCCCGTGCCCGCTCCCCGCGAAGTGGAGCTGCTCGAGCTCGGCCCGGCCGAGCGAGTCGACGCCATCGTCACCATGCGCCAGCCGGGCGTCTGGATTCTCGGCGAAGTCGACGACCGCGCGCGAAAAGCTGGCTTGGGAGTGGTCGTGGAATACGCCAGCCGCCAAGGTCCGGCGCAGTGGGCCGCGCCCTCCGGCGCCCGCTGGGACTACACCATCTTCGGACGGCAGCCAGACCCGCTTCCGCGGGATGTGGAGGTGGTGCCGCTGGTCTTCCGGCAGAAGTTTGCGGGCAACCGCTGGGTGGATCACTGGACCATCAACGGGAAGTCCTTTCCCAAGACCGACCCGATTCGGGTCCAGGCCAACAGGCGATACCGGCTCCGCTTCGATAACCAAAGCGACGAATCTCATCCGGTGCACCTGCATCGTCACTCCTTCGAGCTGACGCAGTTTGCCGGGACGGCCACCTCCGGAGTCGTCAAGGATGTCGTGATGGTGCCGGCGCGCCGCCAGGTGGAAGTGGATTTCGTCGCGGATAATCCAGGTCCGTCTCTGTTTCACTGCCACATGCAACTGCATATGGATTACGGCTTCATGGCGCTGATCGAGTACGCCGGCACCCCCCCGGCCGCGCCCGCGCGCCACGGTCACCATGGCTAGTACATCGTCCAGTTGCGGCCAAAGCGCCATATCCGCGCTGGTTGACAAGTGACCATGGCGTTTGTGGGGCGGGCAATTCTGCCCTGGGGTCCCCTCTGGGGACGGCTTTTAGCCGGCTTGGCCGCCTGAAAGGCGGCTGCGGCCAAGATTGGCCGCCCCACGGTGCAACCGAACTGCCCCTATTTTATAAGGAACTATCTGTACGATGTGCTAGTCCCCGCCGCCATCCGTCGCAATGCTAAAATGAACTTGCCGTTGGGAGGTCGTCTAACGGTAAGACTGCAGACTCTGGATCTGCGTATCGGGGTTCGAATCCCTGCCTCCCAGCCAACTCCGGCAGTGCGCCCTTGCCCGCGCACAAACAGCCACTCCACTCCTCCGCTCGCGCGAGTACCATAGTCTGTATGGTGATCGGTGTTCCCCGGGAGAGCTTCCCCGGCGAGCGGCGCGTCGCGCTGGTTCCCGCCGTCATTCCCAGCCTGACGAAAGCCAGCTTCCAAGTCGTCGTCGAGTCTGGCGCCGGGCTGGCCGCCGGGTACCTGGATACCGACTACACCGCCAAAGGCGCCCAACTCGCCCCCGCGCGCGCCGAGGTCTTCCGCCTGGCCGACGTGATCGTCCAGGTGCTATGCTACGGCTCCAACGATCGCACCGGTCAAGCCGATCTGCCGCTGCTCCGCGCCGGCCAGACTCTGGTCGGCTTCGTCCGGCCTCTCGGGCAACTCGAGACCATCCAGCAACTCGCGGCCACCGGCGTCACCGCGTTTTCCATCGAGCTGATGCCGCGCATCACGCGCGCGCAAAGCATGGATGCGCTCTCGTCCATGGCCACCATCTGCGGCTACAAGGCCGTGTTGCTGGCCGCCGACCGGCTTCCCCGGATGTTTCCCATGTTGACCACCGCCGCGGGCACCATTACGCCGGCGCGCGTCTTCGTCATCGGCGCGGGTGTAGCCGGACTGCAGGCTATCGCCACCGCCCGCCGCCTCGGCGCAGTGGCCTCCGCTTACGATATGCGGCCCGCCGCCAGGGAACAGGTGTTGAGCGTAGGCGGCCGCTTCGTCGAGCTCCCCATCCAGGTGGCCGACGCACAAGACGCGCGCGGCTATGCCAAGGCGCAGGACGACACCTTTTACAAGCGGCAGGCGGAGTTGCTAGGCGATCAAGTCGCCCAAAGCGATGTGGTCATCGCCGCCGCCGTAGTGCCCGGCAAGAAGTCGCCCGTGCTGGTCACACGCGACATGCTCCACCGCATGGCGCCCGGCTCGGTGGTGGTGGATCTGGCGGCCGAGCGCGGCGGCAACTGCGAAGTCACCCGCGCCGGCGAAGTGGTCGAAGAACAGGGCGTCGCGGTGCTCGGATCCATCAATCTGGCCAGCACGGTTCCCTATCACGCCAGCCAACTCTACGCGCGCAACGTCACCGCGTTTTTATTGCACTTGTTCCGGGAGGGCAAGCTCCACACCGATGCGGACGACGAAATCACCCGCGAAACCCTGTTGACCGAGGGCGGCAAAATAGTCAACCCGCGTCTGCGCGAATTCTTTGCATTGGAGGGCGGGCTTTAGCCCGCGCGGGGCTTAAGCCCCGCCGAGGTTGTTCCGCCGAGGACATAAATTTGACAGATATCATCGCAAGCCTCTATATATTCATCCTGGCGGCCTTCGTCGGATTCGAGGTCATCCGCCGCGTCTCGCCCCTGCTGCACACGCCCCTCATGTCGCTCACCAACGCCCTAGACGCCATCGCCGTGGTGGGCGCCATCATCCTCGCGGGCGAACACAAAAGCGGCCTCGCCACGATCCTCGGTTCCATTGCCATCGTGGCCGCTACCAGCAACCTCGTCGGCGGCTTCATCATCACCGACCGCATGCTCAAGATGTTCAAGGCCAGCAAACCCAAAAAGCCATGACCACGGAGCTCGCCACCGATCGCATCATCCAGATCGCTTACCTCATCGCGACGGTGCTATTCGTTCTGTCGCTCAAATGGATGAGCTCGCCCAGTTCCGCCCGCCGCGGCGTCCGGGCCGGAGAACTCGGCATGTTGCTGGCGATTTGCGCCACCCTGCTCCACCGCGGCATCGTCGATTACAGATCCATCGCCATCGCGCTGGTCCTCGGCGTCATCGTCGGCGTGCCGCTGGGCCGCGTGCACATGACCGCGGTCCCCCAGCGAACGGCGCTCAGCCACGCGTTCGGCGCCCTCTGCGTGGCGCTGGTCGGCACGGCGGAATACTATCTGCGCGCGCCGCACGTCCCCGCGGTCATGATGGCGGTCCTGGCGATGGAAGTGATCCTCGGCAGCCTCACCTTTACCGGCAGCCTGATGGCGGCCGGCAAGTTGCAGGAGCTATTGCCGCAGCGCCCCATCACTTATAAAGGACAGAACATCGTCAATCTCTCGCTGCTGGCCATTTCCGTGGCGCTGGCGGTGCTTCTGGTCGCCGATCCCGGCCACACCCGTCTGTTTCCGCTGATCATTGCCATCCCGCTCGTCTTCGGCGTGCTCATGATCGTCCCCATCGGCGGCGCCGACATGCCCACCGTGATCTCGCTGCTCAACGCCTACGCCGGCCTCTCGGCGGCCGCCATGGGCTTCGTGCTCGACAGCAAGCTACTCATCGTGGCCGGCGCGCTCGACGGATCTTCGGGCTTCATCCTTTCCGTGATCATGTCGAAGGCCATGAACCGCTCCTTCACCAACGTCCTGTTCGGCGCCTTCGGACAGGTGCAGGCCGCTGCCGCGGGCGCGCACGAAGCCCGCCCCGTGCGCAGCGCCACCGCTGAGGAAGCCGCCGCCATCCTGGGCGCGGCCAATACGGTGGTGATCGTCCCCGGATACGGCATGGCGGTCGCGCAGGCGCAGCACAAGGTGCGCGAGCTGTTCGACGCCCTCACCAAGCGCGGCGTAAACGTCGCCTTCGCCATCCATCCCGTAGCCGGCCGCATGCCCGGACACATGAACGTGCTGTTGGCCGAAGCGGACATCCCCTACGACAAGCTGCTGGATATGGACGCCATCAATCCCGAGTTCCCGCAAACGGATGTAGCGCTCATCATCGGCGCCAACGACGTCACCAATCCCGCCGCTCGCACCGATCCATCCAGCCCCATCTACGGCATGCCGATTCTGGATGTCGACAAAGCCAAAACCGTAATGGTGATCAAGCGCAGCCTGAGCCCCGGTTTCGCGGGCATCGACAACGATCTCTATTACCTGAACAAGACCCTGATGCTCTTCGGCGACGCCAAAGCCTTCGTAGGCGACCTGGTCCGCGAACTGGCGGGCTAGGTGATGGTAGCACAGGCTTCAGCCTGTGATGGTGGCACAGCCTGCCATGGTGGCTTCAGCCTGCCATGGTGGCACAGGCTTCTTGCCTGCCATGGTGGCACAGGCTTCAGCCTGTGATTATAACAGTGCAGGCGACCTGACCGCCTCATTTGCGGCGCTTGGGCGCCGACGTTCATCGCCATTGCCTATTCACACAGTTACACATATACTGTGGTAATGAAGAACATCACCCTCAGCGTAGACGAGGATGTCCTTGCCACCGTTCGCCGGCATGCCGCCGAACGCAACTCCACCGTGAACGCTCTGGTCCGTGAGTACTTGACCGGTCTCGCCGCGCACCAGGATCGGGCAAAGCGCGCCCGCGCGCGATTGCGGCAATTGAGCGCACAGTCTCCAGGCCGGCTCGGCAAGAAGACCTGGACCCGGGAGGATTTGCATGACCGTTAGGGCATTCTTCGATACCAACGTCCTCGTTTATGCGGCGGTCGGAGCGGGCAAGGACGAGCCCAAGAGAAAGCGCGCTATGGAGCTGGTTGAATCGATAGATTTCGGCACTTCCGCGCAAGTCCTGCAGGAATTCTTCGTGACTGTAGTCAAGAAGGTGTCGCGCCCGATCTCCGCCGCGCGAGCCTTGGAGTGGATCGAGCAGTGGACGGCATTCCCTTGTCAGACCATCGATCATCAGTTAGTGCGAATCGCGATCGAGCAATCCGAGCGATTCGCGATCTCCTACTGGGACGCGGCTATTCTCGCGGCTGCCGAAGCGCTCGGAACCGACACGGTCTACTCGGAAGATCTCAGTCACGGGCAGCGATATGGAAGCGTGCGAGTCGTAAACCCCTTCCATTGAGCGTTCCCGGTCGTTCAACTCCGGCAACGTCTGCCATTTCGGGGCAGCGCCCAGCGCCGAAGGAGCCAGCCGCTAAAGGTATTATGAATGACTTCCCCGCCGGCAACCGTTGCTGGTGTTAACCTTCCCGTATGGAAAATCGCAAGAAAAGCAAACTACGATTTGGTGGTGCTATCCTTGCGCTCGCTTCGGTTACTTTTCTGGTCGCGACGTTTCTGAGCGAAGGCGGTCTACGTTGGGTGTGTAGGTGTGTAGCGGGTGCTTTCATCATCCTGGCAATCGTGAGCTTCGCCGGAGCAAACAGCGAACCAGCGTAGCTATCATTGGCCGCCGCAGTCTGCACACAACCATCAGCCACCCCAGCCGCCAGCGGTACCCGCTTGCGGGTCCAACCTCGGCGCGCGAAGCCCGCTCCCCCTTGACATCCTCCCCCCGATTGCCTCATACTAAGCTTTCTTACTGAGATATCTTATTATGCCCAAACAAGACGCACTCCAGGGTTCCCTGCCGCTCCTGGTCCTCAAGATCCTCGACCGGCGCGGTCCGCTGCATGGCTACGGCATCACCGCGCAAATCGAGGCCATCTCCGATCTGCTGCGCGTTGAGGAAGGCTCCCTCTATCCGGCCCTGCATCGCCTGGAAGAATCCGGCTGGATCCGCGCCGAGTGGACCACCACCGAAAACAACCGCCGCGCCCGTGTCTACAAACTCACTCCGGCCGGCCGCAAACAACTCATTGACGAGGAACGCCGCTGGACGTCCATCGCCGCCGCCATCGGCCAAGTCCTCGAACAGGCCTGATCAAAAAGGAGATCCCATGTCCTGGATTTCACGTATCGCCAACGCCTTCCGCCCCGAAAAGACGGCCGCCGGCCTCGATGACGAACTCCAGTTTCACCTCGACCAGCGCATCGACGATCTGGTCCGCGGCGGCATGCCCCGCCCCGAAGCCGAACTCCGCGCCCGCCGCCAGCTCGGCAACCGGCTCGCGCTCCGCGAGTCCAGTTATGACGTCAAGTCCGCCGCCTGGCTCGGCTCCCTCCTGCGCGACTTCCGCTTCGGTCTGCGCATGCTCGCCAAACATCGCACCGCGAGCCTCGCCGCCATGGCATCGCTGGCCCTCGCCATCGGCGCCTGCACCGCCGCGTTCGCCCTGATCGACGGGCTGATTTTCCGGCCACTCCCGCTCCCTGCGCCCAGCCAACTCATCGATGTCGCGCGTGTGATGCCGGCCTTCTTCAGTCCCGATAATCAACCCCGCGAGTCGGATTCCTTCAGCTCCCCTCAATATGAACTTTTCCGCGACACCGCACGCGATTATGCCGACCTCTTCGCCATGCGCCTTTCCGCCGGGCTTCAGCCCGCGCTGTTCGATGACGCTGGAGGCGCCAGCGAGAACGTCCGCGCCGAATCCATCTCCGGGCGCGGATTTGAGATCCTCGGCGTGAAGCCCGCCTTCGGACGGCTGATCCAGCCCGCCGACGATTCCCTTACCGGCGGCCACCCGGTCGCCGTCCTCAGCTATGCCTTCTGGAGACGCCGTTTCGGCGCCAGCCCCGCCGCCATCGGACGCTGGGTCACCGTCGGACCCCGGCAGTTCCAGATCGTCGGCATCGCCGCCAGTCCCTTCGGCGGTGTGCAACCCGGCTATCTGACCGATCTGTGGCTGCCGCTCTCGGTCGCGTCGGATCCCCGCGAGCTTGCCGATCCCGATAGTGGCGGCGTGAACGTCTGGGGCCGCCTGCATCCCGATATCGCACCCGCGCAAGTGCGCGAACCCCTCCAGATCGCCATGACTAACTTCCTGCGCGACCGTGTGCGCATCAACCCGCCGCGCAACCTACAAGGCGATCGGCTCCGGCAGTTCACCGATGCGCCGCTCCATATCCGCGATGCGTCCGCCGGACGCGACTCGCTGTTCCGGAGCCAGTTCCGCCGCCCGCTCTCGATCCTGGCGCTGATCTGCGCGCTGCTGCTCCTGGTCGCCTGTTCCAATGTGGCGAACCTGATGATTGCCCGCGCCTCGGCCCGTGCCGCCGAGATGGCCCTGCGCTTCTCGCTGGGCGCCTCCCGCTCCCGGCTCATCCAGCAACTGTTCGTCGAGAGCCTGCAACTCGCCGCCGCGGCCTGCGCGCTCGGACTCCTGTTCGCCGCCCTCGTCGTGCCGTCCATCGTCGCGCATCTCGGACCCACGGAGTTTCCCGCCTGGCTG
>JBEKPZ010000118.1:0-20283 GCA_049520215.1 Bryobacteraceae bacterium | reverse complement strand
TTGGTTTCCGTAGCGTTGTTCGGACTGCTGGCGACGGCCATCGCCGTCTATGGCTACGGACGTTACGCCAGGCCGGCCGGGCTTCTGCAACAACTGGACCCCGAACCGGCGGCCCCGGTGACCCTCGACCGCATCGGCCAGCCGAAACCGTCGCCGCTGGCGCGCCGCCTGCAAGCGGTCGGCCGGCATGCGCCCATCTCGCCCGCGGATGCGCAGGCCACCCGGCGCACGCTGATGGCGGCCGGGTACCGGGCGGAGAGCGCCGTCACCCTGTTTTACGGCATCAAGCTGATCCTGGCGGTGACGCTGGCCGTCCTGTCGATCATATTCCGGGATAGCATTACGACGAACCCGGTGCTGCGTATCGTGCTGCCGCTGGCGGCCACCGGGGCCGGATACTGGATTCCCGGATTTATTCTGGAGCGCAAGGTTTCCAAGCGCCAGGAGAAACTGCGTCTCTCGCTGCCCGACGGATTGGATTTGATGGTGGTCTCCGTGGAGGCAGGCTTGGGGCTGGATCAAGCGCTGCAAAACGTCGGCCGCGAGCTGGTGGTGGCGCATCCCGAGCTCAGTGAGGAACTGGCTCTGGTTACGCTCGAGATGCGCGCCGGCAAGCGCCGGGCCGAGGCATTGCGCAATCTGGCGCAGCGCACGGGCGAGCCCGAACTGCGCAAACTGACCGCCATCCTGATCCAGTCGGACCGCTTCGGCACGAGCATGGCCGACGCACTGCGCACGCATTCCGAGTTCATGCGCGTGCGCCGCCGCCAGGAGGCGGAAGAAAGAGCCGCCAAAGTGGGGGTGAAGTTGGTATTCCCCATCTTCTTCTTTATCCTCCCTTCCATCATGGTGGTGGCGGCCGGACCGGGCATCCTACAGGTTTTCAAATACTTGTTCCCCATGATGAAGGGGATTCAATGAGAAAGGAGGAACCGCACAATGAGTAATACGTTATTTCAGGCCGCTCTATGGCTCTGCGCCGGAGTGGTGCTGGTGCTGCTGGTGGCCCGCCGCCGCAAGCGCAAAAGCATGTAAACCGATCCGCCCGGGTGGGGCAGACGGTTTCGCCTGCCCTCCCCGGCTTCCGGCTGCTTCTGGCGCGGGCCGCTACGCCTCGCTCCACTGGCGCTTCAGGTAGGTCAACGCCCGGCTCAATGCGTTTTCCGGATTATCGGTGGCGCCGGATTCCACCGTCAGCCATCCCGCGAAGCCCCACTTCTTCAGCGCCCGGAAGCCCGGGCGATAGTCGAAGGGCAGCGACCCCGGCTCGGTGCGCTCGGCGCCATCGGCCAGATGCACGTACGCGGTGTACTTGCCGTATCGGCCGAGCGTCTCGCCGATATCCCGCTCCTCCAGTTGCATGTGATAAAAATCGCTGAGTGTCCGGAAACCTGGCGCGCCCACCGCTTCGATGATCTCCGCCGCCTGGCTCTGCCGGTTCATGAAGTGCGTCTCCTTGTGATTGCACGGCTCCAGCAACAGGGTGATCCCGGTACGCTCCACGTCCCCGGTAAGCTGCTTCAATCCGGCGATCAGCAGCTTCTCCTCAACCTCCCGCGCCGTCATCAGCGGAGAAATATCCTGAAACTTGTTGGCTCCGAAGACCGGCACCTCGATCACGCAATCGGCGCCCAGGTCT
This sequence comes from Bryobacteraceae bacterium, assembly GCA_049520215.1. Classification (GTDB taxonomy): domain Bacteria; phylum Acidobacteriota; class Terriglobia; order Bryobacterales; family Bryobacteraceae; genus Bog-159. The sequence goes on along the minus strand of JBEKPZ010000118.1, from coordinate 18,644 downwards.
TTCGCCATCCGCAGGCGGCGCCGGTCCAACTCCACGCCCTCGACGCGCTTCTGCGGATCCGTATCCAGTAGCTGAATCGATCCCACAATCGCGCTGACCGCCACGCCGGCGCCCGCAATCTGCTCCTGAATCGCCTCCACCGGCTGGTTCAGCCACTCCTGACCCAGCTCGATGCCATCGTAACCCAGGCGGCCCACCAGCAGGGCCCTCTCGCGCAGGCTCACCTTGGGCAGCGGAGTACGCACGCCGAAGCGCACCCCGTGCGGCTTCGGCTGGGCCGCACCTAGCCGCGCGGCCAGCGCCGCGCCTCCCGCCATCAGCAGCTCGCGCCGCGAAATCTGTTCCGCCTTCATATGCGCTCCATGGCCCGCGGATCCCAGCCGCAATTCTTCCCTTCAAAGTGGCTGGCGTTGGCCAACAGCGCCGGACCTGCCGCGCGCAAACCGAACACCGCGTCCTCCACCACCGGTTTGCGGCTACGCACCACCGCCAGGAAATTGGCCATGTGGGCGGCGTGATCGCTATAGTCGTCGGGCGCCAGAAATTCCTCCACCGGCGTCGCGCGCATGCTGTCCGGCGTGGCCGGCCGCACCGGGTACTTCTGGCGGTATTCCCGCAAAAACTCCCGCTGCGCCGCCTCCGCAAAGGTTTCGATATTGTATCCAGGCTCCGCAGGACGGTTGTGCCGGGCCAGCCGCACTCCATCTCCGTGAATATGCAGGATGCCTTTCTCGCCCACGAACCGGAATCCCGAGGTCTCCTCCGACCCTTGCTCGAAATTCACGCGCAGGACCAGATTGAAAGCCGGATGGTGCGCCCCTTCCGGGTAGTCGGCCAGCCCCAGCATCAGGTCCGGGATTTCCCGCCCGTCGTTCCAATAACGCGTGCCGCCGGTGGCCATCACGCGCGCCGGTCCTTCCGCGTCGAGCACGAAGTGCACTCCGGAAAACAAGTGCACAAACAGATCGCCCGGGATGCCCGTGCCATAGTCGCGATAGTTGTGCCACCAGAAAAACCGCTGCGCGTCGAAAGGCCGCCGCGTGGTGTTGGCCACGAAGCGGTCCCAGTCGATTGTCTCGGCCGAAGCATCTGGGGGAATCGAATTGCGGAACACCATTTCGTCGCTGTCCACGGGCCGCTCCCACCAGGCTTCAATCAGGTTCAATTTGCCGATGGCGCCGTCGCGAATCAATTCTTTGGCCTTCTGATAAATGATGGAGCTCACGCGCTGACTGCCCACCTGGATAATCCGGCCGGTGCTGCGTTGGGCCGCGATTACCGCGTGGCCCTCCTCAATGGAATGCACCATGGGTTTCTCGCAATACACATCCTTCCCGGCGTGCATGGCGTCGATGGAGGCCTGCGCGTGCCAGTGGTCCGGCGTCGCTACTATGACGGCATCGATATCTTTCCGCGCCAGCAGTTCGCGATAATCCGGTGTCACGAAGAGGTCTTTTCCAAACACCTCCCGCGCGCGAGTACGCCGGCCCGCGTAAAGATCGGAAACCGCGACCAGAGCGGCTCCTCCCACCTCGTCGAGCGCCACGTGCACATCCGCCGTGCCGCGCCCGCCCAACCCGATCGCGCCGAGCTGGATGCGGTCGTTGGCGGAAACCGTGCGTTGGGCGGCCGCGCCGAGAAACTGGCGTCTGGTAGTGGACATCCTAAACTCCCCCCACGAGTTTACCTCTAACCACCAGCAGCGCCCAGTCTCTCTTGGAGCGAGCCTCGCAGAGCGCGCCTCCGCACCGCGCCAGCCCGGCCTCGACTGCCGCGGCCTCTTGCCGTTCGAAGCCGCTCACCACGGCAACGCCACCCGGCCGAAGGCAGCGCAGCAGCTCCGGGGCGAGCCGTCCGATCGTCTCGGGACTGATGTTGGCGACGATCACGTCGGCCGCCCCCGAGCGCACCGCGTCAACCGATCCGATAAACACGTTCGGCCCGGCGGCGCCGCGCGCGATCTCCACCGCTTCCGGGTCGATGTCGCATGCCCATACCGGTGCCGCGCCCAATAGCACCGCCGCCTGCGCCAGGATGCCTGCGCCCGTGCCCACATCCAACACGCGCGCGCCCCGACGTACGTGCGTCTCCAGCGCCTCCAGGCACAACTGCGTGGTTTCGTGCCTGCCCGTGCCGAACGCCATCCCTGGGTTTACTGCGATGCGGAAGCGCCCCTCCGGCGCCGGGTCGCTCCGCCATTGCGGAACCAGGAAAAACCGCTCGCCTACCAGCAGAGGCTCCCAGTTCGCGCGCGACATCGCCACCCAGTCGCGCTGTTCCTCCCGCCTCCAACTCACTGCATGAAACCGCCCGGCAAGCGCGCTACGGTCGGCATCGTCTTCGAAGAAGGCGCGCAACCCGCCGCCCTCCAGTTCCACGATGCCGGCCGAGCCTTCCGCCCAAAGTTCGGCGATCAGCATGTCGTTTTGTTCGGGAGGGCATTGTATTACGATGGAGAACATTGGCGCTCAAAGGCATTCTCGCACGGACAGGTGCGATGTTCGGTACCATGTTTTCAGATGGACCGGAAGGATCTGCGGGCGCTGTCCCGCGTGCGGCTCTCGGAAGCCAGAGCCTTGCTCAACGCGGGATTGCCGGATGGCGCTTATTATCTGGCTGGCTATGTGGTCGAATGCGCCCTCAAGGCCTGCATCGCCAAGGAGACGCAGCGGTACGAGTTTCCGGAAAAGAAGCGGGTGGATGCCAGCTACACGCATAACCTCAAGGAACTCGTCAGAGTCGCCGAATTACGAGACGGGCTTCAAGCCGCAAAGGACGCCGATCCCCTGTTTGCAAGATACTGGAATAGAGCGCAGGCATGGTCGGAGCAGAGTCGCTATGGCAGGAATTTTCAGGAGAGCGCACGAGCGCTCATCGAAGCTGTCGGCGACAGAAACCATGGAGTGATGAAATGGGCGAAGCGTTATTGGTAAACATCGATCTGGAGTCAGGAGCCGAAATCCTTCACATTCTGGATAACGCCGGACTAAAGGTGAGTGTCGCGGCATGGATTGTGTTGGAGGAGTACGGCGACTGGCGGCTCCTCGTTTCTTCGCGGCAGCTCGATGCGGCGGGCCCGCTGCAGGACACGGGGTTGGTCTTTGATGCACTGCGTGCGGCGGGCTTTCCAGTCAAGAGGACGCCAACTATCTTGATCCTGCCCACGACAGATCCTACCGTCCGCGCCCTTCGCCGTTACTTCCGGCAAAACAAGGACGTGGAGGGCGAGCGCATCGGCGGACAGCAATTCGGCAATCGCTGGGTCGAAGACGGCTACGTCTATCGAGTGTCATAACCAAATCGAATTCAAACCATGAAACTACAAGGAATCTTTCCACCCATCACCACCCCCTTCGACCACGCCGGCAATATCTACGCCGCCAAGCTCCAGCACAATATCGAAAAGTGGAACCGCACCACGCTCGCCGGATACGTGGTTATCGGCTCGACCGGCGAGAGCGTCCTGCTCACGGCCGAAGAGAAGGTCGAATTGTGGGAGATGGTGGCGCGTCACGCGGCGCCGGAAAAGCTGCTGATCGCAGGCACCGGCGTCGAAAGCGTGCGCGAGACCGTGAGTCTCACCAATCGCGCCGCGGATCTGGGCTACAAGGCCGCCCTGGTCAAGACGCCGCACTATTACAAGAACCTGCTCGCCCGCGCCGATGCGCAGACTCTTTACTATCGCGCGGTGGCGGACCAAGCGCGCATCCCCGTCATTATCTACAATTTCCCGCAAGCCACCGCGCTCGATATCCCAGCCTCCGCCGTGGTGGAGCTTTCGCATCATCCGAATATCATCGGCATCAAGGAAAGCTCCGGGAACATGGAGAAGGTGATGCAGATGATGCGCGAGTCGCGGCCCGGTTTCCAGGTGACCGTGGGTTCGGCGCCCACGTTGTGGCCGTCGCTGCTGATGGGCGCCACCGGCGCCATCCTGGCATTCGCCAACGCCGCGCCCTACGCCGCCATCGCCATCTGGGAAGCCTACCGCATGCGCGAAGAGGAGGCCGGCCGCGACTGGCAGAACCGTATCGCGCGCGCCGCCATGCTGGTCACCACCAAGTACGGCATCCCCGGCCTGAAGCACGCCATGGACCTCAACGGCTACTACGGCGGTCCGCCGCGTTTGCCGTTGTCGGTCCCCACGCCGGAAGCCAAGCGGGAGATCGAAGAAGCCTTCCAGGATTTGAAAGGCTGATCCCGCCGTCTTACTTCGCTTCGATCTTCACGTCGGTCTCCGCCACCGACTCCGTGTCTCCCTGTTTGGCCACGGCGCGGATATGGTAGACGCCGGGTGGAATGGCGGCCGCCGGGACAGTCATGACCTGCGGAATCCGGCCCTGCGCATCGGCGTCGGCTAACGGCAGCGGCGCCTTCTGCAGGCTCTTGCCATTCTGCAGGAATTCGATTTCTACGGTAGGCTTTGCCGGAATGGACTTGTCCGGATAGACCAGGAAGAATAGCCACAGATTCGAGTTCTCCACCCGCGGCACGTTGTGATTCAACGTCGGCGTGATCCTACCCCCCTGATACTGGAAGGTTTCATTGGGGTCGAGGCCCTTCACATCGGGCGTGTAAGAGCGCACCGAAGCGAGCGAGGAGATGCCCACGCCTTTGCCTGTGGGCCCGACGGTGAATGAGCTGCGCTCGATTCCCATCTTGCCGCTCTCGCGATCCATCACCGCGGTCTCCAGGCTGTATTTTCCGGCCGGAAGATTCAGCGGTAACTTCTCCACGAAATTGCCCATCTTCAACTGATCGGCGGTGATGTGTTGTAAAGAGCGGTCGCGGGTCAGCTTGGGACCGGCCACCTCGCCCTGGGCGTCCTTCACCAGCGCGGCCAGCGAGAAGTGCACGTCGAACCCTTTCTGTGCCGCATCCGGCTTAGCCTGCAAACCGCTCAGCGGCACCTCCACCAGGACCGAAAGATCCGTGCCGTCGCTGCGCGGCTGCTGCAGGAATGCGCCCGCGCGAAACTCGACGTCGTGCGAAACCTGGGCATCGGAGATGGCTTTCAGCAGCGGCAATTCAAAGGTCTCCAGGCCCGCCGCGCGCGCTTCCGGCGGCAAGGCGAAGTAACCGTTACGGGCTTGCAAAACCAGATTCTTGCGCCCGGTTTCCAGTTTCAGCTTGTGAAAGCTGCCGTCGTAGTTATCGATGTGCGGGTTGTAGGTCAGTTCGTAGTAGCTGGCGATCTCTTCGTTCACGTGGCGCAGCGGCGTGCGCAAGTCGTTGCTCTCGCCGACCAGAAAGCCGCCCGTGGCTTCCGCCAGATTGCGGATCGGAAGCTGGACATTGGCGCGCGAGGAGGTCTCGGCATTATCCGACGACAGAGCCTCGTCCTTGGTGACGGCGTGCTGCTGGGAGGTCGACCCGCCGATTGAAGACCCCGTGCCGCTGGTGGCGCCCGAGGCCGCGGCGGCGCCGCTCAACTGGTCGGTGGCTCCCGCATTCTGCGCGAAGGTCATTACGCCGCGGCAATCCACTGAATAAATGGTAACGTTGGCGCGGTTTGCCATACTCGTCAGATTGTGGAACATGGTATCCAGCTCGGGAGTCAAGGTCATTCCCGCAGTGAAGTAGAGCACGGACTTGCGCCCGGGCATGGCTTGCAGCCCGTGCACCAGCGACTCCATGGCGTTCAGGTCCAACCGCGCGTCTTGGCTGGCAATGGCCGCGTCCATGCGTAGCATGTCGAGCATCACCGAAACGAGCTTGGCCTGCACCGCTCCCGCACCGCCCGCAGCGGGGTTAGCCGCGGTCTGGGTAGCTGCGGTGACGGTCGTGTTGGGCTGATCGGCCCCGTTGACCGTCTGGCCGTTCAGGTACCTCCTCAGATCGCTCTTGATCCTGTTCGAATCGGGAAGCAGCCGCGCGGCCGAGTACCCGCCCGTGGCGTCGTTGATGGCTTTGGTGAGCGCGTCCTTATCGCTGGTAAACTGCTGCAGCACCAGCAGGCGGGTATCGATGACGACTACCGAATAAAAGACGTTGGATCCCTGCTCGCCCTTTACCAGGTCGAGCGCGGCCGTGCGGGCGGTCTTTCGCTGGGAGGGGTCCCCCAGCGCATCGAAGCACAATGTCACCAGGCGCAGTTGCCGCAGGGGATCGAGCTTGGTAGTAGTGCCGCCCTGGCTGATCGCCTCGGCGCCCTGCACCAGGCGGAAGCTGGTCGGCTGCTCCTTGACGCCGTTATCGCTGACAGCCAGATCTTCCGGCGTGAGGTCCGTGACCGGCTTGCCCTTCTTGTCGCGCGCAATAAAGTCCAGCACGACTTCGTCAACGGTCGATTTGACCACGGGCCCTTGCGATGCGGCGGCCGTAGCGGGGGGCTGTTGGGCTAGCGCGGGTAAGGCGGCGATAACGGCGAGCGCCACCAGCGTGAATGGGTAAACATAAATCTTCATGGTTGATTATCCGGAGATCCGGTTCTCTTTCTAATTTTACGGCACTTGCCGCGCCCGTGGGGCGGGCCTTGACGCGCAGGTGCTTAACCGTTTTGGGAATTCCGATTGACGGAAACCGCTCCCTGACGGTCGCGGCTCGGTGAGAGTCGCGTTGATTTCGCAAGGTGTACCGAGCCGCGACCGTCAGGGAGCGGTTTCCCCACAACTGTTAGCACCCTTGACGCGCGAGCCGAATCTGAATACATTAGACCCAGAGAGAGTGAAGGCTTCGGGCTAACGAGTGCAATTGGACGAGCGTGTCTCCGCCGGACCGAGCCGGTTGTTTTCCACACCGCCTTCAAAGCCGCGCGCCGCTTCGATCTCCATGGCAAATTATTCGCTGGCGATTTTCGTGGCCGTCCTGACGCCGGCACTCCTGTTGGCGCGGCCTTCGCACCAACGCTTACCGGAGTCTGCTAGCGCGATCACCATCGATTACCCCGCCACGGGTTCCGTCTTTCCACCCGACTTTGTCCCGCCCACAATAGAGTGGCGTGATGCCGACCCGCGCGCCAGGCTGTGGGTCGTCGATTTCGTCTTCGGGGACGGCGCCGCACCGGTGAGGGCGAAATCACACGGCGAGCGGCTGCAGCTTGGCCCAATTGACGAGCGCTGCGCCAAGGCCGGCGCCGTGACGCCGAAACTCACCCCCAACCAGGAAGCCGGACACGCCTGGAAGCCGGACGCGGCGACTTGGGACAAAGTCAAGAAACACGGCGTCCAGCAGCCCGTCACGATGCGGTTCCTGGGTTACGAGGATGACAAGGCGAAGAACCTGGTTTCGAGTGGACAAGTCACGCTGCGCATCTCCAGCAACCCGGTGGGCGCGCCGGTCTTCTACCGCGACGTGCCGCTGATCTCCGTGCCCGTGGGCGAGCACGGACTGATCCAGCCGCTGCCGACCGAGGCAGTGCCGCTGATCGCGTGGCGGCTGATGGACCTCTCGACCGGGCGCAGCCGTGTAATGATGTCGGGCCTGCCCACCTGCGCCAACTGCCACTCCTTCTCCCACGACGGCAAATGGATGGGCATCGACGTGGACGGACCGCAGAACGACAAAGGCCTGTACGCGCTGGTGCCGGTGCGCAAAGAGACTTCCATCCGGAACGACTATGTGATCCGCTGGAACTCCTTCTCCAACGATCCGGCAAAGAAACGCTTCGGGTTCATGAGCCAGATCTCGCCCGACGGGCAGTACCTGATTACTTCCACCGAACACCCCGATGCGCGCATGAAGAGCGTGGACGAGCGGCTGTTCAACGGGTTCTACAAAGACTACGGCTTCGGACAGGTGTTCTACCCGACGCGCGGCATTCTCTCCTGGTACAGCAAGGCGACCGGCAAGCTGCAGCCGCTGCCCGGCGCCGACGACCCCGACATGGTTCAGACCAGCGCCTTCTGGAGCCCGGACGGCAAGTACCTTGTTTTTTCCCGCGCCAAGGCGCGCGATCCCTTTCCGCCGGGCGCGAAGGATCCTGAGTACGCCAACTCGCCCGACGAAACGCAGATCCAATACGACCTGTACCGGATCCCGTTCAACGACGGCAAAGGCGGCCAGCCCGAGCCGGTGCGGGGCGCCAGCGAAAACGGGATGAGCAACAATTTCCCCAAAGTTTCGCCCGATGGCAAGTGGATCGTCTTCGTAAAGAATAAGAACGGCCTGCTGATGCGGCCCGACAGTGAGCTGAATATCGTACCGTCTGAAGGCGGCACGGCGCGCCGCATGAACTGCAACCTGTCGCCCATGAACTCCTGGCACACGTTTTCGCCTAACGGCCGCTGGCTCGCGTTTTCGTCGAAAGGACGCTCCCTGTTCACGCAGATGTTCCTGACCCACATCGACGAGAATGGCAACGACAGCCCGGCCATCCTGGTGGAGAACGCGACGGCGGCGAATCGCGGGGTGAACATCCCGGAGTTTGTGAACATCGCACCGGACTTCATTGAAACCATGAATGCGCCGGCCACCGAATTCTACCGTCTGTTCAATGTCGCCGTCGGGCTGCAGGCGAAGGGCGAGTTGGAACCGGCCATCGCCGAGTGGAAGACTGCGCTGGCAATGAGCCCGGACGAACCCGCGGCGCTCTATAACCTGGGCGTGGCGCTGGCTGTCACCAAGCGCGACGATGAGGCCCTGGCGCCGCTGCGCAAGGCGCTGGAGCTAAAGCCCACCGATGCCCGGACCCAAACCGGCCTGGGCATGGCGCTGCTGCGCACCAAGCACCCCGACGAGGCGCTGGAGCACCTGCAAAAGGCGATCGAACTGAACCCGAGGGACGCCAAGGCGCAGGGCGCGCTGGGGAGCCTGCTTGCCGACCAGGGCAAGATTCAGGAAGCCATTCCGCACTTTGAGCAGGCGCTGGAACTGGACCCCAAGGATGCCGACACCCAGAACTATATTGCCGTCGCTCTGGTGCGCGCGGGCCGCGCCGAAGCGGCCATCCCATACCTCGAGAAAGCCCTGGAGGCCGATCCGGAGGTGCCCGAACTGCACGGGAACCTGGGCCTGATCCTGGCCCGCCAAGGCCGTTTCGACGAGGCCATTCCGCATCTTGAGAAGGCGCTTGCGGGCGGGTTCGACCCGCTCGAGACGCACCGCGCGCTGGGCCGCGCGCTGGCCGCCAAAGGGCGATTCGCGGAGGCGATCCCGCATTTCGAGGCAGTAGCCAAACCCGACGATCCCCTCGCCCTGGGGGCGCTGTCGTCGATTTATGCGAGCGTTGGCCGGATCGAAGATGCCTTGCGCACCGCCCGGCAGGGCCTCGCCGTGGCCACCCAGCGCAATGACCGCGATTTAATGCAGGCTTTCAATACCAGCATTTCGCTCTACGAAAAAGCCGCCAGCGAAGCGCAACGCCAGTAGTGCTGCTGAAAAGGCTCTCACAGGCTGAAGCCTGTGCCACCAGTCATCCGGTGGCACAGACTTTAGTCTGTGGTGCTCAGACTTTAGACTGTGGTGGCACAGACTTTGTCTGTGGTGCTCAGACTTTAGTCTGTGGCGCTCAGACTTTAGTCTGTGGGTGGCACAGACTTTAGTCTGTGGGTGGCACAGACTTTAGTCTGTGGGTGGCACAGACTTTAGTCTGTGGTGGCACAAACTTTAGTCTGTGGTGGCACAAACTTTAGCCTGTGGTGGCACAGACTTTAGTCTGTGGTGGCACAAACTTTAGTCTGTGGGTGGCACAGACTTTAGTCTGTGGCTCGACTAGGGGGTGCCCTGCCGGCCCGTCAAGCTGCACTTCATCGTCTTAAGAAGCGATCGCACTTCCCGCGCTCCCCCGGCGTGGTGGTAGCATCAGCCTGATGGCCCTGGGCGATCTCACCAAGCAACTTGCCTCGCAGGCAATCCGCAACGCGGTCAACCCGCCTGCCCCCCCGCCGCGGCCCGACAACACAGGCACGGCCGTGCTCGCGCAAGTGCAAGCCATGCAAAAGGCGCTCAAAGAAGACGAGGAACTGGTCGTCTTGTTCCATACCGGCGGCGAGACCGTGCGCGTGTTGGAGTTCTTCTTTCCCTCCTGGAAGGTTGCCGTGCTCACCGGCGTCGATAAAGACAGAGCGGTCACCCGCGTGATTACCGCGGTCGAATCGCTGCAATTGGTGTGCAAGGTGTCGAAAGCCGCGCCGCCAGCCGCGCCCGCGCGCATCAAGTTCGTGACGCCGCGCGAACCGTCACGCTAGGCCGTGGGGCAGGCCATCGTTTTTCGTGGCCTGCCGTGTTCGAGCACGGTGCGCGCTAGCCGGCACGCGGGCATTGATACACTGTCCTTGTGATACCCGAACCGCTTTCCCCGTTGTCCCCGCCCGCGCGCCTATTGCTGGGACCGGGACCCAGCATGGTAGCGCCGCGCGTCTACCAAGCGCTGCACCAGCCCATCGTCGGGCACCTGGATCCTTATTTCTTCGAGGTCGCCGAAGACATCCGGCGCCTCCTCGGCTACGCCTTTTCCACGGCCAACGAATTCAATATCGCCATCTCCGGAACGGGCACCAGCGGCATGGAAACCGCGGTCACTAATTTCATCGAGCCTGGCGAAAAATTTGCCGTCCTGGCCAACGGGTACTTCTGCGACCGCCTCGCGGACGTGGCCCGCCGCCACGGCGCTGTCGTGGCGCGCCTCGAAAAGCCCTGGGGCGAAGTCTTCGACGACCAGGAAGCCCGCGATTTCATTCGCCGCGAAAAGCCGCGCGTAGTGGCCTACGTGCAAGCGGAGACTTCTACCGGCGCGTTCCAGCCAGGCCATGCCATTTGTGAAGCGGCCCACGAAGTCGACGCGCTGTCGATCGCGGACTGCGTCACTTCCCTGGGCGGTATGCCCGTGTTGGTGGACGAAACCGGCATCGACATCGCCTACAGTTGCACGCAGAAGGGGCTCGGCTGTCCGCCGGGGCTGGCGCCGCTCACCGTTTCGCCGCGCGCCTGGGAGCGCCTCCGAAAACGGACCGCGCCGGTGGATTCCTTCTACATGGATCTGCGGCTGCTCGAAAGCTACTTCCGCGATCGCAAATATCATCACACGGCGTCGGCGACCATGTTTTATGCGCTCCGCGAGGCGCTGGCCATCGTCCGCGAAGAGGGCATCGAGAATCGTTGGGAACGCCATCGCCGCAATCATGAGGCATTTGTGGCGGGCGTGGAAGGCCTGGGGCTAAGCATGCACGTCGCCGCGGGACAACGGCTGTGGACTCTGAACACGCCGCGCGTGCCGGACGGCGTGAACGATGCCCAGGTGCGCCAGCGGCTGCTGAGCAAATACGGCATCGAGATCGCCGGTGGCTTCGGACCGCTGGCCGGCAAGGTGTTCCGTATTGGGTTGATGGGCTACTCCTCCACCGCAGAGAATGTCGCCAAGATCCTGGACGCCTTGCGCAGTATCCTGAGTGGGGCAGGCCCCCGGCCTGCGGCGGCCTCTCAGGCCGCCATCCGGAGCGAGGGAGCAATGACAAAATGAAACCCAAACTTTTCCCCATTCTCCTAGCCGCCGCAGCCTGGGCCCAGACACCCGCGGCATGGACCCCCGAACTTTCCATGCAAGTGCAACCCGTCGCCGACGTGCTGCCTTCTCCCGATGGCAAACTGGTGGCCTACACCCAAAGCCATGCCATCATCGAGACGGAAAAAAGTGAAATCGATACGCAGATATATCTCGCCGCGGCCGACGGTTCGCATCGCACGCAATTGACGCGCGGCGAAAAAAGCGCTGCCGCGCCAGAGTTTTCGCCCGACAGCCGTTACGTGTACTTCTCCTCGGAGCGCGCCGGCAAGCCCAACCTGTGGCGTATCCCGGTGGATGGCGGCGAGGCCGAGATGCTCACCGATTGGAAGGGCGAGATCGGCGCTTTTCACGTTTCGCCGGACGGCAAGTGGATCGCATTCGCGGGCATGGAACCGCGCACCGACGAAGAGCAGGCCAAGAAAGAGAAGCGCGACTTCCGCGTGATCGACGAAAACCCCAAGAACCACAGCCTCTGGATTGTCGCAGCCGAGCCGGACAACCAGGGAAAGCGCACGCCGCGCCGCTTGACCAACACGCCGGACCACGTGACCGACTTCGATTGGTCGCCCGATTCCGCCGCCATAGCTTTCGCCCACACCCCCACGCCCGGCGCAGACGACTGGACCAAATCCGACATTTCGGAAGTTACTGTGGCTGACGGCGCGGTGCATCCTATCGCGGCCACCGGCGCCGCCGAGCACAGCCCCCGCTATTCCCCCGATGGGCGTTACCTGGCCTACGTGCGCTCCACCGATCCGGCCCGCTGGGCGGGGATCGATCGTATCGTGTTGCGCGTCCGCAAGACAGGAGAGTCGCGCGACCTGCCGCCGACCTTCGACGAGCGGCCAGCGTTGTTGGGCTGGACCGGCGATTCGTCGCAGCTCCTATTCACGGAACCGAGAGGCGTCGCCAACGTCGTCTACGCCATGCCCACCGATGGCCTGCCCAAGCCCGTATATGAGCCCCGGCACGGCACGCTGCAAACCGGACGCGTAAACTCCACCGGCACGGCATTCGGTTTCGCGGGCGAAAGTTGGGACGAAGCACCGGAAGCTTATGTGCTGAAAATCGGCGACAGCATTCCGCAGCGCGCCAGCAGCGCCAACCTGGACCTTCCCAAGCTGCCATTGGGCGAAACCAAGCGCCTCTCATGGAAAGCCGCGGATGGGCTGGAGATCGAAGGCCTGCTGACTTACCCAGTCGGCTACGAACCGGCGAAGAAGTGCCCGCTGGTGTTAGTCGTTCACGGCGGACCCACCGGCGTCTTCCAGGACAGCTTCCTGGCGCGCTATGGCCTCTATCCTTATGCCACTTTCGCCGCGCGGGGCTATGCCGTGCTGCGCGTCAATCCGCGCGGATCGGGCGGCTACGGACGCACCTTCCGCTTCGCTAACATGAACGACTGGGGCGGCCGGGACTACGCCGACCTGATGGCGGGCGTGGATCATGTCATATCGATGGGCGTGGCCGATGCGGATCGGCTGGCGGTGATGGGCTGGAGTTATGGCGGGTTCATGACGAGCTGGGTAGTCACTCACACGCACCGGTTCAAGGCCGCCGCGGTGGGCGCCGGAGTGACTGACTTGTGGAGCTTCACCGGCACCTCCGACATACCCGGCTTTCTGCCCGATTACTTCTCGGGCGAGCCTTGGAACGCCTTCGACGGCTACTTTAACCACTCGCCCATGGCGTTCGTAAAGGGCGTTACCACGCCGACTTTGATCCTGCACGGCGAGGCCGACGTGCGCGTCCCCACCACCCAGGGCTATGAATTCTACAACGCCCTAAAGCGTCAGGGTGTCGTGACCAAGATGGTGGTGTACCCACGCACGCCCCACGGTCCCCGCGAGCCTAAGTTCCTGCTCGATATCATGCAGCGCCATGTCGAGTGGGTGGACCGCTACGTGGGCAAATGACCGAGTGGGGCAGGCTCTCAGCCTGCGGCGGCCTCTCAAGCCGCCCACGCAAAAGACGGTCACTGCGATGACGTGGCCTTCTGGTTCTTCACCTGTAACTCGTTTACCGTCTGAAGCACGTTGGGAACCGAAGATGCGATCGTCCCGGCCTGCGTGGCTTTGGTTGGAGAGTCGACTTCGCCGCTCAGCGTCACGACCCCGTTCTTGACATCGTATCTTACGGCCTCGTGAAGCTTGTTTTGGATTAGCGCGGCATCCAGGTTGTTCGCTATGCCTTTATCCAGGTCCGAGTTCATCGCCTTGGTATCTCGTTCGGTGCCCGGCGGCATCACCGCAATCTGGTTCGACACAACTTGCTCGCCGGCAATCGACTTGGCAATGGAATCGGCTTGCGACTTATCGGCGTCGTTTGGCACGTGTCCGGAAAGGGTCACCACTCCCTTGTCTGTGTCCTGACTTATCGAGACACTCTTGAGGCCCGCCTGATCGAGGGCTTTGCGAAGGCTGGCGCCAACATCGGGCGATTTCGCGGAGGTGGCCGAACAGCCGGCCAACATGGCGATCGCAAATACAGTGAACAAGGCTAACAGCAGCTTAAACGATTTCATATCTTTTCTCCTATAGGACATACATATGGCTTGGACCGGCCATCAAGCGTTCACATGGCTGACGACAGGTTCGCTAACCAGTTCCTCGAAAAGCGTCCGGTAGTGAACCATTGCCTGCCGCAAGTCTTCCGTGGTGGCCTTCCCGCCCATCTGGTGAAGCGCGATTTCGTGCGCCGCCCGGTAGTTTTCGAGAACCAGTGGATGATCCACGGAGATATCGGCCGCCCGCTGTTCAAATTCGGCTACCGGATAGCCTCGCGTGGACATCACATCGCCCAGCAGCCGGTCCGCCTCGCTGACCGCGCCGGCGGGGCCGTCCACGAAACGCGCCTGGAGTCCGCGCCACGACTCTGAGAAACGCGCGCGATCGCCTGCCGATAGCGGACGGACGTGGAACGCCTCAACTCGGTCGGCGCGCTCTTCGAGCCGGGCTTCCGCTTTCCTCCGGCTGCCGCCTTGCTCCACGGCGCGAGCATATTCAGGACTGCCAAATTGGGCACGCAGCCTTTGCGTGCGGCGCTTTCGTTGCAATAGAAACGCGGCGATGACTGTCGCGAGAACCACGACGAGAGCCGCGATCAACACTATGTCCGTTGTACTTAGTGCTCTTATATCCATAATCTGCCTCTTGGCCGCCCCGCTCTACCGGCGAAGCCGCCAGTACAGTTGCACATTGGGGACCAAAGCCGAACTGATGGGAACAGAAGGCCGCCTAGTGCATCGCGCGGCTGTCGCCGGACAGGAATTCTCGCGGAAGCACGACGCCCTGCGGTCACCTGACCGGGCGTGGTCACAGCCAGCCGTCGAGAGGCTGGCGCGCCTACGGGAGATTGCGGACCCCTCACACTTTGCGCCAACATCAATAAGGCGCCGCCGACCCACCGAAATCACCCCGTTTCCGCCTGTTCCGCTTGGTCCAGGATGAGCGGATGGAGGGAACGGAGCGCGGGCTTAAGCCCCGCCGGAGCGGATAATCAAACATCAGGCTCGCCGTGCTCAAGGCCATCTCAACCCGACGCGCTGGAAGCCATCGCTCGGCTGATGTACAATTTGGGAGTTGCGAACGCCGTGCCGTTTAGACATCGCTACGATCTTCAAAGGCACTTCGTGAGTCACGGGGAAGAGCTTGGAGCTACAAGCCAATGAGTACTCCGGGCGGAGCCTTGGAATGCGCGCGGGAGGGGCATTTGGTGTCAGCACCCCGAATTCACAGGTTTCAGTCGAACTGTAAGTGAGGACCTGAATAAATGCACCTCTGCCCAGTCTGTGGATATGACCGGCTCGAAGATCTGCCCAAGAGCTTTGCCATCTGCCCGTCATGTGGGATCGAGTCTGGGTACGACGATGCCTTCGCGAGCCACGCCGAACTGAGAGCCAAATGGCTTCGCCACGGAGCGCAATGGTGGAGCACCGTCGATCCTAAGCCAGAGCACAGGGACCCGCGGCAACAAGTCGATGCCGTGGTGTCCGCAAGATAGGCACTGCTGAAAGCCTCCCGCCCAGGCGCGCGTCGGCCCGCCGCCCGGCGAAGCCGCGCTGGAAGCCAGTGAAATGGCGATCCGCACGGCCATGCATCAGATGGGCGGCGTGTTGTTGGAGCAGTTGCTCAACAGCGATGGCAAGGGGTATCGTGGCGTGCGCCTCGATTGTGGCCACGGACATGCCGCCGAATTTGTGGGATACCGTAGCAAACAGATCCTCACCGTCTTGTCTTCGGCGGATGTGCAACGCGCCTACTACCATTGCCCCGGATGCCAGAGCGGGCTGGTTCCTAAGGATCGAGAACTCGACCTGGTTGCAAGACCGTCATCGGGCTCCGACTGAAGCAGTCGGGAATGCGCTGGACGGTCGCCCATGCCAACGCCATCATCGCCTTGCGTTTCCTCAACCAGCAGCAGGGCTGGACGGCGCGGCCAAGCGCTCAGTACCGCTCGCTGCCTGATGTGGACCGCCCAAGATCGCCCGAACCCTCGCCTTCAAGGTCTCTCCATCGAACAGCTTAGGCAGGAACGGCATGTGGACGTTCTGGCGCACGATCTCGCTCATGTCCTTGCCCGACATTACCAACACCTTGATTCCGGGTCGCTCTTCGATCAGATGCGCGCACAGGTCGGTACCATTCAGCCTGGGCATCTGCACGTCGGTAATCACCAAATCTATTGGTCCGGGGTACTTGCGCGATAGCTCTAGCCCTTCATGACCATCGGCGGCGGAAAGAACGGAATATCCCTCGTGCTGCAATAGCAGAGTGACCAGATTTCGGATTAGGGCTTCGTCATCAGCGACAAGGATGACAGGCTGGTGTACCCCCAAAGATCGGAGGTCCGGGAGATCGACAGGTTGATTCGTTCCGCCACTGGCGGGATGCTCTGGAGTCATCTTGCGAAATGCTCCCTGATGCTCACTAAACAAGCTTAAACAAGCTAAGCCCCATTACCGCTACTTGCCCTTGTTGGAACGTTACGAGCGATGGCAGGCCACACAGGGCGTCCGGGGGGAATTGAGCGATACGACGAATAAGACCCACGGAAAACGCACCCTTTTGGGGCGAGGTGAAATCTTGAGATTTGACGGACATTTGACGAGCGCGGAGTATGCGCTGGTGGACTCGGATGCCGGGCGTCGGTTCGCTGGTGGCATGCCACGCAATCGGCAAATGGTGCGCCACTCACCAGTCGGCCCCGCGCCGATCATGCTGCGGCCCCTCCCGCCCGCCGCGCATCCCATCCGCGCGCCGGCGGTCGCGGTGACGGACCGCGGGCGGTGGGCGGCGGAACGGGCAAGCGGTGTTGAAGAAGAGCGGTAAGATAATCACCGATGAAGTGCATATCTGTTCTTCTGCTGGTAGCTGCGACGTGCTATGCGCAGGCACGTGCGTCCTCCCAACCGGCGCGCGACCTGGTCGCGGAACGTCAAGAGGCTCTCGACCTTATGAAGAGAGTGCAACCGCTGGCCGCGCTGCCGCTGGTGGAAGACCTGTTGACCGCCAATCCAGACGATGGCGTCGCAATGGGGTGGCTGGCGTATTGCCTTTTCGCTAAGGCGCGACACGGGGCCACGGCCGCGGAAGCGCCGGCGCTGCTGAAACGCGCGCTGGACGCCGCCGAACGCGCAAAACAACTGGGAAACAACTGGAGGCTGCTGGATGAACTCATTTCGATTCTAAAGACACCCGGCGCGCCGCAGCATCCTTACTCGGACAATCCGCAAGTGAACGCCAAGATGAAAGAAGGCGAGGATGCCTTTTCGCGCGGCGACAATGCGGGCGCGCTGGCGGCTTACGCGGAAGCCCTTAAGCTGGATCCCAAGCTGTACACGGCTGCCCTGTTCGCAGGAGACGTCTGTTTCCGAAAGAAGGATGTTGCGTGCGCGTCGGAGTGGTTTGGCAAAGCGGTAGCCATCGATCCGGGCCGGGAGACCGCATACCGCTACTGGGGAGACGCGCTAATGTCAGCCGGCAAGATGATGGAGGCGCGCGATAAATTTATAGAGGCGGTGATCGCAGAGCCTTCGCAGAAACCCTGGGCATCGTTGATGAATTGGGCCAAACAGAATAATTGCCAGTTAAGGGCGCCCAAGATCGAGCCGCCCAAGATCAGCGATAACCCGCAGACAATAGTCGTCAATCCTAACGACTTAGATGAGGACAGCGGGCGTTCTGCCTGGGTCAGTTACAGCCTGACACGCGCCGCATGGCGCCAAGGTCTCTTTGCCAAGAGCTATCCCACCGAGAAGGAATACCGGCACTCATTAGCCGAAGAAGTGGCGGCTCTGAGCGCGGTGGCGGATACGGTCGACCGGAAGAAGGCGAAACACCTCGATCCCCAGTTGATGAACATCCTCCTGCTCAAAGGCGACGGCTTACTGGAAGCGTGGGTATTGATGAGCGGCGGCATGGACGCCGGCATCGCGCAGGACTATGCTGTCTATTGCGCGGCCCGTCACACGGAGATGCGCGCGTACCTCGACAAGTATGTTATACACCCCGCTGCAGAGAATCCGTAGCGCCCTTTAGGCGGACCGCGTGGTTGAGGGGAGGGCGACAATACAGCCGACGGTTGCGGCGACGGACCAGGCGCGGCGGGCGCGGGAACCGCGGCTGAGCCATCGAGATCATAGCTACGATCGAGCGGGCTTGCGCGCGGCGGCGGCGACGTTGCTGGATTCACAGCGCAGTCGGGGAGATGCGGCGCCATCCGCCGTCCGGCACCGTGTACGTCATGGCCGCGCCGCCCTCCCCGCCGCGCATCCCCATCCGCGCGCCGGCGGTCGCGGCGCCGGACCGCGGGCGGGCGCGAACAACGAATCGCGACCAGCTTGTCGGCGTTCGGAGCCTGTATGGAACCCGAAGGTATCCCCCGGCGCAACTGCGCCACGGGCGTGCAGGCTGCGCGTCAGCGTCCCGGCGAAGTGGGCCGCACTCGAATATCGAACGCCATCCGCCCCGCGCCGCGCGCTTCCCATCCGCCCGCCAGGCGGTCGCGGCGACGGACAACGCAGGCGCCGGGGCGCCAACAGCGGGCGCGGGATGCGCGTTATTGTCACCCATTCGGGATGGGTGACAGGGCTTGCCCAACAAGCTTACGCCGACTTTCCGCCGCGCCGTCAATCTGCTCGAAACTAATTCCCACCACGTTTTCGATGTGCCACCCGTGGGGGGTATTGGGGTGTTTGACG
>JBEKPZ010000117.1:0-20306 GCA_049520215.1 Bryobacteraceae bacterium | reverse complement strand
GCGCACTTGCTGGGGCGCTCGATCATCCGCGCGCGGCGCGGCCAGGGGGCGCGCGGTCTGTACGGCTGGCTGCTCAGGACGGCGATCACCGCCGGGGCCATCCTGTGGCGGCGCGGACTGGACGACATTGCCATTGTGGCGTTCACGCTGGCGGCGGCGTCGCTGGCGGTGGGGATGTGGGATGAGCAGCGCCCCAAGAAGCAGGAAGATTTGACCAAGGAGATTTTTGGGGAGTAGCACAGGCGGTCTGAGAGGTGTGCCGCAGGCTGAGAGCCTGCCGCACGCGCTAGACTGGCGTTAGGTGATCCGGAACATTCTGATATCGGCCGGCGAAGCGTCCGGCGATCTCTACGCCGCCCTGTTGGTGGATGAGCTGCGCCGCAGTTGGCCGGAGGCGCAGTGGTTCGGCTGCACCGGTCCTCGCATGCGCCGCGCCGGCGTCGAAACCGTGGTGGATGCCGCCAGCCTGGCGGTGGTCGGGTTGGTGGAGGTGGTCTCCCACATTCCCCGCATCTACGGGGAATTCCGCAAGCTGCAGGCAGCCGCGCGAGGCCGCCGGCCGGACCTCGCCATCCTGACCGATTCGCCCGATTTCCACCTGCGACTGGCGCGCAAGCTGCACCGCCAGGGCGTTCCCGTGGTGTACCTGGTGGCACCGCAAGTGTGGGCCTGGCGCAAGGGCCGCTTGCGAGGCATGCGGCGCACGCTTCGCCACGTGCTTTGCATCTTTCCGTTCGAGGAGGAGTTCTTCCGCAGCCATGGCTTGCCGGCGACCTACATCGGCCATCCGCTGGCGGGGATAGCGAAGCCGAGTCTTTCGCGAGCGGAATTTTTTCGGAAACACAGACTTCCCGTGGGCCGTCCATTAGTATCGGTGTTGCCTGGAAGCCGCCGGGGGGAAGCTGCCCGGCATTTGCCGGCTCTGCTGGACGCAGTGGGGCGTCTCTATCGCGACCAGGCCGCCAGTTTTATTCTGCCGGCATCGGCGACGACCGGTGTGGGCTTCTTTCAGGAACGGATCGGCGGGGCTCCTATCCAGGTGATCGACGGAGAGAACTGGGATTCCATCGCGCATGCCGACCTGGCGCTGGCGGCCAGCGGAACGGTAACGGTGGAAGCGGCTCTGCTTGGCACCCCGATGGTAACGTTTTACAAGGTGACAACCGCGAGCTGGCTGTTGGGCCGAATGTTGGTGCGGGTGCCGTTTTATTCGATGGTGAACTTAATTGCGGGGCGCGCGGTGGTCCCCGAACTGATGCAATCGCAACTGACCGGCGAACGTCTGGCCGCCGAAGCCCAACGGCTGCTCGGCGACGATGGCGCGCGCGTCCAAATGCGCGCGGATCTGGCCGAAGTGGCGGCCAAGCTGTCAGGCCCCGGCCGGTTATCGGAGCAAGCGGGGCCCATGGCCCGCGCTTCCGCCATAATCCAAGACCTCATGGAAGGACAACTCGCTCATGTTTCGTAGCCGTAGAGCAGGCATCCGCCCTGCCGTATTCGCCTCCCTGGCGCTCCTATCGCTCGCCGCGGGCACCCAGGCGCAGGAGCGCCGCGCGCGCATTCGAGTCGAGAATTACACCATCGACGCCGAAGTGCAGCCGGCCACCCAAGCCCTCATCGCCACCGCCGAAGTGCGCTTCGTTCCGCTGGACAACAACGCCAGCTCGGCCGCTTTCGAGCTGAATAATGCGCTGACCGTCTCTCACGTGACCG
Source organism: Bryobacteraceae bacterium (assembly GCA_049520215.1). Classification (GTDB taxonomy): domain Bacteria; phylum Acidobacteriota; class Terriglobia; order Bryobacterales; family Bryobacteraceae; genus Bog-159. The sequence continues at coordinate 18,593 of JBEKPZ010000117.1, read as the reverse complement.
ATGGCAAGGGCGCCCAGATCGCCGACACGCGCAACCAGCAGGATTCCACCGTGCGGCTGACCTTCGATCCGCCTCTCGCAAAAGGCCAGCCGGCCACTGTGAAGTTCGTTTATGAAGGACGACTGAGCGGCAGCGAAGACTCCCCGGTCTACGGCATTAAGTTCGCCGCCATACATCCCGATTTCGCCTTCCTACTGTATCCGGCGCGCTGGTTCCCGGTGAGCGGTTACACAACGGACCGCTTCACGGCGGACTTGCACATCACCGTCCCCGCCGGCTACCAGGTGCTGGGCAGCGGCATCGACACGCACCAGGAAGCCGGCGGCAAGGTGGTCTACAGCTTTCATTTCGATCACCCGTCTTTTCCGGGAAGCATCGCGGTGGTGCGCGAGCCCGGCGCCAAGGTTTCCTCCGAGGGCGTCACCACCACGCTTTACTTCCGCGCCGACGAGAAGGGGATGGCGCAGCAGTATGGCGAGCAAATTGGCCAGATGATGAGCTACTTTACCGGCGATTTCGGTCTGCCGCCCTACGCGAATCTCACCGTGGTGGAGACGGAAAGTGGCGCGCCCAACGGCTATGCGGCGCCCGGCTTGATCTTCTTGAATCCGCACGCCATCGGCAAGCAGGTGGGGGCCAAACTGTTGGCCAACCAAATCTCGCGCCAATGGTGGGAGGTGCTGGTGTCGCCCACCACACGCAATCATCTCTGGCTCACCAACGGTCTGGCCGCCTATTCGGAGATCCTCTGGACGGAGCACACCGCCGGGCCGGGCGCCGTCGAATCGCAATTTCGCGACGCCGCCGTGGAGGCCCTCACGGTAGACAACGTTCCGGTGATCCAGGCGGGGCGCATGGAGGACTACTCTCCGGAGTTGTGGGCGCTCACCGGCAGCAAGGGCGCGGCCGTTCTGCACATGCTGCGATTCGTCATCGGCGATCAGGCCTTCGTCGAAACGTTGAAGGAATTCGCCAAGCGATACAGTTGGAAATCGGCATCCACAGAGAACTTCAAGACGGTGGCGCAGGATGTTTCCAAGCAGGATCTGGGCTACTTCTTCATCCAATGGATCGAATCCTCGGGCGCGCCCGAATTCAAGCTGGAGTACACCATTTTCCGCACGCAGAAGGGCTTCCGCGTGATGGGCAAAGTGGCGCAGGACATGGATACGTTCCGCATGCCGGTGGATCTGAAGATCGAAACCGAGGGCAATCCCGAAGAAAAGCGCGTGGAGGTTGTGGGTACGTCCTCGGAATTCAGCGTGGACACCTTCGGCAAGCCCAAGAACGTGATCATCGACCCGGATCGCCGCGTGCTGCGCTTCAACAACCAGGTGCGTACGGCAGTGGCCATCCGCCGCGGCGAGCAGTTCATGGAAGTGAGCGAATTCTCCGATGCGCTGAAGGAGTATCAGAAGGCGCTGGAGAACAACCGCAACAGTTCGCTGGCGCACTACCGCATCGCCGAAGTATTTTTCACGCAGAACAACTACCAGTCGGCCGCCAACGAGTTCCGCGAGACGCTAAACGGCGACCTGGAGCCCAAATGGGTGGAGGTGTGGGCGCGCATCCACCTGGGGATGATCTTCGACATCACCGGCCAGCGCGACCGCGCGGTGAACGAATACAATTTGGCAGTGCGCACCAAGGACAATACCCAGGACGCGCAGGAAGAAGCGGCCAAGTATTTGAAGAAGCCCTACGAGCGCAAGAAGACTCCGGAATCGGAACAATAGGGGCGGGCATTTCGAGCCGGAAACGCTTCCGGAGTCTCCTCCGTATTTCCCAGATCTTCCGGGGCCCGTCGTGCGATTTTCCCGCTCGTCATCAAAACCGACGCCCGAGATCGAGGTCAAAGCGAACCAGTTTGTGACTGGAGGTCCTCTCCTTGGATACCGGCGTTGGCGAACCCTACCTATTGAGGCTCGCACAATACGGTGACAGCTTTTGTGACAAATGTGCCCCTCTGCATCGGGCTGATGTGGGGCGACCAATCTTGGCCGCCTTTTTAGGCGGCTCGGGCCGGCTGCGGGCAAAATTGCCCGCCCCACAGGGTCCGGTTGCCTGTCGCTGGATTATGCGAGCCTCACTAAGGAGCCTGCCCCACAACGCCGACCACGAGGTAATCAACTCCGTTCGAGTTCAACAATCCGACAAACTCTCGCAAGTCCTTGCTGAGCGGCATCTGGGTGGCGACGGTCCCTTAGTTCGACGGCAATGCGAATGCGGTCATCCGGGCTTAGTTGAGTGTCCGAGAGTGCCTCAGCTTCGTCGGCTTCGGCATGGCTGGCGAAGATCCGAACCACCTTTTCCATAGAACCATTATGGGCGATGGCGGGATCGGGATACCTGCTTACGCCGTCTTCACCAACTCGACTTCCAGGGAGATCTCGATGGCGTCGCCTATCACCACACCGCCCGTCTCGAGCGCTTGATTGTAGGTCAGGCCGAAGTCCTTGCGGCTGATCTTGGCTGTGCCCTCAGCGCCGCGGCGGGTGTAGCCCCACGGATCTTTGATTTCGGGCGTCGGACCGATCAGGTCCAGGACCACCTCGTGCGAGACGCCGCGAATGGTTAAATCGCCCGTGACCTTAAAACCCTCGGGGCCATCCGCTTCGACCTTCTTCGATTCAAACTTCATGGTGGGATACGTCTCGGCATCGAAGAAGTCGGCGCTCTTCAGGTGTTTGTCCCGGTCGGGTTCGCGGGTATTAATCGAATCGACAGGGATCTCGGCAGTGATACTGATTGCGTCCGGATTGGACGGGTGGATCTTCACCGTGCCACTGATTTTGCTGAACTCACCCCGCACATTGGCGATCATCAGGTGGCGGACTTTGAAATGCGCGCTCGAGTGGGCGGGCTCAATCATGTAGGTGGCGGCGGGGGATACCGCCGCGGGCGTAGAACTCATTAAGAATCTCCTCGTACTACTGATGCTGACTGTGACGGTCAGGACTCAGCGACAGCAAGAGCGGGGCTGAGAGCCCCGGCCCAGAGGGCACCCCGGCCGAGGGCCTGCCCCACTACAGTTACCGCATTCTCGCGGCTTCGTCCTTCATCACCTGCGCGTTGACCCACGCCTGGTGCGTCCAGGACCCCTGGAACGCGGCCGCGTCTTTGCTGAATTGGGCCGCTTCCAGCACTTGCGATTTCTTCATGGTCATCTTGCCGAGCTGATAGTTGGCCAAGCCAAGATAGAACAGCGCGTAGCCCTTCCGGTCGCCGGTTAGCAGGGGAAGCGCGGCGCGCAGGTTTTTGTCGGCATCATAATACGCCTGCTTATCGGCTTCGATTACGCCGGCGATCCAGTAGCCGCTGGCCAGTTTCACGCTACGCTTGCGCTCCCAGTCGGCGGCGGGTATGCCCTCCGGCCTGGCGTGTTTGTTGACGGCGGCCGGCAGACGCTTGGCGTAGCCCAGCGCACGATCGGTCTGCTTCTTGGCGTAGGCCGCCTCGGCCAGCACCGCCAGGGCGTCGTCGTTCTCCGGAAAGTTCTCCAGGGCTTTCTCGGCGAGGGCCGGGATCTTAGCCGCCGCGCCGGTCTGCTGCAAGGCGGGGAAGTAGTAAAGGCCGTAGGCATCGAAGAGGTACTTGCTTTTGGGGTTTTGCTGTTCGAGGGTAGCCAGCAAGTCCACCGTGGTGGCCGGCTCCGCTCCGACGGCGGTGGCAAACAGGGCGTACTCGGTGTAGACCTCTACATCATGGGCATAGGCTACGTGATTCTTCCATTGTTGCTTTTCGTCGTCGTCGGCGGGTGCGGCCGCCGAGATCGCCTCGCGCGCCAGCGCGCACGTCTGTGCCGCCAGGATCTTCACCTGGACGACGTCTTTGCCTGCCGTGGCATCTTTCAGTTTCTGATATGCGGTATCCAGGTCGCCGGTTACCACCACTGGTGCGAAGAGAACCGCGAAGCTCAATATGGCTAACACGAGAACCTCCTTTCAGGTCGCAACTAGATTATAGTGCGGCGCGGCGGAAAAAAACAGGGAATCGGGTATTAAACAATAAAAAGGGGCGGCCTGAGAGGCCGCCGCAGGCCGGGGGCCTGCCCCACTATACTAAAAGCTGTCGCACCATGCGCAAAACATTCTACGGCTGGTGGGTAACGCTGGCGGCCTTCCTGACATTCGGCATCGCCGTCGGCTTGCCCTACTACAACATGCCGTTTTTCTACGATTACTTCCAGCGCGAGTTCCATTGGAGCAAGGGACAGATCACGTTCGGCTTTCCGCTGGCGGCGCTGCTGACCCTATGGATCGGCCCAGTTCTGGTGCCGCGCTTTAGCCCGCGCAAGCTCATCCTGGTGGGGACGGCGCTGACCTGCGCGGCATTTCTGGGCTTCGGCACGATGCACGGCTCGCTATGGGTCTACTACGGGCTGTGGTTCCTCTACACGGTGGGCTACATTCTCTCCGGGCCGATTCCGCACCAGCTCATCATCTCGCACTGGTTCCGGCGCAATCGGGGCAAGGCGATGGGGATTTTGTACGTGGGCGTGGGCCTGATCGGGTTCCTGGGCTCGTACCTGGTGAAGCCGCTGACGGAAGGAACCAATTTCCACAGCGCCCTGATGGTGTGGGGCGCACTGGTGCTTCTGGCGTGGCCGCTGGCCCTCTTCGCGATCCGCGACCGCGCAGGGGACAAGGGCCTGTATCCCGATGGCGACAGCCAGCCGCCCGCCGAGAATCAAGTGGCATCGCTAAGCTTCGGCTATCTGCTGCGGCAGTATTCGTTCTGGCTGTTGTTGATCGGCAGCTTCTGCTCCATCGGCGCGATCGGCGCGGTGAACTTCCATATGAAGTTCGTCTTTCTGGACCAGGGTTTCACGGACCACACCAAGGAAGGAGTGGCGCTGCTGAATTCCACCTGGCGGGTGGCGTCCATGACGATCCTGGCCACCAGCATCGCCGGACGGCTGGCTATCGGCGGCCTGGCGGACCGCTTCTCAAAGAAATGGGTCATGACCGCGACTTACTTTCTGGTGGCCGCCACCATTCCCATGCTGTTGACGGTCAGTCCGGCGCGCTCGCCGGTGGCTTTCGCGGTGTTGTTCGGATTCGGCATGGGCGCGGACTACATGCTGATTCCCCTGATGGCCGCGGAGCAGTTCGGGGTCAACACGCTGGCGCGCGCCATGGCCATTATTCTGCCGGTCAACACTATCGGGCAGACCTGGTTTCCGTACTTCGTTTCGATTCTGCGGGAGCGCTTCGGCAGTTATGCGATGGCCCTGGGAGCGGTGTTCGCGGTTTCCGTGATCGGCGCACTGGCCATCTTGCTGCTACCGCGCCATCAGGCACTGGATGAGACACTTCGTTTACAAGACTCTGGACGAATTGCGGCGCGCGGCTGAGGAGGCGGGCGCGGCGCACGTCCGGTTCACGGCCAGCCCGGCGGAAGTGCGCCAAGTGCTGGCGCGGCCCGTGCGGGTGGGCGCGTTCACGGTGGGCAACGCCATCGCCATCCAACCGATGGAGGGCTGCGACGGCACGCTTGATGGGAGTCCGGGCGAACTGACGTGGCGCCGCTACGAACGCTTCGCGGGGGGCGGCGCCAAGCTCATCTGGTTTGAAGCTACCGCCGTGCGGGAAGACGGGCGCGCCAACACCCGCCAGCTTTGGATCACGCGGCGCAACGTGGCGGACTTCGCGGGTCTGCTCGCTCGCATCCGCGAGTTGCATGGCGAGCATTGCGGTGGCGCGGACCAGCTTCTAGTGCCCATGCAGCTCACGCATTCCGGGCGTTACAGCGTGCCGCGCCGGATCATCGCGTATCACAATCCGCATATCGACCGGAAGACCGGCACGCCGCCCGACTATCCCGTGATCGCCGACGAGGAACTGGAGCGCCTGGAAGACGACTACGTGAGCGCCGCGGGTTTGGCGCTCGAAGCCGGGTTCCAGGCGGTGGACATCAAGGCCGTACACGGTTACCTGCTGAGCGAGTTGCTGGGCGCCAAGACGCGGGTTGGCCGTTACGGCGGCGCGCTCGAAAACCGTCTGCGGTTCATGCGGAATGTGGTCGGCAAACTGCGAGCGGCGTTTGGCAACCGGCTCATGATCGCGGTGCGCATGAATGCGTTCGATGGGGTGCCGTTCGGCTGCGCCTTCGAAACGCCGTATCCATATGGTTGGGGCGTAGACGCCGCCGATCCGCTGCGGGAAGATCTGCGTGAAGTGAAGCAGGCCATCGCTTGCTTCCGCGAATGGGGCGTGGAGCTGCTGAATGTGTCGTTGGGCTCGCCCTACTACAATCCGCACATCGGCCGCCCGTTCGAGAAGCCGGACGAGGGCAATTATGAGCAACCCGAGCATCCGCTCGTCGGAGTCGACCGGCACTTCCGCATCGCCGGCGAACTGCAGCGCGCGTTTCCGGACCTGCCGATAGTGGGAACGGGTTATAGCTGGCTGCAGAAGTACGCCATCAACGCTGGGGCGCACAACATCGCGGCCGGCGACATTGGTTTTGTCGGGGTGGGGCGTGGTGCGCTGGCTTATCCGGATTTCGCGCGAGACGCCCTGGAGAAGGGCGAACTGGACGAGCGCCGCTGCTGCAAGACGCTGACGTATTGCACCTACCTGATGCGGCAGAAGAATCATCCGCTGGGACAGTTTCCGACGGGATGCCCTCCGTTCGATAAAGACGGTTACGGAGAGGTGATCAAGCTGGCGCGACATGCGGCGCGCGGTGGGTAAATTGTGGGGCGGCCAATCTTGGCAGCCAATCTTGGCCGCAGCCGCCTTTTAGGCGGCCAGTACCGGCTGAAAGCCGGCTGCGGGCAGGATTGCCTGGCAGGATTGCCCGCCCCACAGTTTTCAGGCGGTGCGCGCGAGAAACTGGGGACGTTCCCACCGCCGCTTCCAGGAGAGCCAGGCGAGGCCGACCACGTGAAAGACTTCCTTCATGTTCAGAGGCTTGGCCAGGACATTGTAGGCGCCCATGTTCAGCGCCTCGGACCACAGACGGTCGTCGGCCAGTCGGGAAGTCACCACCAGGAGCGGCGGATGCCGCATTCGGCCAAGCTGAGCCAGGACATCCTGCCAGTTGCCGTCCGGCAGTTCGCTCTCGCAGATAACCACAGGCGTGACGTTTTCCCGCAAGAAGTCGAACGATTCGCTCTGCGAGCGTGCGTCGTGCTGTTGCCAGTTGGAATGTTTCAGAATGTCGCGCAGGTGCTGATGATCCTCGTCAAACGGGCTAATCAACAGCACTTGGACAACCTTCTGGGAAACGGCTCGCGTGTCTTCGCTATTCATGGGCTCGTCTCCTTGGGCTGATGCCCTCGATATCGAGGCAGTTTTATCTGGAATGATTAGATGGTAGCACGCGGTACGCATTTTTTCCGAATTTCTCCAAAATAAAATCGAAAATATCGGAAAATTACAGTACTATTTCAGTCTCTCAGCGCCACCACGGCAGACTGGGTGACGGAGGCCCGCACCAGTCCTGCCAACGCCGCGATGAAGCGCGGCGCATCGTTCAGTCCGGGCACCATGCGGTAATCCTGAATGCCTAAGCCGAGGGCCTGGGCGCGATGCTCGATGTCGATTTCGTGCAGTGTTTCCACGTGGTCGGAGACGAAGGAGACCGGAATCACCAGCACGCGCCGGCTGCCCTGGCCAGCCAACTGCCTGATGGTGGCGTGCATGGAGGGTTGCAGCCATTTCGATGCGCCGACCTTGCTCTGATAGCAGAGGTGCCGCCGCCCCGGCCAACGTCCCTGGCTCCAGACGGACTCGACGGTGCGCTCGATCTGCCGCTGGTACGGATCGCCCGCGTCGATTACCGCCATCGGCACGCTGTGCGCGCTGAACACCATATCCACTTCGGCCGGATTGACGAACGCGGCCAGCGACGTATGGATCGATTCCACCAGCGCGTCGAGGTAGCCGGCATCTTCGTAAAACCCGGTCACGGCATGCACGCGCGGATTCCAGCCGTTCGGCTGGAAGCGGCGTTTCCACTCGTTCAGGCTGCTGCCGGTGGTGGTGCGGGAATACTGCGGATAGAGCGGCAACAGCACTACGTCGTCCGGCGCGTGCGCCTCCAACTCGCGAATGGCTTGCGCGGTAAACGGATGCCAGTAGCGCATGGCCACGACTACGCGCGCGTCGGAATCGCGGCGCAACTCGGCTTCCAGCGCCCGAGCCTGCCGCCGGGTAAACTCCAGGATCGGCGAGCGGCCGCCTATTTCGGCATAGTGTTGGCGCACGTGCCGTGCGCGGGTGGTCGAAATCAGGCGCGCCAGAGGCTGCCGCGCAATGCGCGCGAAGGGAAAGTCGATGATGTCGGGATCGGAGAAGAGATTGTAGAGAAACGGCTCGATGGCTTCGAGCGAATCCGGCCCGCCGAGTTGGAAGAGGACGACTCCTACTTTGTTGACATGCATTTCGATTAGGTTGAGTGTACTACGTTCCGGGGGGCGGGACTGGGAGTCCCGCGCAGGCCGGGGGCCTGCCCCACGATCTACACTGGAGGGATGCCTGTGTTGCGGTTGATGCTTTTCGCCGGCGTTGGGCTGTCGCTTTATGCCCAAGCGCCCTGCAATAATACGCCTGCTTTCACGCCGTGCGAGTTCGTTTTCGACTTGAATCCGCAGGAAGCCGCCGCGCACCCGAACCCGTACGTGGATGTCGAGTTGTCCGCCGAATTTCGCTCGCCGCATTTCCACACTTTCAAGCTGCCCGCGTTTTGGGATGGAGGCCAGCGGCTGGTGATCCGCTTCACACCCACCGAAGCGGGCGAATGGCTGTGGCGCTTCAGCAGCAATATCCAGCGGTGGGAGGGCCAGACGGGCGCATTCACCGCGGCGGAATCCGATGCGCCGGGATTCGTGCGCACCGCCAACGTACATCATTGGGCCTGGAGCGCGGGGCTGGGCCACCAGCCGCACCTCTGGATGGGCGACACCGTGTACCCGCTGGCATCGCTCGACCAGGCTCTGTTTCAGCGTATCGTGGATGCCCGCGCAGCGCAGAAGTTCAACCACATACGCGGCCTGGTGCTGGGCACGCCGGAACAAGCCGCCAGAGTTTTCCCAACGCCCGACCGGCCCGACGTGGCACATTTTCAGCGCCTCGACCAGGCGGTCCGCTACATGAATCAGAAGGGCATCGTGGCCGACCTCATCCTGGCGGGACCGCAGGACCAGCTCACGCGCCTGTTTCCCAACTGGCAACAGCGGCAGCGCTACATCGGCTATATCGTGGCGCGTTATGCGGGCATGAATGTCACCTGGCAAGGCGTGCAGGCGTTCGAGACCTACTCGAGGGGCCGCGCACTGATGAAGGAGATCGGCGGGCTGTTGAAGCAGACGGACCCTTACCAGCATCCCCGCACCAGCGGCAATCTGGCGACTTCGGGCGGGTTGATGGACGACGGTTGGATGGATTTCGTGGCGCATCACACGGGCGAAGACCAGGTGTGCGCCATCGAGCATCAACTTTTTCCCACGCCGTTCGTGGATTTGAAATTCGCGGGCGAGGACAGCGGCGCGGGCAAGTCGCAGCCGGACGACGTGGATTCGAACGCTTTCCGCCATCGCCTCTGGAACGCGGTCATGGACGGCGATTACCCGACATACTTCAATAGCGGGACCGCGGGTGCAGGCAACATCCCGGTGGACGCGCGCTACCTGGACTCGCCCGGCGCGAAGGCCATGACCGTTTGGTTTAGCCTCTTCGCCGGCAGCCGCCACTGGGAGTTGGAGCCGTATTTCGAGGTGGACGGCGGGCGCGCAGTGGCGGTCCCGGAAGCCAGGGTGCCGATCGCGGAAGGCGCGATAGGCGATGAAGACGTAATCTCGGCGGTCGAGTATATCGTCTACGTGGAGAACCCCGGACCGGTGGAATTGCGGGTGGAGAACCATAGTTATGAAGTCACCTGGATCAACCCGATCGACGGCGATGAAATCAAAGAGAAGAAGGGCTATCACGGCGAACATTTCACCGGCCACCCTCCCGACAACTCGCACGATTGGGTGCTGCACGTTTCGCGGGAAGGTCACAAGGCGGGCATGCTGAAGTCTTACAAGTTCGAGTCGCGGCGCATCGATATGCAGGCGGTGGAGCAGAGCGTTCAGAAGGTGCCTTTCGAGATCGCGCAGCCCGCGGACACGGCGATTTCCGAGACGAAGCTGCCCTGGTTCGAGGCGAAATTCAAGAAGGAAACGCGCGCCACGCGCAGCATGATGTGGCTCTGGACCGGCGAGGCCACGGTGGATGGCGAGGGATACCGCGTGCTCGGGACGGGGCAAAAGGGGACGGTCGGTTTCCCGCCGCACATGGCCGTGAATTATCCGGCGGTGATGGACCTGCGCCTCTACGGCATGAACGCCAACGGCAAAGTCTATAGCGTGGACAAGACCTACCAACTCGAAAAGTGACGGAACTGATTCTGGCGATAGATACGACGCACGAATTCGGCAGCCTGGCGCTGTTGCGCGGTCCGGAGGTGCTGGATGAGGTGTTGCTGCATTCGCCTGAAGGGTTCGGCCAGATCCTGTTCGGCCGCCTGGGAGAACTGCTGGAGCGGCATGGTTCGAAGCCCGCGGACGTGGATTGCTTCGCGGCGGCGTCCGGCCCGGGATCGTTCACCGGCGTGCGCATTGGACTGGCGGCGGTGAAGGGACTGGCGGAGGCCACCGGCAAGCCCGCGGTGGCGGTGTCGAACCTGGCGGCGATGGCCCGGTTTGGCTCGGCTGCGCTGCGCGCCGTGGTGCTGGATGCGCGGCGCGGCGAAGTTTATGGCGCGGTGTACGACGGGTACGGCGCGGTAGTGGCGGGTGAGACGGTGATGCCGTTCCCGGCATGGCTGCACACTTTGCCGGAGGGCGAAATCGAGTTTGTATCGACGGATTTCAGCCCATTCGCGGCGGCGCTCGAGGGCACGCGCTTTGCGGGAGCGGCGGTGACCACTGCGCCGCGCGCGCTGGCTGCGGCGGTGGGGCGCATTGGGTACGAGCGATGGCGCGCGGGGGAAGGGGCCGACCCGGCCGGCATTGATGCGAACTACGTGCGCCGGTCCGACGCGGAGTTGTTCTGGAAGGAGTATTGATGGAGCCGACGTGGCTGGATTGGGCGCGGCGTTTGCAGGCCATCGCGCAAAGCGGTCTGGCCTATTCGCCCAGCCAATACGATCTGGAGCGCTATGAGGCGGTGCGCGAAATCGCCGCCGAGATGATGGCGGATGGATCGGGGAGCGAGGTAGCAACAATTCGCGGGCTCTTTGCGGGGCAGGCTGGCCACGCCACGCCTAAGGTGGACGTGCGCGGCGCGGTGTTCCGGGACGACAGGATTCTGCTGGTTTTGGAGCGTGCGGACGGCGGTTGGACGCTGCCTGGCGGATGGGCCGATGTGGGCGAGTCCGCGGCGGAAGCCACGGTGCGCGAGGTGCGCGAGGAATCCGGATATGAGACGCGGGCGGTGAAGCTTTTGGCGGTGTACGACCGCAATCGCCACGGGCACCCGGCTATCCCGTTTCATGCTTACAAGGTGTTTTTTTGGTGCGAGTTGATTGGGGGGAAGGCTGCTTTGAGCAGCGAGACTGCGGGCGTGGATTGGTTTGCGGAAGACGGTTTGCCGGTGTTGTCGACTTCGAGGGTCACGGCGGCGCAGATTCGGCGATTGTTTGAGCATTACCGGCATCCGGAGTGGGCGGCGGATTTCGACTGATGGGGGCGGGGAGCGGGGCTGAGAGCCTGCCCCACAAATGTCAGGCTTGGTAGAACTTTTCTCCTGATATGTATGTGGATTGGATGGAGATTGTTAGGTCTGATTTGTTGAAGGTATACATGACTACGTCTGCTCGGTCTCCTGGGACTAGGCCCTTGGTGCGGCCGGGGACTCGGCCGGCGCGGGCGGCGTTGGTGGTGGCCATTGTTACGGCGTCGGCCAGGCTGAGGCCGGCGATGCGCATGAGATTTTCGACGCCGCGGTCCATGCGGAGCGCGGAGCCGGCCAGTCGCTCCCTGCCTACGAGCATGACACGGTTATCGGCCGTCAGCTCGACGGCCTGCTCGCCCAATTGGTAACGCCCGGGGGGACAGCCGGCAGGGGCGGCCGCGTCGGTCACTAACACGGAGCGCGCGACTGTCTTGGCGCGCAGGGCGACCTTCAGGAAAGAGGGCGGCAGATGAATGCCGTCCACGATGAAATCCGCCATCAGGCGGTCTTCCGCCAGTTGCTCCCAGAGGTAATTAGGATGACGCCGCAAGACGGGATGCGCGCCGTTACCGAGGTGCGTGGAGAGGGTCGCGCCGGCGCTGACGGCATCAGCGAGCTGCTGCGTGGTGGCGTTGGTATGGCCGATGCTGGCCACCACTCCTTCGGCGGCGATGGCTTCGATGTAAGGGAGCGACTGCGGCCAATCGGGGGACAGGGTGACGATGCGAATCTGGTTTCCGGTAGCCTCCTGCCAGCGGCGGAATTCGTCGAGATGCGGCGGGCGCACCCAGCGGAGCGGATGTGCGCCGCGCGGGCCATCGTCCGGCGAGATGTGCGGACCCTCCACGTGGAAGCCGTCGATGGCCACGCCTTCCCGCAGTGTTTCCTTGGCGGACTTGAGGTTGCGCAACGCGTCCAGCATATCGGCCGGCGAGCCGGTGATGACGGTGGGATAGAAGCGGGTGACGCCGGTCGCGAAAAGGCCGCGGATGGTGCGCGCGATCTGTTCGGGAGTGCATTTGGGGTCGTTAAAGTCGACGCCGAGGAAGCCGTTGACCTGCAGATCGATGAACCCCGGAGCGAGATAGAGTCCGCCGGAATCGCCGGCCGGCTCGACGGCAGAGATGGAACTGTCGAAGGTCAGCTTGACCGGGGTTCCGCCGAAAGTTTCAATTCCGATACAATTCATGCGACCTCTGCTTTATACACAGGATAGCCACAGTGCGCGGCTGGCAAGCCAAAGATTTTGCAGCGCCATAAAACTGTTGAAAAGGGCGGCAAAACCGAAATTCTCTCTGGCCATCGCGGGGGCGCATAAGCTACAAAGAAATAGTCCATCGGCTGCAGCGCATCCCGGAAAGCAAATCTCGGGGGAGGTGGCCTTCCGGGGTGTGCGCGCAGCTAGATCACTTGTCAACGCCCACCGGCTGTCGCGCGTGTACCGGCGACAGCCATCCATAGCGGTCGGGCGCCGCGCCGTCGATTACCGCGAAGAACGCCTTTTGCAAGTTTTCCGTGATGGGGCCGCGATGGCCTTTGCCGACCGGGATGCGGTCGATGGAGCGAATGGGCGTGATCTCGGCGGCGGTGCCGGTAAAGAAAACCTCGTCGGCGATATAGAGCATCTCGCGCGGGATGATGGTTTCGACCACCGGGATGTCCAGATCGTGGGCCAGGCGCAGCACGCTGTCGCGCGTGACGCCGGGCAGCACCGATGCGCCCAGCGGCGGCGTGTGGAGGCGGCCATCGCGGACCAGGAAGATATTCTCGCCGGAGCCTTCGCTGACATAGCCGGCTTCGTCGAGGGCGATGCCTTCGGTGTAGCCGTTAGTGATGGCCTCCATTTTGATGAGCTGCGAATTCATATAATTGGCGCCGGCCTTGGCCAGGGCGGGCAGGGTATTGGGGGCGATGCGCTTCCAGCTTGAGACGCAGACGTCCACGCCGCCGGCGAGGGCTTCTTCGCCCAAATATTTGCCCCAGAGCCAGCAGGCCAGGTAGACGTCCACGGGGTTGTTCAGGGGGTTCACCCCCATGTCGCCATAGGCGCGGATGGCGATGGGGCGGATGTAGCAGGATTCCATGTCGTTGACGCGAACCAGCTCCTGCATGGCTTCGGCGAGTTGTTCGCGCGTGTAGCCGAGATCCATGCGATAGATCTTGGCGGAGTCCGCGAGGCGGCGCACGTGGTCGCGCAGGCGGAAGATGGCGGGGCCGGCGGGGGTCGCATAGCAGCGTATGCCTTCGAAGACGCTGGTTCCATAGCTCACTACGTGGGAGAGGACATGGATGGTGGCCTGTTCCCAGGGTATGAAGCGTCCGTTGTGCCAGATTCGTTGGGTGGGCGTCAGCATGGCTCAATTATAACTTAGACGGTTGGAATGGACGGGAGATGGGTGAAGGCAGGTTCACGTCAGAGCCGTTTTTTTTCTGTTTTCGGTTGCGGCTGGTTGCGCCGTGTTGCATTTGGCCGCTTGGACGGCTTGGGCATGCGGGTCAGCCAGGACGGCCCGGATACGCGCCGGGCAACGCTGGGTTTCGCGCAAAGACGCCAAGGACCACGCCAAGCCCGCCAAGAAGACACACATGATCGGAGGAAGCCTTTAAGCTGGAGACCCCGGATCGGGCATCGCCCAGGGAGCATGGGCTGGCAGCTCAGATCAGCGCGGTTGGGCCAACGCAAACCGCTGCAACGCGGGCCGGTGCAGGAAGCTCTGATCCGCTCCGACGATCACAACGCCAGGAACATCACCGTGATGCAAAACCAGACCCGCTGGCGTCGCGTCGTCGGGAAGGCGGAACGGCAAAAGAACACGAAACGATTCGCCTGGTCCGACTTCATCTGAGAGGAGTCGCGCCGGTCCAGTTTCTGTGGCTAACGGCGCGGCGCAGGGCTGATAGCGCCTTCCTTGCCGGTCTTCCAACTCGGCTCGCGCATCGCGCGCCCGCTGGCGGATCCCCCTGGCGACGCTCGAAACCTCTATCGTCGCAACCCAATCGCGACCGGACTGACTGGCCTGACAAGCGATGCCGACCGCGCCGTCCGTGACCCTTGCGTCAATCGCGCTGGCGCACCAATCGTCGAAGCACCGGCGTTCACCGGGGGCGTAGAAGCGTCGTGGAAGTGCGAGTGCAAAGCAGATCAGAGCCGCCGCGTAGAATGCAAGAAAGAGGCCCATGAGCCGGGTCAAACGGCGGGTCGCCTGCCACCGGCGCCGCATGGCGGATAATGCGATGCGGATAAGCAAGATCGCGACGAACAGGACTGAGGCCAGGAAGAGCAAATCCGAGAGTGTCATGATGTTGGGGCGCAAGCTCCTTGAAGTACTCTATAACGCAAAGAACAAAATGTCAAGGGCATGGTGGTTTGTTCGTTCACCCCTTCGCGGTAAGTTCGTGCCTTCTCGCCCAGCGCGCCTGACTTGCAGGCCTTGTTGCGCAACGGCAGGTTGGCCGCTAAAAACTTTTGGAGAGAATTTGAACCGATGTCAGCGACCATTCTTCATTTGAAGCTGCCGTTCGATATTTCCCAAATGAAGCGTCTTGGCGAGGAAGCGCGCGCGGTCGACCAAGGCCGCAATATCATCGATGTCGTGGCCCGAGTCGTACCACTTCAATTCTTTCGGCGGCGTGGCAGCCTTGAAGAAATCCTCCGCGTCCTTACTTGGCACTCCTGGATCCTGCAAAGCAGATTGGAACAGCTTGGGGATAGCTGGGCCGTGTCCGATATAGTTCTTCGCATCGACCACTGAAATCACTGTCAGAAAGCGAGGGAGTTGGTCGCCGAGCTCCTTTCGTACGCCTTCGGCCCAAGATCCGGGACTTGTTGCAATGTGGATGCTCATACCCAGCAAGCCGACTTCAAAAACCGCACTCCGAAATCGATCGTCGACACTTGCCGCGACTGCGCCCATCATAGCGCCGGAGCTGTGGCCGACCAGGGACAGGCGCGATGGGTCGACGTCCCTTTGGGCCCCGAGTAGGTCGGCTGCCCGGCGCAGGCCAATGACATCCGCGATTAGCTGGTCTCTGGCTTGTTCTGCGGTTCCGCCGGACAGTCCTTCTGCCTCTCCAACCAGGAGAGAAACGGCCCCGGCCCGCGCCATCAGAACGGCGTTGCCCAGAAACCGAATCGCGCCGCCCGAGTGCATCCAAACAATAGCTGGCTTGCGACCGGGTTCGGTCGGCGTAACGAGAAGTCCCGGCATATGCCCGCCCTTAGGAAGAGCGTAACTGATCGAGTACAGTCGATAGCCTTTCCGGGAAGCCAGTTCCTTCTGCTCAATGTTAAGCGGTGTGGCGGGATCATAACGATACAACGCAGCTAGATCATCGGGGATTTGTGGGCAAGCACTGCCCGCCATCAAAACCCATGCGAGGACAGGGATGGGACGTTTCACGGTTAATCTCCGGCGAACAAAAAAACCATTGATAGCATTCTTGGCACCCTGCAAGAAGGGCTGCCGAATCAGTAAATTCCGAGGTAGCATCGTGTGAACTTTGAGGCACGCTGTCAAATGATTACCACAGTTGGGCTCCGCACCAACCTGTCAGCTGTGGATGGCTCCTCGAAAGTTGCGTAGCTGCACTACCGCTTTAAAGCCGTCGCTGCCTCGGCGTCGCCCACTCGCACAAAAAGATGCGCGATGGCCTTGTGGCCCAACCGGTTGGCGCGCTCCACACGCACGATGTAATCTCCCGGCTTTTGGAAGACATGCGTTGTGGCGGCGAATCCGTCCTTCGCGTGAGGCACTACATTACCATCTGACTTCGTCCGCGCGGTGGCGCCGTCGCCAAAGGACCAGGTCTCCTCCCCATCCGTAGTGCCAAACGTCCGGACCTTGAAGGTTACCGAGGCTCCTGGAGCAATGCTGGTAGTGGGCCAGTAGGCCGCCTGAATGGACGGAGACTTCTGCTCGGGATGTTGCGGATCGAGCACATTGACCGTCTCGAAATCGTAGTCCGTGTGGCCCCGGTCGTCGGTGATCTTGAGGATCTCGCTGTACGTGCCGGGCTGGGAGTAGATCCGCTCGACACGCTGTCCCGACGCGCTCCCGCCGTCCGTGAAAGTCCATTCGAACCGTGCGATGCGCGAGTCGGTATATGACCGCGAGCCATCCAGCAGTACTTTCTCCCCAACGAGTGCAGCCTGGTGTGGCCGTGCGACGGCAATCGCGTGCGGCTGGTACTGCCGCAAATAGGCCTCCCACAAGAACGCATAGCCTTCGAGGGTCCCCAATCTGCCGGATGCTTGCCGGCTGAGGATCTCGTAGTGCAGGTGCGACCAGCCGCCGCTCCCGCCCTCCTTCCCTAACGTGCCGATCTTCTGCCCCATGTGCACCCGTCCGCCCACCTTCACCGACGGATCAAACGAGTACAGGTGCGTGTAGCGATGGTACCAACCGCGCTCATCCAATACCCAAATGGTGTCGTTGTGCTCGGTGTGCAGGGTGGCGTTGTCCTTCTCGCTGTCCACCACGACGTTTCGAAGTCCAACCACCAGACCGCTGGTCGCAGCCAGCACATCCACCATGCGCTCGGCGCCACCGATATCCAGGCCCGCGTGATAGTATATCTGGCGCGCGCCGATCCTCTCGCCGTTGTCCACGTAGGTCGGCTCGTTGGCCATTTGCGTTCGCGAGGCGAACCAGCGCTGCCGCACCGGATAGACAAAGGAGCCGCCTGGCATGTACGGCGACCCGGCGGGCCAGAGGCGCAGGCGGGCGTCTTTGACCAGCGCCCAGTGGTCGGCGTCGGTGTCGCGGTAGTAGGCTTTGGTGACTTCGCAGTCTACTTGCACGCCGCCGACGGCCACCGGAAGGCGGTAATTGCCGCAGGAAAGCGTCGCGCTTGCGCCGTTTATCTCCACGTCCACGCGAGCATCGCGGATGGCGGAACGGACCCGGTCGCGCGTCTCACTGGTCGAGATCAGCTTTACGGTCGCGCTCTTGCCATCGGCGACCTGGACTCGCTCCGACACGCCGACATCAAGATCCACGACACGGAACAAGGGCTGCTGCGCAACGGTCAGGTTCGCAACCAGGAGAGAGAAAAATATAGCGCGGCGCATGATCGCCTCCTATGGTCACCAGGGTACCGCGTGCTGCAGGCCGGCCTGAGAGGCCGCCGCAGCTGAGAGCCTGCCCCACTGTACCAGGAGATCATGTCGGAGTGGTGGATACGGCGTCGCGGGTGGCTTTGAGGGTGTGAATCAGCGTATCCTTCGGCAGGCTCCGGACCATGGGCTCGATGATCCATTTGAATACCGCCGGGATGTCGCGCGTCAGGGATATCGCCCTGCATTCGGCGTATGCTCCGCCGTTGCGTTCCTCGAATCGCCAGTAGGTATTCATGCGCCACAGGAAACCGTAGCCGGCGTCGGGCGGCTGGACCTTTTCGTGGGGCTTGCCGGCGTCATCCACTTCGGCCGTTCGGGTGGTCGAGGAGCGGCAGCCCCAGCGCGCGCCGTCCGCTCCGTCGACATGGAAGTAGTGCACATCATGATCGGTGTCGAGCACCACCGTGATGATCTTCTTCTTTAGGACGCGCAGGTAGATTTGAAAGTCGTCGCCGCGGCGGGCGATCAGCTTGGAATCGATCACCTCCGGCCGGTATATGTTTTTGTGATTGTCGTAATCCTGGATGCGCGCCAGGATGCGCGGCACGGTGGCGCCGGGAATGAATGCGGCGCCGATCCAGTCGTGGATCAATCCGGAGGGGACCTTGACCGGACCTTTGCCCTGCCAAAACTCCGCGACGATTTTGCCCTGGCGCACTTGTTTGGCGCGCTTGGGATCGCCGTCCGACCAGAGGAACGCTTCGCCGTGCAGCGTCAGTTCCATGGCGGCTTCGGCCTCGCGGATATACGTTTCGAAAGCCTGCAAGGTCTCCGGCTTCAACTGCACCGGCTGAACATCTTCCGCCATA
>JBEKPZ010000116.1:0-21001 GCA_049520215.1 Bryobacteraceae bacterium | reverse complement strand
CCGCGCATCCAGTCCGGCACGGACTTGGGACCGGTGGACCCATCCCTGGATCTTCCCTATGTCACTCTGGTGCTCAAACCCTCCTCCAGCCAGCAGGCCGACCTCGACCAGTTATTGGCGCAACAGCAGGACCCCTCCTCGCCCAACTACCATCGCTGGCTAACTCCTGAGCAATACGCGGAACGCTTCGGAGTCAGTCAGTCCGATATAGACAAAATCGTAAGTTGCGCGCAATGCGATTGCCTTCGGCGGCGCCGCCGGCCAAATCGGCAGCGCCTTTGGCGTCCAGATTCACAGCTACAACGTGGGCGGCGAGATGCACTACGCCAATAGCGCCGACCCAACGATAGCCGCGGCCCTCCAAGGCGTGGTGCTCACCATTCGCGGGCTCCATGACTTCCGCTTGAAGGCCAGGCTGCGGGCCAGCGCACATCCGCGCGATAACTACGATGGTGCTGAGCAGCTTGCTCCGGGCGATATAGCGACCATTTACAACATTACGCCGCTTTACGGCGCCGGCATCAACGGAGCGGGGCAGAAAATTGCGGTTGTCGGGCAGACCGATATCTTGATGTCGGATATCGAGCAATACCGCAGTTACTTCAATCTTCCGGTGAACAACCCAATCGTCATACTGATCCCCGGCAGCCCGGATCCTGGGATTCAAAGTACCTCCGGAGATCTAGGGGAAACCGATCTCGATCTGGAATTCTCCGGCGCGATAGCGCGGAACGCCACCATTTACTTCGTGAATTCGACCAACGTGGAGGACTCGCTCTCATACGCCGTAACTGATAACGTGGCCCCTATCATTTCAACCAGCTACGGTGACTGCGAATTGGACACGGGGTCCGCTGGCGCGCAGGCTTTAGAGCAAATGGCCCTGCAAGCCAATGCGCAAGGCCAGACCATCTTCGCCGCCTCTGGCGATGCCGGCGCACTGGACTGTTACGGCATCGGCGACGGCCCTGCCATCGATAACGCCCTCTCGGTGGATATGCCGGCGTCCCTTCCGCAGGTGACAGGTGTGGGCGGCACGCAATTCAACGAGGGAAGCGGAACTTATTGGAGTTCGACGAACACCAGTAACCAGGCGTCGGCGCTGTTCTACATTCCCGAGATCGCCTGGAACGAGGGTTTTAACCCGCAACCCCCCGCAGGGCCGGAGGCCACCGGCGGCGGCGAAAGCGTCTTTTTCACCAAACCATCCTGGCAGACCGGCACGGGTGTTCCCAACGACGGCGCCAGAGACGTCCCGGATGTGTCGATATCGGCATCCCCCGATCACGATGGCTACCTGATGGTTTCCCAAGGGCTTCCTCCCCAAATCATCGGAGGGACCTCGGTGGGGGGGCCCCAATTCGCCGGAATTGCCGCATTGTTGAGCCATTATCTGATCAAGAACGGCTTTCAATCGAGCCAGGCTCTCGGCAACATAAACCCGACGCTCTATCAGCTCGCGTCGGTCACAGGCGTGTTTCATGACATCACCACCGGGAGCAACATGGTTCCTTCTTGCCAGGGCTGCACGGCAAGCGGGTACAGCGCGGGCCCAGGCTACGATAGGGTCACGGGCCTGGGAACCCCAAATGTCTACAACCTGGTTACAGCCTGGCACGGCGGCAGTGTGACCAGCAAAGGGAGCGTTACCATGGCCCTCGCGGCCAGCGCGGCCAGTGTGACATTCGGCGAAACAACGGTACTGACGGCCACCGTGACGAGCGCCAGCGGCGCGGGGCCGACGGGCACGGTAACTTTCTCCACGGGGAGCTATGCGCTGGGCACGGCCGCGCTCAACGCCAACGGTGTAGCCACTCTTACACTCACCGGCGTGCAGTTGCCCGTGGGCGCCAATAGCATCACGGCGCAATACAACGGCGACACTAACTATTTCGGCGCCGCGGCTACGGCCAGCGTCACGGAAACGTCGCCGACTAGCGGCCCGCCTTCGGTCGGAGGCCTGTCGAACGCAGCCTCTTACACCCAGGCTTTCGCTCCGGGTGGGATTGTGAGCGTCTTCGGCACGCAACTGGCTCCCGCCACGGGCGTCGCCGATACCGTGCCTTTGCCCACCATTCTGGCCGGCGTATGGGCGACCATCAACGGCATTGCCGCGCCGCTCTATTTTGTGTCGGACAAGCAAATGAACATTCAGATTCCTTATGAAGTGCCCGCGAACTCGACCGCCACTCTAAGGATCGAGAACGGCGCGAGCGTCTTCTTCCCTTTCAACGTATCCGCCACCGCTCCGGCGATCTTCACCACCAACCAGCAAGGCACGGGTCAAGGTGAGATCCTGGACAACGCTTCCTATTTATTGGTTGACGCGTCGCATCCAGCCACGCCGGGCAGCACTTACATCCAGATTTACTGCATGGGCCTGGGCGCGGTGAGCAATCAGCCGGCCGACGGCGCAGCGGCGCTTTCCAGTCCGCTGTCTGAAACCAGCACCCTCCCGCAAGTGACCATCGGCGGCATTTCGGAAACCGCGACTTTCTCCGGCTTGGCCCCCGGCTTCGTGGGCTTGTATCAAGTGAATGCCCTGGTGCCGGAGGGAGTGACCGCGGGCGGTGCCGTGCCAGTCGCGATCTCCATCGGCGGAGCCACCTCCAACACCGTCACCATAGCAGTGGCTCAGTAGATTGTGGGGCAGGCCCCAGGGCAGGCCCCCGGCCTGCGGCGGCCTCTCAGGCCGCCCTGCCGCGCTTTCGCAAATGCCCCAATAAACATTTCTAATGTGCACCCCATCTTGCATTTCCAAAACTTGTAGGGTACACTCAGAAAAGTTGCGCATGTCAAGCAGTTCCACAAACCGGTTCCTCCGCATTCTTACCCCGTCCCATCTGTCTATACCGGTAGTCATCATTATCGTATTGGTCATCGTAGCCGGCCCCGCTTGAGGCCGCATCGGACGAGTTCCGAGGCCACCAGCGGGGCGAACCAAGCCGGCTGGTGGCCTTTTTTGTTTTTGGACAGCTTTTGTTGAGGAATATATGTCGACTCTGATGAATGGCGCGAAAATGCTGCTGGAATGTCTGGCGCGGGAAGGCGTGGACTGCTTCTTCGGGTATCCCGGCGGCGTCACCCTGCCCTTGTACGATGCGATCTACGACCACCACATACGCCATGTGCTGGTGCGCCACGAGGAAAATGCCTGCTTCGCCGCGGAAGGCTACGCGCGCGCCACCGGCAGGGTGGGCGTCTGCTGCGCCACCTCCGGCCCAGGCGCAACCAACCTGGTCACCGGCCTGGTCGATGCCATGATGGATTCCATCCCCATCGTCGCGCTCACCGGCCAGGTCACCAGCAAGCTCATCGGCAGCGACGCCTTCCAGGAAGCCGACACCTTCGGCATCACGCGCTCCTGCACCAAGCACAACTACCTGGTGAAGAAGCTGGAAGATCTGCCGCAGGTGGTCCACGAAGCGTTCTACATCGCCGCCAGTGGCCGTCCCGGTCCCGTGTTGGTCGATATCCCCAAGGACGTGTTCCAGGCGCAGGGCCACTATACGCCGGTCACTTCCATCCACCTGCCCGGATACAAGGTGTTCACCGAAGGCCACACCGGTCAGATTCGCCGCGCGGCGCAAATGATGTGGGAGGCCGAGCGGCCGTTCGTGTATGCGGGCGGCGGTATCGTGGCGGCCAACGCCTCCGCCGAGTTGCGCGAAATGGTGGAACTTCTCGATGTCCCCGCCGTCTTGACCTTGATGGGTCTCGGCGCTCTGCCATCGACCCATCCCAACTTCGTCAGCATGACCGGCATGCACGGCGGTTACGCCGCCAACATGGGCATGACTCACTGCGATGTGCTGATCGCGCTGGGTGTGCGCTTCGACGACCGCGTCACCGGACGCCTGGCCGCCTTCGCCCCCCACGCCAAGGTGATCCACGTGGATATCGATCCCGCGGAAATCGGAAAGAACCGCGCCGCCGATGTGCCCATCGTGGGCGACGTGAAGCGCGTGCTCGGGCGATTGAACACGGTGCTCGCCGAAACGCGCCCGGATCGTAAGGAACGCCTGTCGGCCGCGCGCCAGTCCTGGTGGTCCCAAGTGCGCGCCTGGAAAGACGAGCATCCCCTGGCGCCGGTCACCTCCGACTCCGAAATCAAGCCGCAGCACCTGATGATGGAAATCGACCGGCTCTCGGCGGGCGAGGCCATCGTGTGCTCCGACGTCGGCCAGCACCAGATGTGGGCCGCTCAGTTGATCCGCTTCAACGGTCCGCGCCTGTGGATCAACTCCGGCGGCCTCGGCGCCATGGGCTTCGGGCTTCCGTCGGCCATCGGCGCGCAGTTCGCCCGTCCCGACAAACTGGTCTTCGCCCTGGTCGGCGATGGCGGATTCCAGATGTCCATCCCGGAACTCTCCACAATAGTGGGGAATGGCTTGCCCATCAAGATCGTAGTGATGAATAACGGTTACCTCGGCATGGTGCGCCAGTGGCAGGAGCTGTTCTTTAACAACCGTTTGAGCTCGGTGGAGCTCGATTCTTTCCCGGATGCGGAGAAGCTGGCCGGCGCATACGGCTTCAAGGGCCGCACCATCGACAAGCCTTGGGAACTCGCCTCGGCCCTGGAAGAAGCGGTCCGCGAACCCGGCCCGTATCTGCTCAACGTCAAGGTAACGCCGTTCGAAAACGTTTATCCCATGGTGCCGGCCGGCGCCGCCATCAACGAGATGGTGCTCGCGCCGCCGCAGCCGGTGGCGGTTCCCAAATAGAATCGAAGCCAGGATCTCCTAATGTTGCAGATCATTTCCTTATTAGTCGAGAACAAGCCGGGCGCTCTCATGCGCATTACCGGATTACTGAGCCAGCGGGGCTATAACATCGAAAGTCTGACGGTTGCCCGCACGCTCGATCCCCAACTCTCCCGCATGACCATTGTGGTGGACGTGGATTCGACGCTCCGCCAGCAGGTCATCAAGCAAATGAACAAGCTGGTGAATGTGCTGCAGGCCGTGGACCTCACCGAGTCGCCCGCGGTGCGGCGCGAAATGGTGCTGGTGCGCGTGCGGACTGTGCAGGAAACGCGCACCGCCGTGCTCAAGGAAGCCGAGATTTTCGCCGCGCGCGTGGTGGATTCCTCCACCGAAGGCTTCGCGCTGGAAGCCACCGGCGATCCCGAAAAGCTGGACGAATTCATCGATGTGATGCAAAGCTACGGTGAAATCGAAACCACCCGCTCGGGAGTAGTAGCTGTTTCCCTAGAAGCTAAGAAGCTACGGTTACAACCTCCCGTCCTAACGGAGGCAAGATAGCGCAGTGGGGCAGGCTCTCAGCCTGCGGCGGCCTCTCAGGCCGCCTTTCCCCCAATAAAAGGACTTACCTAAAATGGCAACACGCTATTACGAAAAAGACTGCAACCCATCCAACCTGCAAGGCCGTACAGTAGCAATCATAGGCTATGGCAGCCAGGGTCACGCGCACGCCCTCAACCTGCGCGATTCCGGCGTAGACGTGGTGGTCGGCCTATATCCCGGCAGCAAGTCGCGTGCTAAGGCCGAGGCCGCCGGACTCAAGGTCTTGGACACCGCGGAAGCCGCCAAAGCCGCCGACGTGATCATGATCCTGGTCTCGGATCATATCCAGGGCGATCTGTATAACCAGGACATCGCGCCGCACCTCACGGCGGGCAAGACCCTCATGTTCGCCCACGGCTTCAACATCCACTTCGGTCAGATCAAGCCGCCCGCGAATGTCGACGTCTCCATGGTCGCGCCGAAAGCGCCCGGCCACCGTGTGCGCGAATTGTTCACCGAAGGCGTGGGCGTGCCTTCGCTGGTAGCCGTGCATCAGGATGCTTCCGGCCACGCGCTAGAAACGGCGTTAGCCTACGCGGGCGCGCTGGGAAGCCTGAAAGCCGGCGTGATCGGGACCACCTTCAAAGAGGAAACCGAAAGCGATCTGTTCGGCGAACAAGCCGTGCTGTGCGGCGGCGCGTCGGAACTCATCCGCGCGGGTTTCGAAACACTCGTCGAAGCCGGCTATGCGCCCGAGATCGCCTATTTCGAATGCCTCCACGAGCTCAAGCTCATCGTCGATCTCATCCAGGAAGGCGGTCTGGGCTACATGCGCTACTCGGTCTCGGACACGGCCGAATATGGCGACTACACGCGAGGCCCGCGAGTCGTCGACGCGCACGTGAGAGCTGAGATGAAGAAGATCCTGTCCGAAGTGCAGTCCGGTGAATTCGCTCGCCAATGGATCGACGAAAATAAAACCGGCCGCCACAAATTCCTAGCCATGCGCGAAGCCGCCCGCAATCAGC
This sequence comes from Bryobacteraceae bacterium, assembly GCA_049520215.1. GTDB lineage: Bacteria > Acidobacteriota > Terriglobia > Bryobacterales > Bryobacteraceae > Bog-159. The sequence goes on along the minus strand of JBEKPZ010000116.1, from coordinate 14,727 downwards.
CCATCGAGAAGGTGGGCCGCGAGCTGCGCGAAATGATGACCTTCCTCAAAAAGAAAAAGGAATCCGGGGTGCCGGAAGAACAGCCGGCTGTACAAAAATGAAGATCTTCACCTTTGACACCACCCTCCGCGACGGCACGCAGGGCGAATCCGTCTCCTTCTCGGTAGACGACAAGCTCCTCATCGCGCAAAAGCTCGACGAGTTAGGCATCGACTATATCGAAGGCGGCTGGCCCGGATCCAACCCGAAAGACAAGGACTTCTTCGCCCGCGCGCAAACCGAGCTGAACCTCAAGCATGCTAGGCTAACCGCATTCGGCGCCACACGCTTCGCCCGCCACACCGTCGAAGAGGACCGCAGCGTGCAATCCCTGGTCGCGGCGGGCACGCCCGTAGTCTCCATCTTCGGCAAGAGCTGGGACCTGCATACCGCGCGCGCCCTGGGCATCACCGAAGAAGAAAACTTGACGCTGATTCGCGAAACCGTCGCTTACCTGAAAGAACACGGCAAAGAAGTGGTCTACGACGCCGAGCATTTCTTCGACGGCTACACCTCGAATCCCGCCTTCGCGCTGCGCACCCTGGAAGCCGCCCAGAAGGCCGGCGCCAACGTGCTCTGCCTCTGCGATACCAACGGCGGCGCGCTCACCGGCCGGCTGGTCGAGATCTTCGCCGACGTGCGCAAGCGTTTCGACGGCATCCTGGGCATCCACACGCACAACGATTCCGATGTGGCCGTGGCCAATACGCTGGCCGCGGTGGAAGCCGGCGCCACCCACGTGCAAGGCTGCATCAATGGATACGGCGAGCGCACCGGCAACGCCAATCTCTGTTCCGTCATCGCCAACCTGGAGCTGAAGCTGGGTCACACGGCCATCGGCCAGGACAAGCTCATCAGTCTGTCGAACGTGGCCCGCTTCGTCGCCGAGCTGGCCAATCTTCCGCTGCCCAACAATCAGCCCTTTGTTGGACATAGCGCTTTTGCGCACAAAGGTGGCGTGCATGTCTCGGCCGTCTTGAAGGAATCCACCACCTACGAGCACGTCACGCCCGAGGCCGTGGGCAATCGCCAGCGTGTCCTCATCAGCGATCTGTCCGGCCGCGGCAACGTCTTATACAAGCTGAAGCAGCACGGCCTGGCCGGCCGGCTCGACGAAGACGCGCGCCGCGAGTTGCTGGAGCGCATCAAGCAACTGGAATACGAGGGCTGCGAGCTGGAAGCCGCCGAAGGCACCTTCGAGCTGCTGGTGCGCGAGGCGCTCAATCCCGGCACGCATTTCTTCGAGGTGGAAGGCTACGAGGTTTCCACCAAAGCGACCGCCAACGGCGACTCCCGCTCCACGGCCGATATCACCGTGCGCACCCAGGATGGCGTGCACTCCGCCACCGCCGCCGGCAATGGCCCTTTCCACGCGCTCCACGTTTGCCTGCGCAAGTGCCTCTCGTCGGTCTATCCGCAAATGGCCGACGTGCGCCTGACCGACTACAAGGTGCGCGTGCTGGAGCCGCGCAAGGGCACCGCCGCCAAGGTGCGCGTGCTCATCGAATGGTCGGATCACCGCAAGAGTTGGTCCACCGTCGGCGTCTCCGACAACGTGATCGTCGCAAGCTGGAACGCGTTAGTGGATGCGATCCGGCTAGAGCTGATGCGCCTCACCGAAAAGGACGATTCCATCGAGAAAGCCGTCGAAGACTACTGCTGGGGCGTGTAGGTAGGTAGCACAGGCTTCAGCCTGTGAGCGAATGCGCTTGAAACCCGAAATAACTCAGGCTCCGATGCAAGCTTCGCACTTACCGTATTCATTTCGACGTAGCGAATGATCTTCTCCCTTTCCCGCTGCGATCTCACCCAGCGGTCAAATGACTCATCTTGCCAGAAACGACTGCCCCGTACTCTGCAGCAGTTCGTTGGCTCGTTTTGCGGAGACTCCCTTCACGTGTTGAGTGATCTTCGGCGCCAAAGCCTTGGCCTCGATCAGGAGGTGCACGTGATTCGGCATCACCACGAAGGCGATAAGACTGTAAAGTGCGCGGACCCGATCGCCATCCAGGATGACCTCGGTGACGCACCTGGCGATTTGGGGTTGTCTGAGCCAGACGGGCCCCAGCGTCGCGTTTACAAGCGCTCTGTCGGCTTCAACGAAAGCACGTCCATCGCGTCCAGAGCGCAGCGGCAGAGTGCCGTGGAGACGAAAGGTAATAAAAAGTGCCGCTCCGTTGGGCTGAAAATGAGGGAGGTTACGGCGATATTCCACGTGAGGGTAGTGGCTTCGAGCGTGGAAATCTCTCACAGGTAAAGCCTGTGCCACCTGCACCATAGGCTAAAGCCTGTGCCACCTGCACCATAGGCTAAAGCCTGTGCCACCTGCACCATAGGCTGAGGAGCCTGCCCCACAACTTAGCCGGCGCTGCGGCGCTGGTCGCGGGCGGCCATTTGGGCCAGTTCGTCGCAGCGGTTGTTGTCGGCGTGGGAGGCGTGGCCCTTAGTCCAGGACCAGGCGATCTTGTGCTTGGCCGCCACGTCGTCCAACTCCTCCCAGAGGTCCCGGTTGATGACCGGCTTCTTCTCCTTGGTCATCCAGTTGCGCACCTTCCAGTTAGGGACCCAGGTGGTGATGCCCTTCTTCAGATACTCGGAATCCGTGATTACTTCCACCTCGCAGGGCTCTTTCAGCGCCTTCAGTCCCTCGATGGCGGCGGTCAGTTCCATGCGATTGTTGGTGGTGTGCGGCGCATAGCCGTATAGCTCGCGCGCGTGTGCGTTGTAGCGCAGGATGCAGGCCCAACCGCCGCGGCCGGGGTTGCCCAGGCAAGAACCGTCGGTGACAATCTTTACCTTCTTCACCGGACTCTTCACCGGACTCAAGCGGCCACCACCTCGCGGCTGAAGAACTCATCGACCAGATCCAGGATCGGCTGCGCCTCGGTCTCACGATAGATGGCGGCGCGCAACTGAGCGCCGTGCCGCACGCCATGCGTGAAGTAAGTGGCGAACTGCTTCATCTTACCCACCTTATCCGGCTCGTCGCGCTCAATCAGCATGGCGTAGTAAGTGCGCATCATCTGGTAGCGGTCCTGGTGGCTGGGTTGGTCGTAAGCGCCGGTGGCAAGATACTGCGCGATCTGGCGGAAGATCCACGGATTGGACGACGCCGCGCGGCCGATCATGACCGCGTCGCAATTGGTCTCGGCCACCATGCGGACGGCGTCCTCCGGCGAGTTGATGTCGCCATTGCCGATGACCGGGATGCCGACGGCCGCTTTCACTTCGGCGATACGGGTCCAATCGGCCTGGCCGCTGTAGCCCTGCTCGCGCGTGCGGGGATGCAGCGCCACGGCAACCACTCCGCAATCTTCAGCCAGGCGCGCCAAGCGGACCGCTACCAGTTCCCGGTCGTTCCAGCCGGCGCGGAACTTGATGGTCAGCGGAATGGAGATGGCCGCGCGCACCTCGCGCAGCAACCGCTCGACCAGCGGCAGGTCGCGCAGCAGGCCGGAGCCACCGTTGCATCGCACGACCTTGTTCACAGGGCAGCCGAAGTTGATATCCACCACGTCGAAGCCCAGGTCCTGGCAGACGCGCGCCGCATCGGCCATGACCTCCGGGTCGGCGCCGAACAACTGCGCGCTAATGGGGCGCTCCACGGGATCGAAGGCCAAGTACTTCAGCAGCGTGCGGGTGGGCTTACGTGCGCGCAAGGATGCACGGACACCGTGCGAACTGGTGAATTCGGTCATGAGCAGGCCGCATCCGCCCAGGTTGCGAATGAAGCGGCGGAACACTGTGTCGGTGACGCCGGCCATGGGCGCGAGCACCGTGGCGGGAGCCACGCGCACGGGTCCGATTGCGAGTTGGGTTGGGAAGCGGAACATCGCCTGGTATCCCTATTCTACCCGGCGTTACACTGGAAACGAAAGCGCGAGTCGGCCCGTCCGACTCAGTAAAGGACATGCGGACCAGATGAAACCACTTCAAATTGGACTGCTGGTACTGGCTGGGGCGTTGGGTGGCGCCCTGATCGTGTGGTTTACCCAGCGCGCGAAGCCGGCTCCGGCTCCGATTGCCATCGTTGCGCCGGCGCCAGCGCCGCTAGCGGCGGTACCGGCCCCTGCTGCTCCGGCCACAGCGCCCGCTCCGGAAACGCCAAGCCCAACGGATACGCCGGCCACGGTCGTGCGGATGGGGCACCACACACAGCCTATGCTGCGGACCCCCCCGCCAGCCCCGGTCGCACAGAGTATGCCGCCCGCGCAACCGGAGCCACCTGCTCCGACGCCCGGCCCGGAGGGCACCTCAGTCCAGCAGCCAGCCGCACCCCCTATTTCGGTCGAGCCGACGCCGGACCCCGCGCCGGCACCGGCTCCGGAACCGGTGCAGCCGCCCACCCCACAGCCCGCTCCCTCGGTTACCTTGCAGGCGGGCATGACGTTGCCGGTCCGCCTGGGCGAGAGCCTGTCGAGCGAGCACAATCAGGCCGGCGACACATTCACCGCCACGCTGGATGCCCCTCTCACCGCGGGTGGATTCGTGATCGCGGAAAAGGGCGCGCGCGTGGAAGGCCGCGTCGTGGAAGCGCAGAAATCCGGTCACGGGAAGAAGGCCACGCTGACGCTGGAACTGACCAAGCTGGATACTTCCGATGGACAGCACGTGGCCATCAAGACCGAGACCCTCCGGAAACAAGGCACCAGCACGGCGACCGAAGACCAGGTGGGAATTGTGGCCGCCGCGGCGGGCGTCGGCGCGATCATCGGGGCGCTTGCCGGAGGCGGCAAGGGCGCGGCCATTGGGGCGGGAGCTGGCGGTGCGGCCGGCGGCGGCGGAGTGGTGGCCACGCGCGACAAGGCTGTTTCGCTACCGACGGAAACCAAGGTGTCGTTTCGGTTGAGCGCTCCCGTGACTATCACCGAGCAGTTGAAATAGGTAAGCCTGAACGGTCAAAACGGGCATTGGCGTAGAAAAGTGGCGGCCTAAGAGGCCGCCGCAGGCCGAGGGCCTGCCCCACTCAGTGGGAGTGGGTGTGCGGCTCTTCGGCGGGGATCACGCAGCCGCTCTCCGCTACAGCGCAGCCCACGTGCTCGAACTGAACGGTGGAATGGCGGATGTGAAAGTCGTGCGCCAGCATGTCGTTGATACGCGCCAAAATGCAGTTGCTGGCGGACAGGGGCACGTCCTCGATGAGCACGTGACAACTCAGCGCGTGGATGCTCGATCCCAGGCTCCAGATGTGCAGATCGTGGACATCCAGCACGCCTTCGACCTGGCACATTGACGCGGTCACGGATTGCAGTTCGAGACCGCGCGGCAGGCCTTCCAGCAGGATATTGAGCGACTCCTTAATGATGTCCCAGGCGGTCCACACGATCAGTACGCCGATGAGGATGGAGAGGATGGGGTCCACCTGGATCCAGCCCGTGTAGCGAATGATCAGCGCGCCCAGGATGATGGCGACGGATCCCAGCAGATCGCCCAGCATGTGCACGAAGGCGCTGCGGATGTTGATGTCGCTTTGGCGCGCCGCGCGCAGGCCCCACATGATGCCGCCGTTGAGCGCCAGGCCGGCGCCGGCGACCAGCATCATCACGGTCTCGCCGACGCGAGCGGGAGGATGCAGCAATCGCTGCCAGCCTTCGTAGAAGATCCAGGCGGCCAGCGCCACCAGCGTCAGGGCGTTGACGAAAGCGGTGAGCACGCCGGCGCGGTGATAGCCGTAGGTTTTGATTTCGTCGGCCGGGCGGGATTGCAGGTAGACACCGAACCAGGCGAGCAGCAGGGCCAAGCCGTCGGTGAAGTTGTGGCCGGCGTCGGAGAGCAGCGCCAGACTGTGGGCATGGATGCCGGCGAACACTTCCACTCCCACGAAGGCGAAGGTCGCCACCTGGGACCACCAGAGGATGCGGCCGGTGGCGGCGCCGTGCGAGTGCGCGTGTGAATGTGAGTGCAAAGAGGCTCCATTTGCGATTTTACCGCTATCGGCGGAAGCGGGGCTTAAGCCCCGCGCTGGAGTTTGGCCATTTGCTGTACTACTATCCATCAGTTTCGATCTGTCAATGTGGGGCGGGCGTCCACGCCTGCGGCGGGTCTCCAGACCCGCCCGCTTGTGGGGCAGGTTGGCAACGTTGGCAACCTGCGGGCCGATTGTCAATCGGCCTTTAGCGGGGCTTAAGCCCCGCGCGGACTAAAGTCCGCCCTCCAGGATTGGTAGACTGATTCTTAACCCGTATGAAGATTTTGATGGTGGCTTCCGAGGCGGCGCCTTTCGCCAAGACCGGCGGCTTGGCGGACGTTGTCGGGTCGTTGCCGGCCGCGCTGAAGGCCCTCGGCCATGAGGTGGCGGTGTTGTTGCCGCGCTACGCCACGGTGGACCTCAAGAACGCGCGGCGCGTCTATGACTCGCTGCCCATCTGGCTGCCACCTCAGCGCTACGACACGTCCCTTTACCTGGTGGAGCGCGAGACGCCCTTCTATTTCCTGGACTGCCCGCCGCTTTACGACCGCCCCGGCTTCTATGGCGAAGACGGCGAGGACTATCCGGATAATCACATCCGTTTTGCGGTGCTGGCGCAAGCGGCGCTCGAGTTCTGCAGGCGCGTACGGCGGCCGGATATCCTGCATGCTCACGATTGGCAGGCGGGGCTCGCGCCGGCCTATCTGCGCACGGTCTATGGCAACGATCCCACGTTCCTGGGCATGCGCTCGCTGTTCACCATTCACAACGTGGGATACCACGGGCTTTTTCCCGCCGCCGCGATGGCCGATATCGGGCTGGCCGGAACCGAGGAGTTCCGTCCGGACGGGCTGGAGTTCTTCGGCAAAGTCTGTTATCTGAAGGGCGGGCTTAATTATGCCGATGCGCTGAACACGGTCAGCCCGACATACGCGCGCGAGATTCAGACTCCGGAATATGGCTTCGGACTGGATGGCGTGCTGCGGTCGCGCAGCCAGGTGCTTTCCGGCATCTTGAACGGCGCGGATTACACGGAATGGAATCCGGTGAGCGACACCTTGATCGCGGCGAATTATTCCACCGCCGATTTGAGCGGCAAACGCATTTGTAAGCAGGACCTGTTGAACGCGTTTGGGTTGACGGCGGAAGCCCTGGATGCACCCTTGATCGGCATCGTCTCGCGCTTCACCAGCCAGAAGGGCGCCGGCCTGATCGCGGAAGCCGCCGACGGTCTGGTAGCCGAAGGTTATTATCTGGCGGCGCTGGGCACTGGCGAGCCGCAGTACGAGGAACTCTTCCAGGCAACCGCGGCGCGGCATCCGTCGCGCATCGCCGTGCGCATCGGATACGATAACGCGCTGGCGCACAAGATCGAGGCCGGCGCGGACCTGTTCCTGATGCCGAGCCGCTATGAGCCGTGCGGCTTGAACCAGATCTACAGCCTGAAATACGGCACGGTGCCGGTGGTGCGCGCGACGGGCGGGCTTGATGATACCATCGAACCTGGGACGGGTTTTAAGTTCTGGAACTACTCGGGAAGCGCGCTGGTGGGCGCTTTGCGGGCGGCGCGCGAGGCGTTTGCCGACGCGGAAGGTTGGCGAGCGATCATGCTGGCCGGTATGGCCAAGGACTTTTCCTGGAGCGTCTCGGCCGCGGAGTATGCGCGGCTTTACGAGCGCTTGCGGGTGGCACAGGCTTAAGCCTGTGCAATTGCAGGTTTGAATCCCACGCGCTCGAAATGGATCTAATTCTTATAGGAGAGTAGAAGAATAATGGCGGGTCAAAATACCCTAACGTTCACCGACGGAAGCTTCGACCAGGACGTTCTGCGATCGGATGTGCCGGTTTTAGTGGATTTCTGGGCTGAGTGGTGCGGTCCTTGCCGGCAGATGGCACCGACCATCGACTTGGTGGCCCAGGAATATGCCGGGAAGCTGAAAGTGGGCAAGCTGGACGTGGATTCCAACATCAACACGGCGGGGCGCTACAACATCCGCGGCATTCCGACCCTGTTGCTGTTCAAAGATGGCCGCGTGGTCGAGCAGCGGGTGGGCGCGGTCGGCAAATCGGAAGTTGTGCGGATGGTGGAAGGGCACGTCGCGCTGGCGCAGTAGGACGGGCCTGGTTTCTCGCAAAGACGCAAAGGGACCGCAAAGGCGCAAAGAGGACGGGGCAGGAGTGTTAGAGGCGCACGCGCGCTTCGTGGTCCTCTTCCTGCATGATGCCGATGGCTTCCTGGCACGGGACGCAATAGCGCGCCCATGGCAGGGCTTGCAACCGCTTCGATGGGATGGGCTGTTCGCACGCGAGGCAAACGCCGAAATCCCCCGATTGCATGCGGTCCAGCGCTTCCTCCACCAAACGAAGTTGCCCGTAATCCAGGCTGTTCAGCCGCAACGAGACGAATTCGTCGTGCGAGAGTTGCGCTTGATCTTCCTCCGCTACCCGTCCCATTTTGGCCAGCGTATCGAATTTAACCCCCAAGCCGGAGACCACCTCCGCCCGTCTTTCGAGCAGCATCTGGCGATACGTCTCGGTTGAGCCTGATCGCACTGCGCTGCTGGTCGTTTTGTTCATGAGCTGGCACCTCCCTTGCGAACGGGTCATTTCAGACCGTAAGCACTTTAAATGGTCAAAAGAGGGTACCAAAGTTCTCGCTGAAATACAAGTTGATTTCGGCAATGTTTTTGGGACCCGGTCCGATCCGTTAAGATGAAAGACGCAACACCGTTCCCATGAAGAGACGCATCCTGGTGGTCGAGGACGAAGAGAAGCTGCGCAGGGTCCTGGAACTTCAACTTGCCTCCGCCGGCTTTGAAGTCGAGAAGGCGCGCACGGCCGAAGAAGCGCTGAAGGTCGCAGACCGCGCCGACCTGGTGCTGACCGATTTGCGCCTGCCGCAAATGGACGGGCTGGAGTTGCTAGCCGCCATCCGCCGCCAGAACTCGCAGACGCCCGTCATCGTCATGACGGCTTTCGGTACCATCGAGACGGCGGTCGCGGCGATGAAGACCGGGGCCACCGATTTCCTACTGAAGCCTTTCTCGCTCGATCACTTGATGACCGTGGTAGGGAAGGCGCTCGAAATGCGGGCGCTGCGCGACGAGAACCTGCAACTTCGCGAAGAACTGGGGCGGCGCTACGCTTTCGATAACATCGTCGGCCGCAGCGCGCCTATGCAGGAAGTCTTCGCCACCATCGTGCGGGTCGCGCCCACACGGGCCACGGTTCTGCTGGCGGGCGAGAGCGGAGTGGGCAAGGATCTGATCGCGCGCGCCATCCACTTCCATTCGCCGCGGCGTGAACGGCCGCTGGTGAAGATCAACTGCACGGCCATCCCGGAAAACCTGATGGAGAGCGAGTTGTTCGGGTACGAGAAGGGCGCTTTCACCGGCGCCATGAACTCCAAGCCGGGCAAATTTGAGCAGGCCGATACGGGCACGGTGTTCCTGGACGAGATCGGCGACGTGCCCGCTTCCATTCAGGTGAAGCTGCTGCGCGTGCTGCAGGAGCGCGAGTTCGAGCGCCTGGGCAGCAACGTCACGCGGCATATCGACGTGCGCGTGGTGGCGGCGACCAATCAGGATTTGCGCGCCGCGCTGGAGCAGGGCACCTTTCGCGAGGACCTTTATTACCGCCTCAACGTAGTGCCCATGAACATTCCGCCGCTGCGCGAGCGCAAGGAGGATATCCCGTTTCTGGCGCAGCACTTCGTCACCAAGCTGGGGCCGGACACGGGCAATCGCGTGCGCGACGTCACCGATGCCGGGATCGTCAAGCTGATGTCGTATCACTGGCCGGGCAATGTCCGCGAGTTGGAGAACGTGATCGAGCGCAGCTTAGTGATGTGCTCCGGCGAGCGGCTGGACGCCGCCGATATCAAGCTGGAGATGGCGCCGCGCAGCCGCGCGCAGGCGGACCAGGCGGATCGCTTTTTGCCAGACGGTTTGACGCTCGATCAATACGAGCAGGATCTCATCCGCGAGGCGCTGCGGCGGGCGGATGGGAATAAGAGCCAGGCGGCGCGGCTGCTGGGGCTGACGCGCAATGCGCTGCGGTACCGGCTGACGCAGATGGGGCTGGAATCGTAGGGACGGAAAAAGGCCGATTGACAATCGGCCTGCAGGTTGGCAACCTGCCCCACAAGGTACTTAGGGTTCGGTGACGGTCAGGATTTGGTCGGGGCGTACCTTCTTCAGCGTCTGCACAATGCCACTGGGCCAGCGAATCTCCAGCGAGGCGATAGCCTTCTCCGCTCCCAGCCCGAAGTGCACCCGCTTGTCGCTCGATGACATGAAGCCGTCGGAAGTAGTCACGTGGTTGTACAGCGTGCGCCCGGAGGCGGTGGTGAGCTTTAGCGCGGCCCCGATTCCATCGCGGTTGCTGCGGCGGCCGATGGTGTTCACCAACAGCCAATGATTGCCATTGTCCGCCGAGTTCAGCAGGATGCGCGGCTTTTCGTCGAGAGACGTCACCACCAGATCCTCAAAGCCGTCGTTATTCAGGTCCACAAAGGCCGAGCCGCGCTGGAAGCCCGCATGGCTAAAGTCCGCGCCCAGCAGGCCGGAGACATCCCGGAACTCCTTGCCATCCACGTTTTCGAACATGGTGTCGTGCTGGCGCGAGGTATCGCCCATGTTGTCGATGTCGCCGTTGGATGAATACAGATCCTTCCAACCGTCGTTGTTGTAGTCGACAAATCCGTTGCTCCATCCGGAACTGCGCGCGCTCAAGCGCGACACGCGCGAAACGCCGGAGGCATAGTCGAAGAACTTGCCGCCCATGTTTCGGTAGAGGCCCCAGATCTCGCCTTTCAAGTTGTTATAGAAGAGGTCGGGCCAGCCGTCGTTGTTGTAATCCTTGGCGTCGGCCCCCATGGAAGAACCCGCTTTGCCGCTCTCATCGTAGGCCACGCCCCACTCGAAGGCGGACTCCTTGAAGGTCCCGTTCTTTTGATTGATGAACAGGAAATTGCGCATGGTGTCGTTGGCCACGAATACGTCCATATACCCGTCGCCGTTGAAATCCGCGATGGCGACGCCCATCCCCTTGCCGAGTTCCTTGCCGAAGCCGGACGCCTCGGTGACATCTTCGAAGCGGCCGTTGCCGAGGTTGTGATAAAGGCGGTGCGCGACGGGGGTGTAGACCGAAGGATGGCAGTAGTATTCGTGGCCGTTTGCGGCGCAGATTTTGTCGGTCCGCGGGGTCCAGACGGTGTAGTTGGAAACAATCAGGTCCAGCTTGCCGTCGTTGTCGTAGTCGAACCAGGCGGCCGCGACGCTCAGAACATCCTTGGGCTTCGTGATGCCGGAACGCGCGGTGACGTCGGTGAAGGTGCCGTCGCCGTTGTTGTGGTAGAGGACGTTCGGTCCGGCGTTGCAGACGAACAGATCCTCAAAGCCGTCGTTGTCGTAGTCGCCGGCGGCTACCCCGAAGCTGAACCCGAGATCTTTGCCAAGTAGGCCGGCGTGGGCGGTGACATCTTCGAAAGTGCCGTCGCCGCGGTTGCGGAGCAGGCAGTTATAGAAGCGCGGATCGGTCTTCTCCAGTTCCGGCAGTTTGGCGCCGTTGGTGAAGAAGAGGTCCATGCGGCCGTCGTTATCGAAGTCGAAGGCGGCCACTCCGCCGCACATGGTTTGCGGAAAATACTTCCGGCCGGTGAAGTTGTTGTCGGTGCGGTAGGCGAAGTTCGACTTGGAAGCGATATCGGTGAAATGCGGACGTTTGGGTTCAGGCTCCTCGCCGCTAGATACCAGCCACCAGCCGCTCAACACCAGCCATGCGCCAAACTCCAGCCACCGTCTCATCTGGCTCTGGCTCCCGTGCCGGCGGCATCCCGCTGGTCCATGAGCTTCTGCGCGATGGCCCGCTCGCGGTCGCCGTCGGCGCGGCGAGCCAGCCGGTAGTAGACGGCGGCGAGGGTGGCGTGAGCCTCCGCGAAATCGGGCGTTTCCGCGATCAAGGCCTCCAACGCCTTGCGCGCCTGGTCCGCATTGCCGGTGGCCAGGTCGAGGATGGCCAGTTGATAGCGAACGCCCGGATCGTTGGGGCGCGCCTTGAGGGCGCGCTCGAAGTAGCGGCGGGCCTCGACGTAGTCCTGATCCTGCTTCGCCAACACGCCCAGGTTCAGGTTCGATACGAATTCGTCCGGATCCAAGGCGAGTTCCTGTTCGAAGGCCGTACGCGCAGGGTCGATCTCTCTCATCGCGAGATGCAGTTCGCCCAGACGGGCATGCGCTCCGGAGAGCCGGCCGTTGAGGGCGATGGCCTTCTCGATGTCGGCAAGCGCGCCGTCGTGATCGTGCGCCCTCAGTTCGAGAGTGCCCCGCAGCAGCCGGGCCTCGGCGGAGTCTCCCTGGATGAGGATGCGATCGATCGCGGCTGCGCCGCTGGCGCTCTGGCCATCGCCGATGAGAGCGGTTCCATAAAGGTAGTTGAAGGCCTGATCGGCGGACTTCTCCTTCTCCAGCGGGGCCAGCAGCGCGATGGCTTGCCGATACTTTCCGAGGCTGTTATAGCAACTGGCAAGCAGCAGCGTGACCTGGTCTGTGAACTGGGGCGCGAGGGAGGCGGCCCGTTCAAAGCGGGTGGCGGCCTCGGCGGGACGGCCGGTCTTGTAATAGGCCAGCCCCAGATTCAGCAGCAGGGCCGGATTCTCAGGACTCTTGGAGAGGGCGCGATCGTATTCAGCAATGGCTTCGTCGTAGCGGCCGGCGCGGGCTAGCGCGGCGCCCAGGTTCGAGCGAGCCTGCAGCGAATCCGGCTGGGCGGTCAGGTATTCGCGGTAGGTCCGGATGGCGCCGTCGAGGTCGCCCGATTGATGCAGAGCGACGGCGTGTTGGAGGAGCGCATCGGGGTCGGCGGCGGGTTGCTGCGCATACAGGGCGGGCAAGATTAGGGCAAGGGCTAGCAGCAGTTGCGGAGCGGGGCTGAGAGCCCCGCGCAGGCCGAGGGCCTGCCCCACAATAATCGTCGTCATTTGCCCGCCATTTCATCGGACAGCTTTTTCAGCCGTACAAACTCGGCCCGCTCGCGGGCCGCGTCGTCTTTTCTGCCCGCGAGGGTGTAGGCGGCAGCCAGGGAGAAGCGGACTTGCTGGCTGTCCGGAGCCTGCTGCCTGGCTGTCTCGAGCTCCTTAATGCCCTTCTCCACCTCACCCGCATTGGCCAGCAGCCTGCCGAGCACACCGTGCGCCGCGAAGAACTGAGGGTCCGACTCGACCCCACGCTGCGCGTACCGAATGGCTTTGTCGGGTTCACCGCGCCTCTCGTATTCCAAAGCAATGGTGACCAGAGCTTCCGTGTTTTTGGGGTTGAGTTCCAGTTCTTTCAGGAATTCGCGCAGACCTGCATCCTCGTCGCTAGTCAACAGGAACGATCCGTAGAGATAGTGGACGTTGGGCGCCTTCGGATAGTTGGCCAACAGCTCCGCGAAGTACTTTTGCGCGTCGGCGGGCCGGTGCCCGGCCGCGGCACAGACTGCCCGCCCGGCACGTTCGACCAGATCCTTGTCGCCGGCCGGCACCTCTTCCGGCAGGATAGGCCGGTGCAGCCCGGCCAATCCCGCGGCCTCAATCACGGCGGGGGTGGCATCGCCCGCTCGCAGGACCCTGTCCAGCACCTGCAGCGCGGATTCGTATTGCTGGAACTTGGTGAGCAGCAGCACCGCGTGATACAACACCACGCGCCGCGCTTGCGGGTCTTCGCCCAGCCCTAAACGGCGTCCCGCATTGATATGCTCCAGCGCCTTGGCGTATTCTTTGGTTTCGTACTCGCAGAGGCCCAGTAGCGCGAAACCCGGACCCGCCTTCTGGTCCAGCGATACCAGCCGGCGCAAGGCATCCCGGGCGTCGGCGTACTTGTCCTGGTCGTAGAGCAGTTCGCCCAGGAACCACCAGCCCTCCGCCCATGATGGACGCATCTTGACTGCCTGGCGATACAAGCCGGTGGCGTCCTGGATGCGGTTCCCGGCGCGCGCCTCGGCGGCCCGCTGCGACAAATGGTCGAAGGTTTCGGCGGCGGATAGGAGGCCCAGGAAGGCGAGGAGGCAGATCGTGCAGGCGAGCGGCCTGAGAGGCCGCTGCAGGCCGGGGGCCTGACCCACTACGGTGTCTCCTTTACGTTGAGCACGCGGTCGCCGCGGACGTCCTTCAGCGACTGCACGATTCCCGACGGCCAATGGATGACTACGGACGAATCCGAAATGCACCGGCCCATAACTGGACGACGCATAGCCCACGCTAGTGGTCATGTGGTTGTACTGCGTGCCGCTTTTGGTCGTGACCTGGATCCTGGCGCCGATACCGTCGCGGTTGCTTTTGGTTCCTTCCAGCGCGATGTCGAGCCAATGTCCCGCGCCGGGGCTGCGATTCATCCAGATCTCGGCGGGGTGGGCGAGCGCCGTGGTCACCACATCGATCCGGCCGTCCCCGTCCAGATCGTCGAACGCCAGGCCGCGGTGGCGCGCCGGGGGCGAGGCGTCCAAGCCCGCCTCGGCGGTTAGCGCTGCCCAGTGTCCATTCGTGCCCAGATTACGGAATACGGTATTGTGCTGCTCCACCGTGGTGTTCGGCATCGGTTGCGACAGCACATCGCCGCGGCTCACAAAAAGATCCTTCCATCCATCGTTGTCGAAGTCGTAGAACCCCACGCCAAAGCCCGCCATGCGCATGCTCAGCGCGCGCATTCCGCTCGGAGTAGTCACTTCCTGGAACCCGCGGCCGGCCGTGTTCAACCATACCGGAAACGTCTGTCTCTCCAGGGCCACGGTTGCCAGATCCG
>JBEKPZ010000115.1:0-20341 GCA_049520215.1 Bryobacteraceae bacterium | reverse complement strand
AACAGGAGCGGATATCCCAGCCCGATCTGCGTCAGCGTATCTTCAAACGTGAAGTAGGTCCGCGGGCTGTACATCGACCGCAGAAAAATCCCCAGCGCGACCAGCAGAAACGCGCGCCAACTGGCGTGCGCCCACATCTTGCCGAACGTGCCGCCCTTGGCCAAACGGCTGGCGATGGAGTAAGGCAGCGCTACCCCCACCAGGAACGAAAACGACGGCTGGATCATGTCGTGCAGCGAGCAGCCCGCCCACTCCACGTGCGTCTGGTTGTATCCCAGAAACGCCCAGAACCAGTTGCCGGGGAAAGCCTGCGCCACGCGCGCCAGTTCCAGAACTTCGGCCATCATCAGCAGCATCACCCAGCCGCGATAAGCGTCTACGGCGATGTTGCGAGTGACCGGGTGTGGGCCGCTCGTCTCTTGCATGCGTCAACCTTACCACAACGCCTTGTGGGGCAGGTTGGCAACCTGCAGGCCGATTGTCAATCGGCCTTTCCCCCCGCGCCCGATCACTGGAACGAGATCGTCACCGCGTTAGCCGTCACCTGATTGACCGTCACCATCACCGTAACCAAACCAGCGCCTGCCAGCGAACTCGGCAGTTGCGCGTCAATCTGATCCTCTCCCGAAAAACCCGGCGCCGGGCCCGCATAAGTCACCGTTGTGGAACTCTCGCCGACGGTCACCGTGGTGCCGCTCGCGGATGCCCCATCGAATCCAGTGCCGTAGAGAAGTAAATAAAGGTTGTCCCCATTGAACGCGATCGAAGAAGCTACGCCCTCGTAGTCGTAAGTGCCGTCTGGGTGTACGCGTTGGATCAGGGCCGCCGGCAAGCCCGTTCCCTGTTCGTTCGCCGTGAAAATCGTAGGCGCGATGGATTGCACTTCCAGCAAGCTCTTCGCCACGGCGGTCGTGCCGTTCAAGACCGCAGCCGTCACCGCGCCCGCCGCTACGCCGCTTGGAATCTGGTAATTGATCTGCCCCGAAGAAACGTACAAAAGCGGCGCCAGCGACACGTTCCCGCTGCTATCGGTCAATTGCACCTGGACGCCTTCGAGCGTCGTGGGCAGCGCCTCTCCCGGCGTGGCCGCCCCGCTGCTCGTCGCCAGTCCGCTGCCGTAAACGGCCACCAGTTCCCCCGGCGCGCTCGCCCATCCGTACAGAGCGGCCGTCGACACCGTCACCGACGTAGCGGGCGCCAGGTGCCCCAGCAACGTCGGCAACTGCTCCGCGTCGGTGGTGAAATTGTCCGAAGGCTCCACCGAAAGCAGACTGCACGAGCAACCGGGCACCGTCGCCCATAACTCCCCCGCCGCCCAATACGTTCCCGGCATATCCGCTGCATCCAGCGCCGTCAGGAAGTTGGCCAGCACGGTCAGCCATCGCGAATCGCTGCTCGGGATGCCGTACTCCCCGACATAACAGGGGACTTTATTGGTCGTGCACCACGTCACGAATGGTTCGAGCCGCGTGACTCCCACCTGCGCCAGATTTGCGTTCGCGGCCAGCTCCTGGTCGTACGTCTCCGCATACGTCCCGCTGTAATCGGAATCGAAGTAAAGGTGCGCCTCATAATAGTAGTTGTTGGCGGGGTCCGTGATAAAAGCCGTGGCGCCGTTGAAATACGACCAGCCCGTCGCATTACTCCACCCATCCCCCGGAATCATGATCGTCTTGCTATCGCCATTCGCGCGAATCGCTGTAACCGCCTTCTGCGCAATCTGGCTCCAGTTTGCCACGCCCATATCGTGTGGCTCGTTGGTTAAGTCGTAAGCCGCTACGGTCGGCTCGTCCTTGAACACGTTCGACATCTTCACCCAGAAATCCACGAAATCGTCGGACGTGACCTGCACCGGGCTGCCGGGACACGGATTATCGATAATGCAGGCGTCGCTATCGTAATTGGCAACCTGGCTCTCCAGAGTGGCATACCGCGCCTCATTATGCGGAACGATGCTGACGAGCACCCCGGCCGCCTTGGCGTAAGCCACGTCCTGCTGCAGATACCCAAGTTGGGTGGAATCGAGATCGCCGCCCAGGGTGGGCTGCAGCCGCTCCCACTTGACCAACAGCCGGACAAACGGCAATCCGCGCGCCGCGAAGTAGTTGAAAGTGGGCGCCGTAGCATAGGTATAATTCCCGACGCCGTAAGTCTCGTTGAGCGGGTCCCCCCATTCCGCCTGCGAGACGTTGACGCCGCGGAAATACTGTCCCGCCGCCGTGCCCGCTAGAATGATGAGCAGCGCCGCGATCGCGCCCGCCCGCATGGAAACTGCGCTTGTGGTCCGCATGATGCGCAGTATATCAAGACCCATCCCGGACCAGTGGGGCGGGCCGCGGGCCGGCAGGGGCCGCGTCTACCGCACGTGCGTCGCGATGAACCACTGGTTTCCGCAAAAGTCCCGCACCCCCGCCAGCCGATCGCCGTAAGGCTGATCCGCTGGCTCGGAAAGCGAATCCGCGCCGGCCGCCATCGCGCGCCGATACACCGCGTCCGCATCCGGCACATACAGATAAATCGCAGTGGGCGTCGCCCGCCACGGGCCGTGCGCCTCGCCCATCTCGATCATCGAGTCGCCGATGCGCACCTTGGCGTGCAGCACCGCCCCCTCGGGCGAATCGTGGCGCACGAATTCCGCGGCCCCGAAGGCCTCCTTCAGAAAGCCGATCAGCTTCGCCGCTCCCACCGGGTGCAGATAAATGGTCACGTCGCCGAGACCGTCCGGCACATACCTTGGCCCCAGGTGCGTGCTGAGAATCCACTCGTTCCCAAACGGATCTCTGACCGCCCCGAACCGGTCTCCCCACTGCTCCGTCAGGGCCAGCGACGTGGTAGCGCCCGCCGCGATAGCCCGCGCATAGACTTCGTCCGCATTCGGAACGTAATACTGAAACGCAGTCGGAGTGGGAGTCCCGCGGAAAGCGCCGCCTCCACCGATCATCATCATGGAGTCGCCAATTAGCACCTCCGCGTGGACGCCCCCAGCCGATCCGGTGCCGCGAAATAGCTCTTGCGCGCCGAACACGCTCTTTACGAAATCGATCATCGCCTCGGCTTGCGGCACCATCACGTACGGCGTGATGGTCCGAAAGCCCGCTCGTATTGCGCTCATCCCCGCTCTCCTCTCCAAATCGTCTTTCAGACTCCACGATAATCTGATCCAGTTGCGCTGGGCTGCCTTTGATCAGAAGACGCTCTTCCTTGGTTGCTCCGCAAAACTGCCTTCAATATACCTAACCGCCGCCAGCCCCAAAAAGTCACGCGCTTTTTATGCCTTTTGTGGGGCAGGCTGCCAGCCTGCAGGCTGATTGTCAATCGGCCTTCCTTCGACCCTCAACTGCCTCTCCGTGTGCGGCTTGCCGCTACGCGGGGCAGGCCCTCGGGGGCGACCTCGCCACCGCGCGCGTTTACAAAACAAACACTAAATTGATAGGATAAATCGGTGAATATGACCCTCTCCCGCCGTCGCCTCCTCTACCTTCTTTCCCTCACCCCTGGACTCGCACTCCGCGGCGATCAGCCCGGCCAGCGCCTGATTGTCCGCTCCGCCAACCCCGAAGATTTTGAAATGTCCCTTTCCGGGTTCGACACCTGGCTCACTCCCGCCGAAAACTTCTTCGTCCGCACCCACATCTACAAGCCAAAAGTGGAACTGTCCGACTGGCGCTTGCGCGTGGACGGCCTGGTCGAACGCGAGCTCACCCTCGACATGGCGCACATCGAAAAACTCCCGCGCGTCGAGCAGGTGGCCGTGCTGGAGTGCGCCGGCAATGGCCGCAGCTTCTACGAGCCGGGCGTCGCCGGGATGCAGTGGCGCTTTGGCGCGGTCGGCAACGCCCGCTGGACCGGTGTGCGCCTGGCCGACGTCCTCAAGCCCGCCGGCCTGAAGCCGGGCGCCAGTCACGTCCTGTTCAACGGTGCCGACGTGCCCATGGGCAAGGTGCCCGACTTCGTGCGCACCGTGCCGCTCGAAAAGGCCCTCCATCCCGATACCCTCCTCGCCTTCCACATGAACGGCGCGCCGCTGCCCTCCTCGCACGGGTTCCCATTGCGGCTGGTCCCGCCCGGTTGGGCCGGCGATTCCTGGGTCAAATGGGTCACCAACATCACCCTGCTCGACAAGGAATACGACGGCTTCTTCATGAAAACCGCCTATCGCCGCCCCGTCCACACCGTTGCCCCCGGCACGGCAGTCGACCCATCAGCCATGGTCCCGGTCACCGCCATCAAGCCGAAATCCGTCATCGCCACTCCGCTGGCGGGCGAGCGCCTGGCTGCCGGACCGGTCACTATCCGCGGCGCGGCCTGGGCCGGCGAATCGCCCGTCGCGCGCGTGGACGTTTCCACCGATAGCGGCCGCACCTGGAGCCCCGCCAAACTCGGAGCGGACCGCGCCCGCTACGCCTGGCGCCTTTGGGAAGCCACGTGGACGCCGCCCGCCGAAGGCTCCTACGTCCTCATGGCCAAGACCACCGATGAAAAAGGCGACACCCAGCCGTTCCTCGCGGACTGGAATCCGTCCGGCTATCTGTGGAACGTGGTGCCCGCCGTGCGCGTGGAAGTCGGAGGCGGCCCGCCCGGATTGCCGCCCCAACCAACCGCCGCCGAAATCCCCCCGTTCCCGGACAAGGTAAAGCAGGCCTGCATCGGCTGCCATGGCCAGGACATGATGGCCGGCCAGCATCTCACCCGCCCCCAATGGGAGCGCGAAGTGGACAAAATGACGCGCTGGGGCGCGTCCGTCACACCCGAAGACCGCTCAGAACTCGTAGACTATCTCTTCCGCACCTTAGGCCCGAAGTAATGTTGCGATGCGTGTGGGGCAGGTTGCCAACTGTTGCCAACCTGCAGGCCGATTGTCAATCGGCCTTTCTTTTCTTCGACCCTCAACTGCCTCTCCGTTTGCGGCTTGCCGTAATACGGGCCAAGCGCGCGCCCTGGCCCCGCCATTCACAACCTGAGCCAAAGAAATTTCCGGAGCCAGCCGTCAACGCCCCGCCCCCCCGCAGCCAGCCCCCAAGTGCCCTCAAAAACAGAGAATTTCAGAGCGAACCCAAATACCGGCGGTAATGCACCATTTTGCACAACCCCTCCGCCTCCCGAACCCAGCGCAAGCGGCTCATCCCAGCGTGTTGCCCCCACTTCCGGCAGTCAAAACCACGACAACGTCCGCTCAGACAAGAAAAGTACCGTGACATTTCGTACCACCCGCGTGCCACCCCTTCGAGGTGCTGCTTATGTCCGGCGTGAAACCATCGCCAGCAAAACGCTTCATCCCCGGCACGCATTACACCATATCTGCTTAATAACGTTATAAATAGGGGTACTACAATTCCGCATTTAATATTAGCTATACTAATACTGCATATTTCTCAAATCCATATTGCGTGATACTAAAAGCCTTGCTACACTAGAACCTTCCAGGGAGAAAACATGACCGACCCCAAGTGTATCCCCGGCCCCCGCAACCCAGCACCCAGCACCCTCCCCGCCCCCCAAGGCCTCTACCACCCCAGCCACGAGCACGACGCCTGCGGCATCGGTTTCGTCGCCAGCATCAAAGGCCACAAATCCCACGACATCATCGCCAAGGGCATCCAGCTCCTCATCAACCTCACCCACCGCGGATCCTGCGGTTGCGATCCCGAAACCGGCGACGGCGCCGGTATCCTTATCCAGATTCCCCACAAGTTCTTCGCCCGCGAGTGCGCCGCCCTCGGCTTCACCCTCCCCCCCGAAGGCGAATACGGCGTAGGCATGACCTTTCTGCCCGTAGAGCCCCACCAGCGCCTCTCCTGCGAAGGTATCCTGGAGCGCATCGTCCGCGAGGAAGGCCTCACCGTCCTCGGCTGGCGCGATACCCCCGTCCACGGCGATGCCATTGGCCGTGTCGCCCGCGCCTCCCAGCCTTACATCCAGCAGATCTTCATCGGCTGCCCCCAGTGCCCCGGCCCCGACGCCCTCGAACGCAAGCTCTACGTCATCCGCAAACGCGCTGAAGCCGCAGTAGCCGCCACCGACTTGCCCAACAAGGGCGATTTCTACCTCCCCTCGCTCTCCGCCCGCACCATCGTATACAAAGGTCTCCTGCTCGCCCCCCAAATGGCGCACTTCTACGGCGAGCTATCCGACCCCGATGTCATGAGCGCCCTTTGCCTGGTCCACCAGCGCTTCTCCACCAACACGTTCCCCACCTGGCAGCTCGCTCACCCCTACCGCTACGTTGCCCATAACGGCGAAATCAACACCCTCCGCGGCAACGTTAACTGGATGTACGCCCGCCAGTCGATCCTGGCGTCGCCCTTATTCGGCGACGACCTCCGCAAGCTCTTCCCCGTCATCGCACCCGGCGGCAGCGATTCGGCCAGCTTCGATAACGCCGTCGAGCTCCTCTTCATGGCCGGTCGCGATCTGCCCCACGCCATGGCCATGCTCATCCCCGAAGCCTGGGCCAGCAATCCCCACATGAACCCGGAGAAGCGCGCGTTCTACGAATATCACGCCTCCCTCATGGAGCCTTGGGATGGTCCCGCCGCCATCGCCTTCACCGACGGCCGCGTCATCGGCGCCACCCTCGACCGCAACGGCCTGCGCCCCGCCCGCTACATCGTCACGCACGACGACCTGGTGGTCATGGCCTCGGAAACCGGCGTCCTCCCCATCAAACCTGAAAACGTCAAGAAAAAGGGCCGCCTCCAGCCCGGCAAAATGTTCCTCGTCGATACCGCGGAAGGCCGTATCGTCTCCGACAAGGAAATCAAGCAGCGCCTCTATTCGCGCCGCCCCTACACCCAATGGCTCGCCGAAAACCAGGTCACCCTCGATCAACTGGGCGAGCCTTCCCGCGAGCATCATACCGACAGCGACACCCTGCTCTCCCGCCAGCGTGCCTTCGGCTACACCGACGAAGACATGAAAATGATTCTCGCCCCCATGGCCGAAACCGGTCAGGAACCCATCGGTTCCATGGGCACCGACACGCCCCTGGCCTGCCTCTCCGACCGCGCCCAGCCGCTCTTCAATTACTTCAAGCAGTTGTTCGCGCAGGTCACCAACCCGCCCATCGATCCCATCCGCGAAGAGATGGTCATGTCGCTCATTAGTTACATCGGCACCGAGCGCAATATCCTTGATGAGACGCCGCAGCACTGTCACACGCTCAAGCTGCCCCATCCCATCCTCACCAATCGCGATCTCGAAAAGCTTCGCCGCGTCTCCCACGGCGATTTCCTGGCCACCACCCTCCCCACACTTTTCTCGGTCGGCCCAGTGAACCCCTCCGCGAACGGCCGCACCCCCCTCGCCGACTGCGGTGTCAGTCTCGAGCGCGCCCTCGATTCTCTCTGCCGCCGCGCCTCGCTCGCCATCAAATCCGGCTACACGCTGCTCATCCTCTCCGACCGCGGCGTCGATGAAGAGTACGCCCCCATCCCCAGCCTGCTGGCCCTCACCGCCGTTCACAACCACCTGGTGCGCGAGAAAACCCGCACTCAAGTCGCCCTCATCATCGAATCCGGCGAACCGCGCGAGATCATGCACTTCGCGCTCTTGATCGGTTATGGCGCCAGCGCCGTCAATCCCTACCTCGCCTTCGAGACCCTCTCGCAACTTCCCGACCCGGCCCACGCCCAGGCCAACTACATCAAAGCCGTCAACAAAGGTCTCCTCAAGACCTTCTCCAAGATGGGCATCTCCACCCTCCAGAGCTATCGCGGCGCCCAGGTCTTCGAAGCCATCGGTCTCAACAAATCCCTCATCGATAAGTACTTCACCGGAACCGCCTCCCGCATCGAAGGCGTCGGCCTCGACGTCCTTGCCCGCGAAGCGCAAATGAAACACGCGCTGGCCTTCCAACCCGTCACCGGCTACGACACCGAGCTGCCCGTGGGCGGCAATTACCAATACCGCGTCCGCGGCGAATATCACCTGCTCAATCCCGCCACCATCGGTAAGCTGCAGCACGCCGTGCGCCAGCAAAACCCCCAGACCTTCCGCGAATACACGGACCTCATCGATCTGCAGAACCGCCAGTTGTGTACCCTCCGCGGCCTGCTCGAAATAAAGCCGGCTGATAGCCCCATTCCAATCCAAGAAGTCGAGCCGGCCTCCGAGATCGTCAAGCGCTTCGCCACCGGAGCCATGTCCTTCGGCTCCATTTCGAAGGAAGCCCACGAAACCCTCGCCATCGCCATGAACCGTATCGGCGGCAAATCCAACACCGGCGAGGGCGGCGAAGACGAAGCCCGTTTCCAGCGTGACCCTAACGGCGACTGGCGTCGCAGCGCCATCAAACAGGTTGCCTCCGCCCGTTTCGGCGTCACCACCAA
Source organism: Bryobacteraceae bacterium (assembly GCA_049520215.1). Classification (GTDB taxonomy): domain Bacteria; phylum Acidobacteriota; class Terriglobia; order Bryobacterales; family Bryobacteraceae; genus Bog-159. The sequence continues at coordinate 12,014 of JBEKPZ010000115.1, read as the reverse complement.
TTACCTGGTCAACGCCGACGAACTCCAGATCAAAATGGCCCAGGGCGCCAAGCCCGGCGAAGGCGGCCAACTCCCCGGCCACAAGGTGGACGAGGTCATCGCGCGCGTGCGCCATTCCATCCCCGGCGTAGGCCTGATCTCCCCTCCGCCGCACCACGATATCTATTCCATCGAGGATCTCGCCCAGCTCATCTACGACCTCAAGAACGCCAACCCGCGCGCCCGCATCTCCGTCAAGCTGGTAGCCGAAGTCGGCGTGGGCACCGTCGCCGCGGGCGTATCCAAAGCCCATGCCGATGTCGTGCTCATCAGTGGCGATTCGGGCGGCACCGGCGCCTCCCCGCTCAGCTCCATCAAGCACGCTGGCATCCCCTGGGAGTTGGGTCTCGCCGAGACTCAGCAGGTGCTGGTCATGAACGACCTGCGCGGCCGCATCCGCGTCCAGACCGATGGCAAGCTCCAAACCGGCCGCGACGTCGTGATCGCCGCGCTGCTCGGCGCGGAAGAGTTCGGCTTCGCCACCACCCCCCTGGTCGCCATGGGCTGCATCATGATGCGTAAGTGCCACCTCAATACCTGTCCCGTTGGCATCGCCACCCAGGACCCCGTCCTGCGCGCAAAATTCCAGGGCCAGGCCGAGCACGTCATCAATTTCTTTTTCTTCATCGCCGAACAGGTCCGCCAATACATGGCCCAAATGGGCTTCCGGACTTTCAACGAAATGGTGGGCCGCGTCGACATGCTCGAGCAGCGCAAGGCCGTGGACCACTGGAAGGCCAAGGGCCTCGATTTCTCCGCCATCCTGCACAGCCCCCAAGTACCCGCCCGCATCGCGCGGCGTTGCATCCAGTCGCAGGATCACGGCCTCCACCAGGCCCTCGACTACAAGCTCATCGAACTCGCCGGCGAGGCTATCCAAAACCGAACCCCCATCGAGCTCAAGCTGCCCATTCGCAATGTGCACCGCACCGTCGGCGCCATGCTCAGCGGCGACATCGCCCGCCGCTACGGCTCCGTCGGATTGCCCGACGATACCATTCGTTTCGAATTCGCAGGCTCCGCCGGCCAAAGCTTCGGCGCATTTCTGGCCAAAGGCGTGACTCTCACCCTTGAAGGCGACGCCAACGATTACGTCGGCAAAGGACTCTCCGGCGGCCGCCTGGTTGTTTATCCGCCGCGCGACTCCACCTTCCTGCCTGAAGAAAACATCCTGATCGGCAACGTGGTCCTCTATGGCGCCACCAGCGGCGAGGCGTATTTTAACGGCATGGCGGGCGAGCGCTTCGCCGTGCGCAATTCCGGCGCCACCGCGGTCGTCGAAGGACTCGGCGACCACGGCTGCGAATACATGACCAAAGGCCTGGTCGTCGTCCTCGGCAAATGCGGCCGCAACTTCGCCGCCGGCATGAGCGGAGGCCTGGCCTATGTCCTCGACGAACGCGGCGACTTTGCCGAAAAACGCTGCAACCTCGCCGCCGTAGACCTGGAACCCATCGCCGAAGACGCCGCCCTGCTTCGCACCCTGATCGAACGCCACGTTCAATTCACCGCCAGCCCCCGCGCCAAATGGATCCTGGAAAACTGGTCCACCATGCTCTCCAAATTCATCAAGGTGTTCCCCCACGAATACAAGCGGGTCCTGAAGCAAAACCACCAGCCACCAGCCACCAGTCACCAGCCACGGCACGCCGGGGTCCAAGAGGTGCTCCATGGGTAAAACGACCGGCTTCCTCGAATTCGCGAGGGAACTACCACCCCGGCGCGCCCCAGCGGAGCGCGTCAACGACTGGTTCGAAATCTATCTCGATTTCCCCGAAGAAAACATCCGCGCCCAAGGCGCGCGCTGCATGGATTGCGGCGTGCCCTTCTGCCACACCGGCTGCCCGCTCACCAACATCATTCCCGATTGGAACGATCTGGTCTACCGCGGCCGATGGCGCGAAGCCATCCGCGTCCTGCATTCCACCAACAACTTTCCCGAGTTCACCGGCCGCATCTGTCCTGCTCCCTGCGAAGCCGCCTGCGTGCTCGGCATCAATGAACCGCCGGTCACCATCAAGCAGATCGAAAAGACGATCGTCGACCGCGCCTTCGCCGAAGGCTGGATCGCCGCCGAGCCGCCCCAGGATCTCACCGGCAAGCGCGTCGCTATCGTCGGCTCCGGTCCCGCCGGCCTCGCTGCCGCGCAGCAATTGCGCCGCGCCGGCCATGCCGTCACCGTCTTCGAAAAGAACGACAGAATCGGCGGACTGATGCGCTACGGCATCCCCAATTTCAAGATGGAGAAGCACCTCATCGACCGCCGCCTGGATCAGATGCGCGCAGAGGGTGTCGAATTCGTCCCCAACGCCCACATCGGCCGCGACATTCCCATCGAAGATCTCCGCCGCGGCTATGACGCCATCCTCCTCGCAGGTGGCGCGGAGCAGCCCCGCGATCTGCCCGTCCCCGGCCGCGAGCTGAACGGCATCCACTTCGCCATGCAGTTCCTCGGCCGCTCGTCGTCCGTCTCCGCCGCCGGCAAGCGCGTGGTCATCATCGGCGGCGGCGATACCGGAGCCGATTGCCTGGGCACTGCGCACCGCCAGAAGGCGCTCTCCGTGCACCAGTTCGAGTTGCTCCCGCAACCCCCGCTGCAGCGCTCCCCGTCCACCCCCTGGCCCCTCTGGCCCATGCAGCTCCGCACCGAAAGCTCGCATGAAGAAGGCGGCATCCGCGATTGGAGCGTCGCCACCACCAGCTTCACGGGCGATGAACAAGGCAACGTCAAACAACTGCACGCCGCGCGCGTCGGCCACCTGCCCAAATTTGAGCCCATCCCCGGCACCGAATTCACCATAGAAGCGGACCTGGTGCTCCTTGCCATGGGCTTCCTCGGCCCGGTCAAGTCCGGTCTCCTAGACAGTCTAGGAGTGAAGCTCGACCTCCGCGGCAACGTCCACGCCGCCGGCAACTACATGACCTCCATCCCTGGCGTCTTCGCCGCCGGCGACATGCGCCGCGGCCAGTCCCTCGTAGTCTGGGCCATCGCCGAAGGCCGCCACGCTGCCCGCAACATCGACCAATACCTGATGGGCTCGACCAAACTCCCCTGAGATCAAATCTACGTCACGGAAAAGATCGACTCGTCGGTCATTGTGGGGCAGGCCCTCGGCCTGCGGCGGCCTCTCAGGCCGCCTGGCCGTGCTTTCGGCAGATTAGGTTCGGCGGGCTTTCGACCGTGCGCGCGGCAGCCCGATCGCTCCGCCTTCTCCCGGAACGCAACCGTGTCGTTCCGGAACTCGGGCGGCCGAGATCCGCCAACCCTTGGTGCGAAGCTATCGCCTCCTCTACGGCGTTGCGCCAAAACAAGTCTCGCCCTAATCCACGGCGCGCGCGACTTCACCAAAGCCTGGGGCAGACACGATTTATGAGCGTTTCGCCTGGCCCTGCCAAAACCCGCAATCTATCCTCACCGGGCAAGCATGGCACACCGGCCCATTCCGCAGGCACAACTCCCGCCCATGTTGCCGCAACAGCAAGTGCGCCTTCGTCAGCAACGTGCAGTCCGCCGGCAACTCTCCCAACGTAGCCTCTCGAACCGACCTATAAGTGGCTGAGTAGCTCTTTCGCTCCTCCCCGAATCCCAAACGCACCAGCACGCGCAGCCCGTTGGATTCGAGCGCCAGCACGTCCAGCGCCCCCGCGAACATCAGAATCTTCTCCGCCCCGGGTTCGCCGGTCATCGGGAACTGCATCAGCAGCTTCTTCGCCTTTTGCGGAGGCAGTTTCAGCACGCTGTCGAGATCGCCGCCGAACTGGTCCATCGTGAGTTGTGCCGCCGTCCGCAAACGTTCCGCGCGCCCTTCCGCGGCAATCGATCCACCCATCCGCGTAATCTCGCAGAGCACCGCCTCCGGCGCGGCCAGGATCTGCCGCGGGGTCAAACCAACCTGCGTTCGTAGCGCGTCGAAGGCCGCACCGCGGCGGGCGTCGTCCGCCAGATACGCGACGATCTCCCACAGGATCGCCTCAAACGCCCCGGCGAATGGCGGCAACTCCGGCTTGCCATAATGCCCCTCGATCTTGCCGAGAATCCGTCCCAGCCTCGAGTCTGGCCATCTGATCGCCGGCATAAGAGCATCATAGTCCCCACCCACACGCCCAGGCTATTTCAGTCATCCAGGTGCGCTAATACTGTTTATGAATCCCGCACGAAGCATCGCCCTGTTGAACCAGTCGGTGGCCGCCGAGCTGCAAGCCGTTCACCAATACATGTACTTCCACATGCATCTCGACGATCAGGGTTTCGCGCCGCTGGCCACGCTGTTCAAGCGCACCGCCAACGTCGAGATGGCCACGTGGAAGCGCTCGCCGAGCGCATCCTCCTCCTCAAAGGCGACGTGGAGATGTCCGCCCTCCAACCTGGATTTCATCACTATTCGTGGACGCCCGCCCCACCGAGAGCGGCTTACAATAATAAAGGTATCTCGGGAGGCCTTTATGGAACGGCGTGATTTCCTGGCCGCGACGGCGTGGACGGCTCTTTCCGCATCGAGGGTCCTGGGCGCAAACGACCGTGTCGTCGTGGGACTGATCGGTTGTGGCGGGCGCGGGCGGCAAGTCATGCGCGGCCTGTTGCTGGCGCCGAACACGGAACTGTTGGCGACCTGCGACGTGTACGATCCCAACGCGGAGCGCGCTTCGAAAGATCTGGCCGGCGGCCACGCGAAAACGCTCCGGGACTTTCGCCGGCTGCTCGAGATCCAGGAAGTGGATGCCATCATGGTGTCCACTCCCGATCACTGGCACTCCATTGCCACGGTGCTGGGTCTCGAAGCAGGCAAGCACGTATACGTGGAGAAGCCTTTCGCGCTCACCATTCGCGAAGGGCGCGCCATGGTGGAGGCCGCCCGGCGCACGAAACGGATTCTCTATCCGGGCACCCAGCACCGGTCGGCGCCGCACATCGCCGAGGCGGCGCGCATGGTCCAGTCGGGCGAGATCGGCGACGTGTCCCTCGTGCGGGTGTGGAACAGCGGGAACATCGCTCCCAACGTCCAGCAGAAGGTTCCGGACTCCGATCCGCCGTCCGGCCTCGACTGGGATTTCTACCTCGGGCCATCGCCCCGCGCGCCTTTCAACCGGATGCGCTTCCTCACCAATTACCGGGTCTTCTCGGATTACGCCGGCGGCTACATCACGGATTTCGGCAATCACCGCGTCGACAGCGTCCACCAGATCATGGGCGTTTCCAGCCCGCACACCATCTCAGCCGTGGGCCGCCGCCTGTGTCCCGCGAATGCCGGCGACATCTTCGATCTGCACGTGGTCACGTATCAGTATCCGGGCTTCATCATGGAGTACGTGGCTTCGTGGGTAAACAGCAACGGCATCGGCGGCCGTTCGCCGGGCATGCGGTACTACGGCATGCGCGGACTGTACAACCGTCCGCATGGATTCGCCTTCTATGGCACCAAGGCCGCGCTGTACGTGGATCGCATCGGCTACGAAGTCTTTCCCGAGCCGGAGCCGGGGGCGCCCTACGCCGCGCCGGCCGACGAAAGCGGGATCAAGTATCGCGCGGAACGGAAGACCTTTCAGGGCGCGGACGCCACTGCCGATCACGCGCAGAACTTCGTCAAGCAGTTGCGCACTGGCACGAAGGGCGCCGTGGACGAGATGGTGGGCCACACGGCAACGGCCGCCTGCCACCTGGGCACCATCGCCGCCAAAGTGAACAGAACGCTGCATTGGAACGCGGAGAAGGAAGATTTCGAAAACGACGCGGAAGCTTCCAGGCTGCTAACGCGTGAGCTGCGAAAGCCGTACGACCTGATCCGGATCTAATGCAGTGTCCAAAGAAGCAGATTAGCTGTGGGGCAGGCCATCGTTTTTAGTGGCCTGCCGAGTTCGAGCACGGTGCGCAGACGCCACGCCGGGCTACACTAGCAGCTAACGAATCCTTCGGAAAATCCGGAAGCCCCAGGCATCCAGCGCCAGTGACGGCAGCGCCGATGGCAGCGGCGTCTCCACGCCGGGCGTGACTTCCGTGAGACCGGCTGCGGCGATGTCCACCAGGCCCAGGAACGGCTGGTTCGAGAAGTTGATCGCCACCACGAATTCCTCGCCTCCGCCCTTGCGCAGGTAGGTGACGATGCGCGCATCGTCGGAATTGCGCAGCCACTCCGTCTCGCCCTGCTGGAGAGCGGGATGCGCACTGCGCAACGCGATCATGCCGGCATAGAAGCGCGGGAATTCGGGGCGGCGTTCGGCGATCTTCCAAAACACGGGTAGCTTTTCAAACAGCGGGGGCCCGCCGGATTCTGTCGTATCGCCCGCTTCCATGCCCTCATAGAGCAGTGGTACGCCATCCAGCGTGAACATGAATGCGGAAGCCGCCAGCGCGCCCCCCTTGCCGAACCGCACGATAGCGCGTTCTTCGTCGTGATCGTCGGAGATGCGCAGGTGCAGCGCGCCTTTGGGATATTGCGCGCGCTCCTGCTCCCAGGCCGCGCGCAGATCGCGGGCCGGCTCGCCCTTGCTGAAAATCGCAGCCAGCGTGCTGTGCAACGGCCACGCATAATCCAGATCGAAAGCCTTGGCCATCAGCGGCGGCTCGTGCGCTTCCGCCAGCCACAGGATGCCGGGTTTGAGCTTGTCCACCTCGGCGCGGGCGCTCTCCCAGAAACTCACCGGCACCATGCCGGCCGCATCGCAACGGAAGCCGTCGAGATCGAAGTCGCGGATCCAGTAGCGCAGCATATCGATCATGTATGCGCGCAGCTTTGGATTGGAGTAGTCCAGCCCGGCCACGTCGTCCCAGTCGGGAACGGGCGAGATGATCTGGCCCGCGGCGTTGTGCTTGTAGAATTCGGGCGTCTGCATCATGACGCTATCCCAGGCGGTGTGGTTGGCCACGATGTCGATGATCACCCGCATCTGGCGGCGGTGCGCTTCAACGACCAGTCGCTTCAGGTCATCCTTGGTGCCGTAGTCGGGATTGATGGCGTAGTAGTCGCGCACGGAGTACGGGCTGCCCAGGGTACCCTTGCGCTTCACCTGTCCGATGGGATGGATGGGCATGAGCCAGACCACGTCCACCCCGAGTCGATGCAGGCGATCCAGGCCCGCGGTCACTCCGTTGAGATCGCCAGCCTGCGAAAAATCTCGCGGGAACACTTCGTAAATTACGGCGCCCGGCAGCCATCCGGGAGGAGCCGGCGGCGCCGCGACGGCAGGGAGAGATAAGGCGACGAGTAGCGCCCAGGATGCTTTGGTCATCGCCACTATAGTAGCGCCGGGCACAGCCGAAGCCCCGCGCGCTGCCGCGCTCAAGGCACGGGATCCGGCGTGTTAAGCGGGACGGCGGACGTGCACGACAGGAGCCTCTTGCCGGTCAACACCAAACCGTGGCGAATGCCCCATTTCCGCACGGCTTCGATCGAGTACTCTGAGCACGTTGGCCGGTAGCGGCAGCGGATGTATGGCTGCACTAGCGGCCGCCCGTAGTGCTGATAGCCGTGGACCGCCGCGAGGTAGGCGCGAGCGGTGATCTGCTTGCTTGGTTCGCGGAATGAGTCTATCGCGGCCAGAGCGTAAAGCAACACAACCGGCGCGAGGTAGGTTTCCGGCCGCTTCAGGCGTTGCCGCAATGCGGACATTTCGCGCTGGCCTGGAGCCGCTGGTTGCCGCAGCTAGGGCACCGGATCAGATTGCCCTGGGGCCGCGAGAAGATATAGATCACCAGCCCGAGCACGCTGGTAAACATGACCAGGATCATCCAGACCACGGCACTGTCCATCCCCCGGGCTTTGGCGTCACGCGCCACCCAAACCAGCAGCGCCACATTGAGCACGATGAAGGCGATGGGGAGGAACATCAATGACCCGCAGAAGGCGCACCCGGCGGCTCCCCTGACCGAATTCGGTTCTCTCTGAGCCCATAGAGCGGGGCTGGCGAAGAGTAGGCTCGACAACATCCACGTGAACCTTGGGCTTTTGTACATCCGGCGTATTCTCCTTTTAGCTGCGACGCTGCACCGTAGAGACTGTATCGTAACTCACAACGGTTGGCAAGCGAAGATGCGATCCGATCTACCATACTCTGGGAGGCACACAAGTGATCCGCACTGCATTTCTATCATTTTTGTCTTTGACTCTTGGCGCGGCGGCCGCGCAGGATGGCGCGCTCGCCGATCGGGTCGGGAACACCGGCTTCGTGCAACTGACCGCGGAGAGTTTCCACAAACTCACCCCGCGCGAGCAGGCGCTGGCTTACTGGCTGAGCCAGGCTTCCATCGCGACCGATCCGATCATCTACGACCAGTTGTCGCGATTCGGCTTGCGGCAGAAGCGGCTGCTGGAGACTGTGGTCGGGCATCCGCAGGGGGTGCAGCCGGACGCGATGAAGAAGATCGTCGATTTCACCAAGCTGTTCTGGGCGAACAAAGGGAATCACAACGAGATGACGTCGCAGAAATTCCTGCCGGCTTGCACGTTCGAGGAACTCAAGGCAGCCGCGGGACCGAAGCTGGCCAGCGAGGTGGACGCGTTGAAGGCATCCCTGTTCGATCCGGATTTCGAGCCCATGATCACGGCCAAGAGCCCGCGCGGCAAGCTCGACATTCTGCAGGCCAGCTCCAACAATTTCTATTCGCCGGGACTCAGCCTGACGGATATTCGGGGATTCCAAGAGCGGTATCCATTGAATTCACGCCTCGCCAAAGGGCCGGACGGAAAGCTGGTCGAAGAGGTTTATCGCGCCGGCACACCGGACGGCAAAACGCCGCCAGGCCTCGACGCGGAATATCTGCGCAAGGCCAACCGCGCGCTGGAACAGGCGCGCGCGTATGCCGATCCGGCGCAGGCCAAGGCAATTGGGTCGCTCATTCGCTTCTACCAGACCGGCGACCCGCACGATTGGGTGCAATTCGGCATCGACTGGGTGCAGGATAACCCGGTGGTGGACTTCGATAACGGTTTCATCGAGGTGTATCGCGACGCGCGTGGGGCCAAGGGCAGCGCGCAGAGCTTCGTCACCATCACCGACGAGGCCCTGGCCAGTCGCATGCGCAAGCTGTCGGACAACGCGCAGTACTTCGAAGACCACGCGCCCTGGCTCGCGCAGTACAAGATGCAGGGCGTGAAGCCGCCGGTGGCCAAAGCCGTCGAAGCGCTGATCGAAGCGGGCGATTTCCACGTCACCACCGTCGGCGACAATCTGCCCAATGAGAACGAGGTACACGAGAAGTACGGATCGAAGAGCTTCATGTTTACCGGCAGCAGCCACGCGCTGGATCACGCCACGGGATTCGGACCGCTGGAAGAATTCGCGGCCTCGCCGGAGGAGATCGCCCTGGGCAAGAAGTATGGCGACGAAGCGGAAGAGCTGATGACGGCGTTGCACGAAGTGATTGGACACGGCTCGGGTAAGCTGAGTCCGAAATTGACGCACGAACCCAGTTACTACCTGAAGGAATACTTCTCCACGATGGAGGAGGCGCGCGCCGATCTGATGGCGCTGTGGAACGCCTTCGACCCCAAGCTGCAGGAGCTGGGGCTGATCTCCAGCCCGGACGTGGGCAAGGCCATGTACAACGCGGCGGCGCGGGCGGCGCTGCTGCAACTGCGGCGCATTCTGAAGGGGGACACCATCGAAGAGGACCATCAGCGCGACCGCCAGTTGATCGTGCGCTACATCATGGACAAGACCGGGGCCATCGAGCAGATCGAGCGCGGCGGTAAGACTTACATCGCGGTGCGCAGTTACGAGAAGATGCGCGCGGGCGTGGGCATGCTGCTGGCAGAGTTGATGCGCATCAAGGCGGAAGGCGATTACGATGCCATCAAGGCGCTGGTGGACCGCTACGGCGTGCGCTTCGATCCCAAGGTGCGCGATCAGGTGTTGAGCCGTTACGCGAAGCTGAACCTGCCGACTTATTGGACCGGCATCAACCCGCAACTGACCTCGCACGCCGGTAAGATCACGATATCGTACCCGCGCGATTATATGCGGCAACAGTTGGGGTATGCGGCGGAGACCAGCGGCAAATGACGTGGGGCAGGACTTGAGGTTCAGGAGGGCGGGATTTATCCCGCGCGGGGATTCATCCCCGCACTTGTTGAAAGCTCGCCAGGCGGCCTGAGAGGGCGCGGCCGGCCGAGGGCCGGCCGAGGCACGCCCCAAGGGTTTTTCATCAAGGATTGCACCAGAGCGGCAAAATGCGGTCAGGCGCGGCGGCTGGAGTTTTGGTACACTGGATGTTTCACCGGCGAAGCGCGGAAAGTAGAGGTGCGTCGCCGCAAGTCTGGACGGGTGGCCGAGCGGTTAATGGCAACAGGCTGTAAACCTGTCGCCCCTTGCGGGCTACGGAGGTTCGAATCCTCCCCCGTCCACCAGAATACTTTAAAGGGCCGTTGTAGCTCAGTTGGTAGAGCGCGTCCTTGGTAAGGACGAGGTCACCAGTTCAATCCTGGTCAACGGCTCCAGAGTTTGAGGCACTTTGTATACGTGCTCCGGGAGTATTCCGTCGGGGCGGCACTACATCGGCAAGACTGCCGATCCGGTGCGCCGCCTAAACGAGCACAACACAAAGAAGGGGCGCTGGACAAGCGCGTTCCAACCGTGGGAGTTGATTGCTCTCGAGGAATTCGAGGACGCAAAAGGAGCTAGCGCGCGAGAATCGTTTTTGAAGAGTTGGGCAGGGATTACCGAGCGGCGACGTTGGATCGAAGCCGCTGAAATATCGAGGTTGGTAGAGCGTCCGTAACGGAAGGTCACCAGTTCAATCCCGGTCAACGGCTCCAGCAATTCCTGTAGCGAATCCGTACAGAAGGCTAATTCAAAATGGCAAAGGAAAAATTCGATCGCAGCAAGCCGCACGTCAACATCGGGACGATCGGGCACATCGATCACGGCAAGACCACGCTGACGGCGGCCATCACCAAAGTGTTGGGGAAGAACAACCCCAAGGTGAAGTTCCGCAGTTTCGACTCCATCGACAACGCGCCGGAAGAGAAGGCCCGCGGCATCACCATCGCGGTGGCGCACGTGGAGTACGAGACCCCCAACCGGCACTACGCGCACGTGGATTGCCCGGGTCACGCCGACTACATCAAGAACATGATCACCGGCGCGGCGCAGATGGATGGCGCCATTCTGGTAGTCGCGGCCACCGACGGACCCATGCCGCAGACCCGCGAGCACTTGCTGCTGGCGCGGCAGGTGGGCGTGCCGTACATCGTGGTGTGCCTGAACAAGGTGGACATGGTGGACGATGCGGAGCTGCTGGACCTGGTGGAACTGGAGATGCGCGAGCTGCTGACCACCTACGAATTCCCAGGCGACCAGGTGCCCGTGATCCGGGTCTCGGCGCTAGGCGCGTTGAATGGCGAGCCGCAGTGGGAAAAGACGGTGCTGGACCTGATGGCGGCGGTAGACAGCTACGTGCCGCTGCCGCAGCGCGAGATCGACAAGCCGTTCATCATGCCGATCGAGGATATTTTCTCGATCCAGGGGCGCGGCACGGTGGTGACGGGGCGCATCGAGCGGGGCATCGTGAAGGTGGGCGAGCCGGTGGAGATCGTGGGTTTCCGGGACACGCGCCAGACGGTGGTGACGGGCGTGGAAATGTTCAAGAAGCTGCTGGACGAAGGACGCGCCGGGGACAATGTGGGCTTGCTGCTGCGCGGCATTGAAAAGGACGACGTGGAGCGCGGGCAGGTGGTGGCGAAGCCGAAGTCGATCACGCCGCACAAGAAGTTCAAGGGCAGCGTAGTGGTATTGAGCAAGGAAGAAGGCGGGCGGCACACGCCGTTTTTCAAGGGCTACCGGCCGCAGTTCTACTTCCGGACGACGGACGTGACGGGGGTGGCGGAGTTGCCGGAGGGCACCGAGATGGTGATGCCGGGCGACCACGTGAACCTGACCATCGATCTGATCACGCCAATCGCCATGGACAAAGGGTTACGGTTCGCCATCCGCGAAGGCGGACGCACGGTGGGCGCCGGAACCGTGACGGAAATTCTCGAATA
>JBEKPZ010000114.1:0-20375 GCA_049520215.1 Bryobacteraceae bacterium | reverse complement strand
AGTCCCGGCACCGGCATGGGCCTCATGGTGCAAGGCGAGCTCACCATTCCCATCATCAACGAACTGGGCACCGCCGAGCACAAAGAAGTCTTTATGCAGCCCGCCATGGCCGGCGAATGGATCGGCGCGCTCGGCATCAGCGAGCCCGGCGGCGGCTCCGACGTCGCGGCCCTGCGCACCTGCGCGCGCGCCGATGGCGACGACCTGGTCATCTCCGGGCAGAAGCTGTGGATCACCAACGGCTCGCGCGCCGACTTCATCGTGCTGGCCGTGCGCACCGGAGAACCCGGCCGCCGCGGCGTCTCTCTGGTTCTGTTTCCCACAAGCACGCCCGGTTACTCGGTGGGCAAGAAGCTGAAGAAGGTGGGCAACCTCTGCTCCGACACCGCCGAGTTATTCTTCGACGATTGCCGCATCCCCGCCCGCTACATCCTGGGCGAAAAGAACCGCGGTTTCTACTACATCATGCACAACTTCCAGGGTGAGCGCCTGGCTTCCGCCATCATGATGGTGGCCTCCATGGCGCGCTGCCTCGACCTGGCCATTCAATATGGCAAGGAGCGTAGCGCCTTCGGCAACCCGGTGGGCAGCTATCAGGTCTGGCGTCACAAGTTCGCCGAGCATCGCACTAGCGTGGAGGCCGCCCGCTGGCTGGTCTATCGCGCGCTCGACCTGACCAATCGCGGCCAAAAGGCCGTCCGCGAGATCACCATGGCCAAGCTCTTCACCTCCGAGTTGGCGCAGCGCCTGAGTTACGACTGCATGCAGATCTTCGGCGGCTTCGGCTACACTACCGAATATCCGATCAGCCGCTACTGGCGCGACCTGCGCCTGTACACCATCGGCGCGGGAACTTCCGAGATCATGAAAGAGATCATCGCCAAAGAAGACGCGCTTTAAGTGGGGCAGGCCCCCGGCCTGCGCGGGACTCTCAGTCCCGCTCTTAGCCGGTCGCCCCGCCAAAATCCGCGCGAATCCGCTGCGACACGATGTCCCTAATCTGAGGTTCAAGCGTGCTACACGCCAGACGTTGTTCCAACACCTCGCGCCGGACCATCGAATGACGCACTAACGCTCTTATGAAATCCCGGTCTTTTTCGCGGCCGGCGGTATATTTCGCGATCGCCAGGTCGTGCACCTCAAGGCACCAGCCCCTCATGAACCGCGTGTTCTCCCCGCTCACCAGGATCAGCCGATCGCGCCAACCTTGCGGCAGGATCGCCGTGGTCTCGTCGACACCGTGGGCATAGTAGCCGAAGGCGCGTTCAAACGGCGATCCTTCCCCAATCGTGGAATCGATGAGATCGGTGCGCTCGGTATGCTCGCGTGGAAAGACCTCCGCTTCGTTGGACAACAGCAGCTCCGCGGGTGCATCGGGGAACTCGCCCAACACCGCCTGGCTGCCGATCACGACCACGTCCTCGACGTCCGCGATGGTTCCCGCAGCCCGGATCACGTGTTCCAATTGCGCGCGTGTCATGAGCTCGAAGCCCGCTCCAGATTGAACTTCTCGTAGATGGCCCAGCGCTCCGCGGGTTCCAAAACGCCCGCGAAGGGGGTCGCCTGGCGGAGCGCCGTCATGCGCTCGCTTTCGTCTACCAGCAAGTCCAGGATCTCCGGCAGTGGGCGCTTCAGGATTTCCCGCCACGCGTCCCAATAGGGCTGCGAGTGGCTTCCCGTGCGGCTCCATCGCTCGATGTTGTCCAGGGCGATGGCGATCAACGACGGGTCATTGCGCAGTTTCTCCGCAATGGCGCGATGCAGGGCCAGGCTGCGCCGGTCAATCCGCTGGTGCCCGCGAAGGGGAGAGCTCACGTCGTATATTATCGCGCACTCAGCCAACCCCGCCATCCGACAGGCAGTCGCGTATTCATTAGCACGTTTTGTTCACCTTTTGGTTACACAATTCACCTGGAGATTCAGTCCGGCGGCCGGATGCTGTCCGTGCGCGTTCCGCTTCCGCTTCGCAATCGGGCGGATTATCAGGGACTTGCGCGATGCCCTTCGACCTATTCAGGATTTGGCACAGCGCTTGCCTTCCCGCCGGGAAAGGATTCCCCAATGAACTTTGATGCCGCCTTCTTATGCAGATTGAAGCAACGCGATCCGGAAACCTGCACGTTCCTGGTCTCCTCTCTGACGCCCGCACTGGAAGCCAGGCTGCGCTACAAGCTGCGAGACCAAGGCGCCATCGAAGACATTCGCAATGAAACCTTCTGCCGCGTGTTCTCCCTGGTGGACGGTGGGCGCGTCCGCCAGCCGGAACAGTTCGGCTCGTTCGTACGCGGCGTCTGCGATTGGGTAGCCCAGGAAACCCGCCGCAAGGTCCGTGCCACCGAACCCTTGCCCGGCGCCGGCATGGAACCGCCCGATCGCCAGCCGCATCTCGATAAGCTGCTCGTGGAAAAAGAGCGGAGAGCCCTACTCTGGCATGGAGTCATGAAGTTGCCCGAAGCGGACCGAAGGCTCCTTGTCGAGATGCACCTCGAAGAGCGCGACCGGCATGAGATGGCCCGCGACCGGGGCATCAGCATGACGGGTCTGAACGTCCGCCTGTGCCGTGCGCTGAAGCGTCTCCGCCTGCACGTTCTGCAACAGCCAGTGAGGTCACGTTCGTGGGGCAGGATGGCATCCTGCGGGCCGATTGCCAATCGGCGCAACCCTGCACAGCCCACCGCCAGGCCCGGTTGTGGTAAATCTGGGTAATGCACGTCTCGCAGGGCTCCTCGCAGCATGCCGGAATCCAGTAACGCACCCATGATCGAGGCCGCCGGCCTCAGCAAATTCTATGGAGATTTCGCCGCCATTCGCGACGTCTCTTTCTCCATCCCGCAAGGCCAGGTGGCCGCCTTTCTGGGCCCCAACGGCGCCGGCAAGTCCACCACCATGAAGATCCTCACCGGCTATCTCGCGCCCAGTTCCGGCACCGCGCGCATCGCCGGCCTGGACGTATCCACCGACCGCATCGCCGCCGCCGAGCGCCTCGGTTACCTGCCCGAAAACGGCCCGCTTTACCCCGACATGACCCCGCTCGGCCTGCTCAAATTCTTCGGACGCGCGCGCGGCCTTACCGGCGCCTACCTGCAGCAGCGCATCGACGCCGTCATCGCCCGCTGCGCTCTCGAAGCCGTCATCGAAAAGCCGATCGAAAAGCTCTCCAAAGGCTACCGCCAGCGTGCCGGTATGGCTCAAGTCTTGCTGCACGAACCCGACGTCCTGATCATGGACGAACCCACCAGCGGCCTCGATCCCAACCAGACCCGCGAGGTCCGCCAGACCATCCGCGAGCTTGGCCAAAACAAGACTATCCTGCTCTCCACCCACATCCTGCAGGAGGTCGAAGCCATGGCCAGCCGCGTCATTTTCATCAATCGCGGCCGCGTGGTTTTTGACGGCACACCCGCCGAAATGCAAGCCGGATACGCATCGCTCGACGACGCATTCCAGGCACTCACCGAAGGCTCGGTGCAGGAAGGAGGCGCATGCACACCCGCAAGCGTGTAATTCGCGCCATCCTGCGGCGCGAACTGGCCTCTTACTTCGCCACACCCACCGGCTACGTCTTCATCACGCTCTTCGTCTTCCTGAGCGCCATGGCCGCCTTCTGGCAGGAGCGCTTCTTTGCCACCAACCTCGCCAACCTCGATCAGCTCAACCTTTTCTTCCCCTATCTCCTCATCTTCCTGGTTCCCGCCATCAGCATGAGTCTGTGGGCGGAAGAAAAAAAGCAGGGCACCGAGGAGCTATTACTCACTCTGCCCGCCACCGACTTACAAATCGTGCTCGGCAAGTATCTCGCCGCGCTGGCCATTTACTCGGTGGCGTTGTTGTTTTCCCTGAGTCACGTCGTGGTGCTGTGCTGGCTCGGCAGCCCCGACCCCGGCTTGATGTTTTCCACTTATCTGGGTTACTGGCTGATGGGCGCCGCCCTGCTCACCGCCGGCATGCTGGCCTCGGCCCTTACCGATAACCTGACCGTCGCCTTCATCCTCGGCGCGGTCTTCTGTTCCATCCCGGTCTTCCTGAATTACGCGGGTTCGATCGTGACCGGCGCTCCCCAGCGCTTGGCCGAAAAGCTATCGGTAGTAGAACAGTTCCGCGATCTTTCGACCGGCGTCATCACGCTCGCGCCGCTGGTCTACTTTGCTTCCTTCGCCGCGGCTACCCTCTATCTGAATGTCGTCATCCTGGGACACCGCCGCTGGCGCACCGGACCCAAAACGCCCCCGATGCGCGCGCATCTCGCCGCCCGCGCCCTGGCTTTGGGCGCGATCGGCGCCAGCCTGACTTTGCTGGCTTCCAATTCCCGCCTGCGCCTGGACGTGACTTCCGAGCAGATCCATTCGCTCTCCGCCGAAACCAAAACGCTGCTGCGCTCCATCGACCGGCGCCAGCCCGTGTTCATCCAGGCTTACTTCAGCCCGGATGTCCCGCGCAGTTACGTGGAAGCCCGCAGCGGTCTGGTAGCCATGCTGCGCGAATTTCAAGCGGTCTCCGGCGGCGGAGTCAACACCAAGATCGTCGAGACCGTGAAGTACTCGCCGCAGGCCCGCGAAGCGCAGGAACGCTTCGGCATCAAGCCGTTTCGCGTCCCCGCCAGCGAAGAAAGCGCGCGCGCGGTGAACGAGATCTTCCTGGGGCTGGCCTTCACCCGCGGCTCCGAGGAGTTCGTGATTCCATTCTTCGATCGCGGCCTGCCCGTGGAATACGAGCTGATGCGCTCCATTCGCGTGGTGTCGCGCGCCAAACGCAAGAAGATCGGCATCCTCAATACGCCTGCCAAGCTCTTCGGCGGACTGGATTTTCAAAGCCGCGCGCAGTCCCAGGAGTGGTCCATCGTTTCCGAACTGCGCAAGCAGTATGAAGTCGCCGAAGTCTCGCCCGATACCGATTATCCCGAGGATGTCGATGCCCTTCTGGTGGCGTTGCCATCGTCTCTGACGCAACCGCAAGCAGACCGGCTCACGGCCTACGTGGGGCGCGGCAAGCCTACCCTCCTGCTGGTCGATCCCATGCCGGCCTTCGATCTGGATCTCGCCCCGCAGGAGTCGAAAACGAATCTCCGCCCGCTCCTGGACTTATTGGGCATCTCCTGGCAAACCAACCGCATCGCCTGGGATAACTACAACCCGCATCCACAACTCAAGAGCCTTCCCAAAGAGGTCATCTTCGTCGGCAAGGGTTTCAACCAGAAGGACCCCATCACCGCCGGATTGCAGGAAGTCGTGCTGCTGTACGCCGGCGTGCTGAAGAGCCAGGGGGGCGCGCCCTTCGTGCCTCTGCTCTCGACCAGCGCCGATTCCGGCCTGGTCCACTGGGATCAGCTTGTCGAGCGCAGCATGTTCGGCGTGGTCATCAATCAGGATGCGCCGCACAACCCGGATGAAGGCAACCACGTGCTGGCCGCCCGCATACAGGGTAAGGGGAGCGGCGGACCGCTGAACGCCATCGTGATCGCCGACGCCGATCTGATGAGCGAGCAGTTCTTCGAACTGCGCCGCCACGGCGTCGAGAATCTCAACTTCGATAACGTCACGTTCCTGCTGAACTCGGTCGATCGCCTGGCCGGCGATCCATCCTTCATCGCGCTGCGCAAGCGCCGGCCGAAGCAGCGGACGCTCGAGGCGGTCGAGGCGCGCACGCGCACCTACGAAGCCCAGCGCCTGCACGAATCCGAACAGGCCGAAGCCCTGGCCGACCAGCGCCTCAAGGAAGCCCAGGCGCGCCTGGATCGCTCCGTGCGTGAAGTCGAGCAGCGCGGGGACCTCGACGAGCAGACCAAAGAGGTCATGATCGCCAACCTCAAATCGGCCGAGAACCGCCGCCTGGAAGTGGCGCGCGCCAACATCAGCGACGAGAAGCAGCGCCAGATCGAAGACAGCCGCGCCGAAATGGAGAACTCCATCCGCGGCATCCAGAACACCATCAAGCTGATGGCCGTGGCCCTGCCGCCCATTCCCGCGTTCCTGGTTTTCCTGATCGTCTCCGTGCGCCGGCTGCGCCGCGAGCGCATCGGCGTGCCGGTGGATCGCCTGGTGGGCAAGGAGGCCGCATGAAAATGTCCTCCAGTCCGTCAGTTTCTTGTGGGGCAGGCTCTCAGCCTGCGGCGGCCTCCCAGGCCGCCTCTTCCCCCAACCGTTTGCGGCTTGCCGCAATGCGGGGCAGGCCCTCGGCCGCGGTGCACCCTGGGCCTCCCGCCGGAGAAGGCCGACCAAGGGCCGGCCGCAGGCTGAAAGCCTGCCCCACAATTGCAGAGGCCGTCGCATGACCGAGACCGTCAAAACCGCCGCCCTGGTCGGCGCCGCGATGGTGCTGGCGATCTCCGCCGCGGTCATCGAACCGGAGGCCCGCGTTCCCGCCATCATGAGCGATCAGGGCGAAGCCTTCTATCCGGCCTTCACCGATGCGCAGGCGCCCCGCACCATCGAAGTCGTGGACTACGACGATTCCACCGCCACCGCCCTGCCGCTCAAGGTGCAGCTCCAGCAAGGCAAGTGGGTAATCGCCTCGCGCTACAACTACCGCG
The DNA here is from genome assembly GCA_049520215.1 of Bryobacteraceae bacterium. Classification (GTDB taxonomy): domain Bacteria; phylum Acidobacteriota; class Terriglobia; order Bryobacterales; family Bryobacteraceae; genus Bog-159. The sequence continues at coordinate 13,849 of JBEKPZ010000114.1, read as the reverse complement.
TGGATATCGGCGACCGCCTGGCCAAGACCGCCGCGGCGCTCATGGATCTGAAGAAGGATATGGTCCGCTCGGATTCGCCCGTCGATCATGCCAAGTACGGCGTGGTCGATCCGCTGGATGAAAAGGCCAGCGGTCTCACCGGGCGCGGCAAGCGCGTCACGCTGCGCGACGCCAACGGCGGCGTGCTCGCCGATTTCATCCTGGGCAAGCCGGTGGAAGGCAAGCCTGGCTATCGCTACGTGCGCGTGCCCGGACAGAAGCGCACCTACGCCGTGAAGACCGACGCCGATCCCTCGGCGCGCTTTGCCGATTGGGTGAACGCGGGCCTGCTGCGCATAGCCAGCGGCTCCATCCGCAAGGTGACCATCAACCGCTATAACATCGATTCCGCCGCGGGCCGTATGAGCAACTTGGAAACCACGGTCCTGACGCAAGATAAAGGCGAGTGGAAAGCCGCCGCGGGCGAGAAGATGAACCTGACCGCGGTGCATGCCATGGCCGCCGCGCTGGATGGTTTGAAGATCGTGGACGTGCGCCCGAAGCCGCCGGGTCTGGCCGCGGGCTTGCGCCACGAAGAGCTGCAGCTTACGCTCGAAACCGCGCTGTCGTTGCAGAAGGCAGGCTACTTCTTCACGCAGCAAGGCCGCGTCTTCTCCAGCGAAGGTGACATGACGGTGGAAACCAACAACGGCCTGATGTATTCCTTGCGCTTCGGCGACGTGACCGCGGGCGATACCAAGTCCGGCGCGCCTTCGGACAATCGCAATCTTTTTGTGATGGTGCATTTCGACGCAGCCAAAGCCGCGGCCTACGGAGGCGACGTCGGCGCGGGCGAGCGCACCGCGCGCGAACTCAACGACCGTTTCGCCGACTGGTATTACGTGATCGGCGGCAAGGATTTTCAGAATTTGCGGCTGGGCCGCGAAGTGGGGCGGGCGTCCACGCCTGCAGCGGGTCTCCAGACCCGCCCAGCCCCGGTTCCGTAGGACAGAGCCGACTCCACCCCCGGCCGGATCTCCCGGTAAATCCGCTCGGCAACGATCATATTCGCTTCATCATAAATGTGCGCCAAGTCCCAAAAATACTTCTCCGGCGGCGTCAGATCGTGAGCCAGATTCAGAAAGGCCGCCTCCGGGTAGGCCGGCCGCAGCCGCTCGATCTGCGCGCCGGCTTCGTCGTACAGCACATCGAACGCCCGCACCCATTTCACCGCGGTTTCGCGATCCAGGTGAAACCACTCCACCATCTTGGGAACCGCATAATTGGCGTCCAGCCCCGCACTGGACGGAATCAGCACACACACCGGTCGGTAACCATACGCCCGCGACAGTTCCACCAGTTTCCGCCAGTTGGAAAGATACGCGGCCACGTGGGCGGCCACGAAGTTGTGGTCGGAAATGATGCGGTCCGGGGACACGGCGTTGGTCCCCGCCAGGGGATCGTCAGCCGTGGGGATCGTCCTTTTGTTGCCGCCTTCCAGGCGCGCGCGAATGGCGCGGTACAGATAGCTGCGCCCCAGAGCGATGCGCCACAACGGCTCCCGGTGCTCTTCCCGGTACAGGTCCCAGGCCTCTTCCATAGTCTGGAAGTTGTAAGGAAAATTGGGCCGCGACTCGTAGGTCAGCGGCAACCCAAGATCGTTGCCGCCATCATAAAAGATCACCATGTCGGGGTGGTAATCGACCACCGTGACCTCCAGTTCGACGATCGATTGCCGCGATACACAGGACTGGATTCCCGCGTTGATCACTTCGATGTCTCGCCCCGGATACTGGCGCCGCAGCACGGTCTCGAGCGACCCTGGCATGGTAGTCTCGAATGTGCTCGCCAGTTCCACCTGCGAAGCGCCCAGTACCGCAATGCGTAATTGCCCCGCGGGCTTCTCCTTCGGCAATTTGTAACCGGCCGATCTGACGCGGAACCCGTCTTCGTTGGTATAAACGAAGATCCGGTTCTTCCGGTGAGACATATCCGCGGTCTCCCGCGTCTCCCAGATGTAGCTCTCGTACGGGTGGAACATCACGTACGGATACAAGCGGTTGTAAAATGGCAAGGCCATGCGGGGCGCACTACGGTGCGCAAGGTATAGCTCGGCGGCGATCGATCCCGCCAGGAGTGACACCAGCACGATGCCGCCATACACGCCCGCGGCCCGCCACGGCCTCGATTGGGTTTTAGGCAAGCTACATTGTACAACGCCGTCTCCCGCCGGCCATGCGGCGGCGACCCCGTGCCGCCCACGCTCGGGTTAGGATGGTTTCAATGCCGGTCGAGCGCGCCGCGGGCGATCCAACGTTCTACGAGCTGGTGCAGCGGCAGGTCGCGCTGCTTTCCACTAAAGGCTGGTACCACAGCATCGAGCTGCCCGATGGCAACGTGATCCAGGGCATGATCGGCGTCGAGGCATTAAAGCAGCGCCTGGCGGCCTTCCCCATCCCCGCCGATCTTACCGGCAAGCGCGTGCTCGACGTAGGCGCCTGGACGGGCTGGTGCAGCTTCGAAATGGAGCGCCGCGGCGCCCAGGTGGTAGCGGTCGATTGCGTGGAATTCGAAGAGTTCCGCGAAGCTCACCGCATGCTCGGCTCGCATGTCGATTACCGCATTCTGGATGTCGAGGAACTCACCCCGGAGAGCGTCGGCCTGTTCGACTACGTCTTGTTCTTCGGCGTGCTCTACCACCTGCGGAATCCGCTGCTGGGTTTGGAGAAGATCTGCGCCATCACCAGAGACACGGCGTTCGTTGAATCGTTCGTCACCGACGACGGCTCCGCGCCATGCGCCATGGAGTTCTACGAGACCGACGAACTGGGCGGGCAGATCGACAACTGGTTCGGTCCCAGCGTCCAGTGCGCGGCGGCCCTCTGCCGTTCGGCGGGCTTCGCGCGCGTCAATCTCGAATACGTATCCGACCGCCGCGCCGGTATCACTTGCCGCCGCCGTTGGGAGCCTGCCCCGTCCCATCCCGCGGAACCCGCCCCAATGCTGTATTCCGCGGTGAACAACCGCACTCACGACATTCAATTTCACCCCGGCAAGGATGAATACGCCTGCGTGTATTTCCGTAGCGAGGTGCCGGATCTCACGCGGGACCGCCTGCGCATCGATATCGACGATTACGGCGCGCCGGTCCTGGTGCTGGCCAATCTGCGCGCGCAGGAATGGCAGGCTAATCTGCGCGTGCCTCCGGGTCTCGCTGTGGGTCCTCACCAGGTGCGCCTGCGCACGGCGGACAGTTCGTACAGCAACACGTTTACCATTGCCGTCGAGCCGCCGGGCGCCCGTCAGGATCGCCCGCCGCGCCACGCTGTCGAGCCGGCCGCGCCCACTGAGCCGCCGCCGGTCATCTATGAAGTTCGCAACGGCATGACCGAGTCCGATGTCTTTTACGGCCATCGCAACGAATACGTCTGTTGCCGTTTTCGGACGGCGGAGACGGCGCTTGATCGGGACAGCGTAATCCTGCGGATTGACGATGCCGGGCAACCGGTGCTGTTCCTTACGGATCTGGGCGGCGGCTGCTGGCAAGCGAATTCCCGTCTGCCCGCCGGCCTGGAACAAGGACCGCACTCCCTGCGAATCCGGACGATACGCAGCGCCTTCGGCGCGCCCGGCAATATCCTCTTCCAGCCACCCGGCAGCTAGTGTAGTGTCCGCGTGGCGCAGACGATCGTTGTTTGTCGTCTGCGCACCGGTGCTCGAACTCGGCAGGGTCGAAAATGCGCTTCGCCACTGTGGAATATCTCGACACTTCGAGGGCGTTTTCATGAAATTGCGCGCGCCGGAGGCGCTGGAGGACAGGGTCGAAAAACGATGGCCTGCCCCACAGCGAATCACTAGAACAAGAGGCGATTGTTACGTTTTTTCCACAGGTAGTACACCGGATCTATCCTCTAAGCCCATGAAAATACAAATAATAGAATCTGAGGAAAACAGGTCTGAAATCGATTTTTCACTTGACTGTAACATAGCGAAGGGTGCATGATGACAGAGGTTCCAAGAGGTCTGAGGAACAGCAAGCCTCTGAACGCTTAGCGAGTCTGGAGCGGTGATCCGGCATCGGAACTAATAAAATAGAATCGATGTCGGGGAGCGATGGGCAATCGGGAGCGCTTGGAAGGTGAACTTCCCGGCCAGGAATCGGGTTGAACGCTTTGATCCTTAAGGGTCCGAAAGGCCCCGAAGGGGAGTGGAGATCCGAGGAAGGGTTGGGAGTGCCGGACAGGAGTCAGGCAACGGGATTGCGGTCATGATCCTGCGCGCATCGGGGCGAACCGGAGCGCGCGGGGGAATCGGAATCCGAACGGGCAGGACAAACGATCGGCAGGGTGTCGAAGGAGCAGGTCGGGAGCTTTGACCTCGAAATGGTGGCCTGGAAACGGGCAGTCGTTTCGGGAGAGTGAAAGGCCGCTTCGAGATACCGGTTCCAGCCAGGAAAGCTGGCAGGTGAGCCTGGAAGCTTTGATCCGTTGCCTTCGAAAGAAGGCGGCGGGGAGCTGAAGGGAGGGCACCCGGCGATCCTGGTGGCAAAGCTCTGTGCCGTTGCATGCCGGCGGGGAGTTTGGCTGTGAGATCGGGTCACTTGGAACCATTTTCTTTTTTGGACAGCACGCACGATCCTCAACTGTCGAGTTGGGTTGAATCCGCCAATCAACCCGGCGCCGATTTTCCCATCCAAAATCTCCCGTTCGGAGTGTTTCGCAGCGGTCCATCGTGCGCGATCGGCGTGGCCATCGGAGACCGCATCCTGGATCTCGGCCGCGGCGCGCAAGCGGGACTGCTGGAAGGCCTTGGCACTCCCGCGATTACCGCCTGCGCCGCCAGCGTCCTGAATCCGCTCATGGCCCTCGGGCACACTCATTGGTCGCGGCTGCGGAAACGGCTCGGCGAATTGCTGCGCGTCGGCGGCGGACATCAAGCGGCCGTCGAGCCTCTCCTGATTCCAATGGACCAGGCCGATATGATGGTCCCCGCCATCATAGGCGATTACACCGACTTCTACGCATCCATCCACCACGCCACCAACGTGGGCCGCCTCTTTCGCCCCGGCAACCCGCTGCTGCCGAATTACAAATACGTGCCGATCGGCTACCACGGCCGCGCTTCGTCGATCATTGTCAGCGGTACGCCCCTGCATCGGCCCAGCGGCCAGTCCCAGGACCCAGCGGCGGAAGCGCCCGTCTTCGGTCCCACGCGCTCGCTCGACTATGAACTGGAAGTGGGATTCTTCGCCGGCCCCGGCAATGCGCTGGGCCAGCCGATTCCCATGGCCGAAGCGGAACAGCACATCTTCGGCCTGTGTCTGCTCAACGACTGGTCCGCGCGCGATATGCAGTCGTGGGAGTATCAGCCGTTGGGACCGTTCCTGGCGAAGAGCTTCGCCACTACTATCTCTCCCTGGATCGTGACCATGGAAGCCCTTGCGCCCTTTCGCGTGCCCGCGTTCCAGCGTCCGGATGGCGACCCCGAACCGCTGCCCTATCTGAGCGCGGCGGAGGATCGGGAGACTGGCGGCATCGACCTGACGCTGGAAGTCTATATCGCATCGCGCCAGATGCGCCAGGCAGGCCTTCAGCCGACGCGCCTCAGCCGAGGCAATCTTCGGAACCTGTATTGGACGCTGGCCCAGTTACTCACGCATCACTCGAGCAACGGATGCAACCTGCGACCGGGCGATTTACTGGCCAGCGGCACGGTATCCGGACCGTCGCCCGAAGAGCGCGGCTGCCTGCTCGAGTTGACCCAGCGCGGCGCCGAGCCAATCCGCCTGCCTACTGGCGAAATCCGGAAGTTTCTGGAAGACGGCGACGGGGTGATTCTACGCGGCTACTGCGAACGCGACGGCTTCAGGCGCATCGGCTTGGGCGAGTGCCGCGGGGTCGTCGCCGGTGAATCGATGTCACCCTAAGCCAGCCACCCCAACGCCCGTAAATCCGCAACAGGTTCCGCGAACGAGCACGAGCCGAAGCTGTGCGCGAAATCGCGGCGCGCGCCTTGGATCTGGGCTGCCGTGATGATCCGTCCGCGCCAGCGCAACTCGCCGGTCAGGAACTGGAAAGCGCCGGCATCCCCGTCGTTCAGAACATCGAGAATCACGCCACGCTCCGCGCCATGCCACGCGAACGCCGCCGCCACAAACACATTCACAAACCCGTGCATGGTGGCCGAACGCATAGGATGGTGCAGCCCCGCCGTAGCTTTGAAGGCGACCCGCCGCGATGCCGCCGCACCCAGGAAATCGGCCAGCGCCTCCGATGACGGAATCGCTTCCGGCGTCAATCCGCCCGTGCGCACCTTGGCAAACGCGCCGCCGAGCTCCACAATGCGCCCCCCGATGGGCGCCTCACAATAGGTCGCGAGCGAAAGCCGCCGCGGCAGCCTGGTCTCCAGCGTCTCCACCTGCGCGGGCAGCGGACCCGGTTCGCCCTCCACCAGTAACGTCACGCGCCAGTTATCCCGCAAACGCACTTCCGGCAACTTCGCCACTGGCAGCACCAGGCGATTGAGCATCCAGCTTTCAGCCGACGCGAGGTACGCCTCGTAATTCTCCAATACCGCCGGCAACGGCAGACCCGCCGGTGGATAGAGACCCGCATAATCGATCAGATTCGCCAGCAGCGCGTGCAGCGGCTCCGGAATTCGTGGCATGATGTCAACAGCCCATTGTAAGGGAGGTCCCACACCATGAACCGCCGCCATCTGCTGTTCGGCCTGGCTGCCGCCGGCCTGGATCTGAACGCGCAAGAGCCGTCGCCCGGCTCGCTCTATATCCCCAAACCCCAGCTCGTCGAAGACCGCAAACTCCTCCAGGACTTCATGGACGAATTCGCCTTCGCCGATCTCGTCACCGCCGGCCCCGGCATCCGCATCACGCACATCCCGACTTTTCTCAATCGATCCGCCGCGCCCTACGGCACGCTCTACGGACACATCTCCCGCCAGAACCCGCAGAGCAAATTGTTCGATGGCAGCCAGCCCGCCGTGATCGTGTTCCGCGGTCCCCACAGTTACATCTCGCCCACCTGGTACACCAAGCCGGAATCCGTGCCCACCTGGAACTTCGCCGTGGCCCACGCCACGGGCCGGCCAAAGCCTATCACGGACACGAAGGCCATTCACGATCTGCTGGCGCAGCTCATCGCCAAGTTTGAGGGTCCCGGCTCCAGCTATGCCTTCGCCAAACTTCCCGAAAGCTACACCAATGGCCTCATCGCCGGAGTCATCGGTTTTGAGATGCAAATCGAACTGCTGGAGGGCAAGTTCAAACTGGGCCAGGAACGCAGCGATGCCGATAAGCAAGCCATGCTGAAGAACCTCGAATCCGCCAAACCGGCGCGGTCGATTTCCGAGTTCACCGCGGAATTCTATAAGCGAAAACTGTCAGCGGGCTGAAAGCGTCTCCGCCACGAGGTACCATCTGTTGTGGCCTTCGTGATAAGGAGACCCTTATGTCTGATTCTAGCCCCGACTTCGATTTCATCGTGATCGGTTCCGGCTTCGGCGGCAGCGTGACGGCGCATCGCCTCACCGAAAAAGGCTACCGCGTGGCGGTAATGGAAATGGGGCGCCGCTGGACGCCCGAGAACCTGCCCTCGACCAACTGGCTGATCTGGCGGTGGTTCTGGCGGCCGCGCCTGGCTCTCCGCGGTTTCTTCAACATCGAGTACTTCAAGCACGTCACCATCCTGCATGGTTGCGCCGTGGGCGGCGGATCCATCACCTATGCAAACACCATGCTCGTCCCGCAGAACTCCGTGTGGGACAGCGGCTCCTGGGCCGGGCTGGCGGACTGGAAAGCCCAAATGCCGCGCCATTACGAAACCGCCGTACGGATGCTCGGCGTCGTCGAAAACCGCATCCTCGGCCCGGCAGACCACTTCCTCAAACAGGCGGCCGACGACGCCGGAGTGGGCCACACTTTCTACCGTACCGACGTAGCGGTCTTCGAGCCGCCCGAAGGAGAAGCCGGCGGCGCGACATGCCCCGACCCATACTTCGGCGGCGAAGGTCCCCAGCGATCCACCTGCATTGGCTGCGGCGGCTGCATGGTGGGATGCCGCTACCATGCCAAGAACACCCTCGACAAGAACTATCTCTATCTCGCCGAAAGGCGCGGCGCGCGGGTCTTCGACGAAACCAGGGTTGTGGATGTGACGCCGCTCAACGGCGCCGCGGACGGCAGCGCCGGATATGAAGTGCGCACGGTGAATTCCATTTCCCTGTTTCGGAAGCACGCCCGCCGTTTCACCTGCCGCGGCGTGGTCTTTGCCGCTTCGGCGCTGGGCAGCATGGACCTGCTCTTCCGCCTAAAACTGAAAGGCTCGCTGCCGGCTCTCAGCGATCAACTAGGCAATCGCGTGCGTACCAACGCCGAATCGCTCATCGGCGTGCGCGTCCCCGGCAGCCGCGAGGATTTTTCTAAAGGCATCGCCATCGGCTCGGGCATCTACCTGGACGATTACACGCACATCGAGGTAGTGCGCTACCCCGCGGGTTCCGACGCCATGGGTCCGCTCGCCACACTGCTTGCCAGCGGCCGGCCGGGCCGCACGCGCATTTTCACCTGGCTCGGCACGCTTTTCGGCTCGCTGCTGCGGCATCCCATCCGCACGGCCCGCGCGCTGCACCCCTTCGGCTGGGCCCGCGAGTCGATCATCTTCCTGTGCATGCAGACCCTCGACCGCCACATCGACATGCGCCTGCGCCGCCGCTGGTTCTATCCGTTCAAAAAGATTCTCGTGAGCCAGGGCAAGAAGATTCCGACGTTCATCCCGCAGGCCAACGAGTTTGCGCGCAAGGCCGCCCAACTGATCGGCGGCACGCCCATGAGCATGGTGACCGAGATCCTATTCAACGTCCCCGGCACCGCGCACATACTGGGCGGCTGTCCGATGGCCGGCTCGTCCGCCGATGGCGTGGTGGACCACCGCAACCGCGTCTTCGGCTATAAGAACATGTACATCTGCGACGGTTCCGTGCTGGCGGCCAACCTGGGCGTGAACCCGAGTCTCACCATCTGCGCCGTGACCGAGCGGGCTATGACCTTCATTCCGCCGGCGGCGGATACGGCTTGGAACGACGCTCCGGACGGTCAGAGCTGAAACAAAAACGGCCGAACACGGTCGCGTAGGCGGTCGATCGCGGTGGAGTTGTGTCGCAGGAGATCGTGTTCCCAAGTCGTATCGGTTTCTTCACGGCAATCCTTCGCCAAGTCTTGCCCGATCGCCTCGTAAGGTCGACCAAGTTTGCTCTTGAGTTCCTCGGGATCCGTCCAGACGCCCAGAACAAAGACTCTGTCAATTAGACGCGCGGGAACGACGGTCATGGCGTGCGTCAGCCGATCGTCGCGACTATCGAAGTCGATGAGCAGCACCATAAATCGCTGCGGATAGCGATCCATTTCCCTGACGTGATCTGACTCGAAGGAGTCAATGACTTTTCGCCAACCCCCAGCCACCGGGAGTACCTGAATCCTCCGAGCTGAGACAGACGGGTCAAGGAGAAATCCCCTGGCCAGTTGGCGGTTGGCGTCGTCTTCAGGGAGCACCAGGACGTGTGGCTGATGCTTATCGGCGCTCATGGCTCCACATCGCCGCGAATCAGCGCGCCGACCAGATCTCCGTTCACCTGCAATTCGCTGAGCGGGCGAATGGTCGTGGGATCAAGGTGGCTCCTCCTGTGAAGGAAAAGTGTGTTCTCGTCTGAAAAAACGCGGATCGCCTCGGGATTGTGCGAGGTCGCGATGAACTGGCCGCCCAATTGGAAGGCTTTGCGGAGAGCCATCACAGAGTGCCCGACTTCATCTAGCGCAAGATAGTTGTCCGGTTCATCCCAAAAGCAGACCAGTGGGCCGTAGGCATGGTTCGCGGCAAGCACCATGGCGCAGATCATGAAACACTTCTCGCCGTCCGACAGATCTGCGAACGGAACCTTTACGCTTCCCTGGCTGCTGCCGAATTGGACCGCCAGGCTTCGGGAGCCGGTGCCCATCAACGGATTCTTGATGTCTATCAGGTCGGGCAGCACCTGCTTGAGATACTTGTCGACATCGACATAAGCGGCCGGCGCGTGAGCCAAAAGACCGGAAAACCACGCACCAAAGTCGGTGACCTGAAGATTAGGTTCCAGCGTCTCCTGGTTTGAGCCTCCCGTAATCAGGCTGGGTATCGGTCGAAGAATGAGCATTCGGGCGAGCCACTGTTTGAAGATGAACAGAGGATCCTTGGGCGACTGTTCCTGAACAATCGGCAGAGCCACCAGGCGCCAGTCTATATTAAACTTCGCTCGCCCCTCCTGCCCCTCGTCCCGTACTCGTTTATATACTGGCTCGCCGGCGACTGACAGTTCCTCTTCAAATACACGCATTTCCTTTGAGCCAATGGGAAGCTCGAAAGCGACAATGTACGAAAAGACCATGCCCTGTAGTCCGATCTCGATTTCAAATCGCATAGGCGCGTCGGCGCGCCCGAGATAGAAGTCCGTTGGCTTCACCAGGTCATCCACGCGGTTCGTGCCGCGGGCGATCCTCTGCAGAATTTCCAGCGCAAGGCCCACTGCGGTCTTGCCCGAGCCGTTTTTTCCAATGAGTAGGACGGACGACTGGCCCGCGGGTCGTAATTCGAAGTTCTCCAGACAACGGAAGTTATTGACGTAAAGGCGGCGAATCACACTAGCAATGATACCGCGCGGACAGTTCTGCCAGATCTTCCAGCCTGACCCGCCCGGTGTAGACCGCCATGCCCAGAGCGGCATGCACGTTCATCGCCAGCAGAGCGCGCACTTCCTCGAGCGTAGTGATGCCGCCCGCCGCCGTGATTTCCAGCGGTGTCGCGGCGCGCAACCGCCGGAACCAGTCGAGATCGGTGCCCTGTAGCATGCCTTCCTTATCCACGTAAGTGCATAGGAAGCCCGCGCAGTAAGGCTCCAGGGCCGCCAGCACTTCCTCGGCGCGGAAACGGGTCGCTTCGCGCCAACCCTTCACCACGATGCGGCCTTGCTTGGAATCGAGCGCGACGATCACCCGCTCCTTGCCAATGGCGGCCGCCAAGTCCGCCAGGAACGCCGCGTTGACGCCATCCGCGGCGAAGGCGGCTGTGCCCACGATCACCTTGTGCGCGCCTGCGTCGACCAGCGCCCGTGCGCGATCGGCCGAACGCACGCCGCCGCCCACGCGCGTGCGGGCATGCGCGGCCACCAGGCACACGAGATCGTCGTTCGAGCCGGCGCCCATCGCGGCATTCAAGTCGATCACCTGAATCTCCGGAAAGGCCGCAAACCGGCGCAGCATTTCGAGCGGCGAGTCTCCCTCGAGCGCCTTCTCGCGGCCCTGCACAAGCTGGACCACCTTGCCGTCCAGCAAATCGATGCAAGGGAAAATCATCACCCCCTCCGCACCGGGATACCGCTCCGGTCCAGGTATTCCTTCAGGTCGGCGATGCGCAGAGTTCCGTAGTGGAAGACCGACGCCGCCAGCGCCGCATCGGCCTCGCCATCGGTGAGCACGCGCAGGAAGTCTTCGGGTTTGCCGGCGCCTCCGGAGGCGATCAGCGGTATGCGTGTCGCGCGGGAGATGGCCCGCGTCAATTCGCAATCGAAGCCCTGCTGCACGCCGTCGCTATCCATGGAAGTGAGCAACACTTCGCCCGCGCCTAACTCTTCGCCGCGGGCCGCCCAGGCAACCGCGTCGAGGTCTTCCGCATCCCGTCCACCGCGTGTATACACGGTCCACGCGCCGGGTGCGCGCCGCCGCGCATCGATGGCTAGCACCACAGCCTGCGCGCCGAATTCCTGGCTCAGCTCGGTGATCAATTCGGGACGCCGCACAGCCGCGGTGTTGACCGAAATCTTGTCCGCGCCGGATAGCAGGATGCCGCGCGCATCCGCCACCGAGCGTATGCCGCCGCCCACCGCCAGTGGGATAAACACCTTGCGCGCGGTGCGCGCTACCACTCCAGCCATGATCTCGCGCGCGTCGCTCGATGCGGTGATGTCCAGGAAGACCAACTCGTCGGCGCCCTCCTGGTTGTAGCGGTCCGCAAGTTCCACCGGATCACCGGCGTCGCGCAGGTGAACGAAGTTGACGCCCTTGACCACACGGCCACCGGTTACGTCGAGGCAGGGAATGATGCGCTTGGCGAGCATCGTGCCGGGGCTATTTCTGCCCCATCAGCTCGTAGACTCTTCCCGTTAGCAGCTTGATGTCGGAACGGATCTCGCGGATGTCTTCGCGAATCTCGCCGATTTGTGAGTGCATGTCCTCCCGGATTGCGCCGATCTGCGTGCGCATGTCTTCCCGGATCGCGCTGATCTGCACCAGGCTGATCACCAAGCTGGTAATCACAGCGATGGTGGGCAGGCCCACCGCGATATAGAGCTGTAGGTTGCTCGTCACCCCCATGATCAGATTGTACATCCTACGGCAACTCCACGAAATTCCGCACCACGCGCAGCCCGCTCGGACCGGACTTCTCCGGATGAAACTGCACCGCGAACGTGTTGCCCGATTCGAGCACGGCCGTGTAAGGCAGCGAGTAGGTACAGGTCGCCGCGGTCTGCGGGACCGCGGGCGCGTAAAAGCTGTGCGCGAAATAGACGAAGGCATGCGCGTCGAGGCCGTCGAGCAGCCGCGAAGCACCGCACCGATCAATCTGGTTCCATCCCATGTGCGGCACGCGCGCATCGGCGGGAAAGCGCCGCACGGTGCCTTCATACAGTCCCAGGCCGCGCGCCTCGGGCGCTTCTTCGCTACGCTCGAACAGCGCCTGCAAGCCGAGGCAGATGCCCAGAAACGGCACACCGGCGCGGATGCGCTCGATCAATGCGTCGCGCACCTGCATCTGGTCGAGCGCGCGCATCATCTGGCCGAAATGACCCACGCCGGGCAGGATGATCTTCCGCGCCTCTCGCAAGCCGGCCGCATCGCGAACCAGCGTATAAGCCGCGCCGATTTCCGCCAGCGTGTTTTCGACCGAACGCAGGTTGCCGGCGCCGTAATCCAGAATGGCGATCATAGCAGTCCCTTGGTCGAAGGCAACTGGCCGCGCAGCCGCCGGTCCGTGGAGCACGCGTATTTCAAAGCGCGCGCGAAGCACTTGAAGATCGCCTCGATCTTGTGGTGGTTGGACCGGCCGTACATCACGCGCGCATGCAGGTTGGCGCCGGCATGATTCACGAAGCCGCCGAAGAAATCTTCCACCAATTCGGTTTGCAGATCGCCGACCAGGCGCACACGCACCAGGTCGCGGTAGACCAGCGCGGGCCGCCCGCCCAGGTCGAGCGCCACCACGGCGAGCGTCTCGTCCATGGGCAGCACGAAGTAGCCCGCGCGGTTGATGCCGCGCCGGTCGCCCAGCGCCTTCGCGAACAACTGGCCCAGCACGATGCCCACGTCTTCAACGGTATGATGCTGGTCCACGTCCAGGTCGCCTTTCGCTTCGAGCCTCAGGTCGAAGCCGCCATGTTTGGCGAACAGCTCCAGCATGTGATCGAAGAAACGGATGCCGGTGGAGATCTGGTACATACCGCGGCCTTCGATCTTGAGCGAGGCTTTGATCCGCGTTTCCTTGGTATCGCGTTGGATGGTGGCAGTGCGCATCAGATCAGTACACTCTCCAGTTGATTGATGTCGTCCAGGACAGCCGCGGCCTTTTCGGCTTGGAACAGCGAAGCCACCTCCGCGCGCCGCACGTTGTCGGGCGAGGCGATGCCGATGAACGGCACACCCGCCGCCTTGGCCGAGCGCGCGTCATCCACCGTGTCGCCGACGTACCAGATCTTGCGGCCGCCGGCCGTTGCTGCGATCTTCAGCAGACCTTCCGGCGCGGGCTTCAATGCGGTCACGTCTTCCATGCCG
>JBEKPZ010000113.1:0-20455 GCA_049520215.1 Bryobacteraceae bacterium | reverse complement strand
TCGCGCTGGAAAGTCCAGGGGATGAAGGCCGTGAATCCGCCCGTGTCTTCCTGGATCTGGCGCACGATCTGCAGGTGATTCATGCGCTGCTCCAGGGTTTCGCCGCAGCCGAACATCATCGTGGCAGTGGTGCGCATGCCCAGCGCGTGCGCGGTGCGATGCACGTCGATCCATTCCGACGTCGAGCACTTGAGCCGGCTGATGCGGTGGCGGACGCCGTCGTCCAGGATCTCCGCGCCGCCGCCAGGGATGGAGTCGAGACCCGCGTCGCGCAGGCGGGCGATGGTGTCGCGCAGGCTCAGGCTGCTGACTTCGGCGATGTTGGTAATCTCAGGCGCGGAAAAGCAATGCAGGTGAATGTTAAAGCGTTGCTTGATGGCCCGCAGCAGATCCTCGTACCACTCGATCTTCAGATCGGGATGCAAGCCGCCCTGCATCAGGACGCCGGTGCCACCCAGGTCTAGGGTTTCCTGGATCTTGGCGAAGATGGTTTCGTGGTCGTGGACGTAGCCTTCGGCGTGGCCCATGGGCCGGTAAAAGGCGCAAAAACTGCAATATTCCGTACAGAAATTGGTGTAATTAATGTTGCGGTCAATAATGTACGAGACCACACCCTCGGGATGATACCGCTTGCGCAGGGCGTCGGCGGCCATGCCGATACCAATCAGGTCGTCGGAACGGAAAAGGTCGAGGGCTTCAGCGTAGGAGATCATCAGGCGGTCATGCTCAGGATTTGCGGCTGTGCGCTCTGGGCGAAGACGTATGCGCCGAATAGAGGCTTGGGATCGCCCTTGCCCCAACGTTGCGCCTGATATTTGGTGCGCAGGAATTGCACGTCCGGGTGAGCGCGCAGGTCGAGCAGGATCTGATACGTGCCGCAGTAGAATTTCTGCGGGAACGAGACGACGGGTTTGGCGCCCCACTCGACATTGTCCGCGGAACCCCAGATGGAAACGTCCAGGCTTTCCTGTTCAATGATGCGAGTGATGCCGAGGGTGAGAAGGATCAGACCGCCCCGGGAATCTCCCAGGTCCACGTGAGGGCCGACGCCGGCCTCACGGATGGTCGCTTCCGGAAGTAGGAAACCTGGTAGCATGCAAGACTCCTGTTCGTCAGTTCTTGAGTTTCGGCTCCTTTATGTAGTGCAAACCTCAGATTAAGATTCGCACATTTTCTGTTAAAAAGAAAGGCGAATTGCATGAAGTTGCGGTTACACGGCGGGGGCCTTGCGGACCGAGACTACTGCCGGCTTGCGCCGAGCGCCTGGCGGCCGGGGCGCGGGGGCCTTGCTGGCGTAGAGTTGGCGATACACCGTTGCGTTTCTCAGCACCGCCTCCACGTATTCGCGCGTCTCGGTAAATGGGATGGATTCCACAAATTCGGCGGGCTCCTGGTACTGGTTCCAGGTGATCCACTCGTTCACGCGCGATTTGCCAGCGTTATAGGAAGCCAGGGTCTGTTCCCATTTGCCACCCCATTGATCGAGCAGGGCGCGCAGGTAATAGGCGCCGAGCGTCAGGTTGATGGCGGGTTGGAACAGGGATCGGTTGCTGAAACGCTTGATCCCGGCACGGCGGGCCAGGGCGCGGCCAGTGGCCGGCTCGACTTGAATCAGGCCGTAGGCATGTTTGGCGGAGAGCGCCTGCGGATCGAATTCGGATTCCTGCCGCACGATGGCCGCAACCATGTAGGGATCCAGACTCTGCTGTTTGGCGCTGCGCACGAGGTCCTTCTCATAGGGCAATGGGAACAGCAGTTGCCAGAATGCGGGCGGCGCGTCCTCCAGAGACATTGAGAGATAGTCGGGCGTGGCGCTCTTGATGTTGTGCAGCCGCTGGTGCGGCGTACTGGCGGTGCGCGCGAGTTCCATGGCCAACAGATACGGCTGGCCGCCATGGCGGGCGCCGAAACGCAGCTCGGACTGGGTCAAATCCGGCAGTCCGGCGGATTCCAGCAAGCGGGCACGGGCGATGCGCAAAGCGGTTTCCGCATCCGGCTCGCTGGGAACGGCGGGCTTGTGCGGCGGGAAGGCGATGGCGCGCAGGAACTGGGCGGTCTTCTCCGACGGAGCCGCAGACGCAATCTGCGGCTGGGCCATGCGCTCGCGGCCCAATATTCCGTAATAGTAGTTGGGAAACTGCGCCGCGAGCCTGGTATAGAAGGCGCGCGCGGCGGGGTAATCGTTGTGATCGGGGCCGGCTTCGGCGAGGCGGCCCAGAAAATAAAGCGCGGCGGTGGCCGAGGGATGTCCGGGGTATCGTTCCAGGTGCTCGCGCAGCAGTTCGCGCGCGTCGTGCCGGCGGCGAATGTACGCAGCCCAGGCGACGCGCCAGTGGCTTGATGCGGCCAGCGGCTGATCCGGAAACGTCTCGTAAACGGCCTTGGAAAGCGGCACGTATTTTTCGGGCTGATTGGTCACCACGAATCGATTGGCGGCGGCCACCAGCGCTTTGTAACGCCACGGCGATTCGCGGTGCTTGCCGAGTTTGCCGACCGCCTCCATCATCTGATCTTCGTCGTTCAGTTTCCGGGCGCATTCGGCGAGGTAGTAGAGGCGCTCGGCCTCTGCCTCGGAATGGCCATCGCGATCGGAGAGTTCCAGCGAGCCCAGGTACGAATAAGCGGCAGCCACATCGCCGGCCAGGAACTCGGCGGCTCCAATTCCCACGCGGGCCTGGTCGCGCTCTGGGCCGCCGAGTTGCGGCACGAGGGCCTCGAACTCGGATCGCGCGCGCGTGTATTCGCGTTGGGCGAGCAGTTGGTTGCCGCGCTCGACCATGGCTCCGGGCGCGGGCGCGGGATACGCCGCTCCCATGGCGTCGCGCAGGGCGATGAGCGCGGCGGCGGCGCGCGTGGCGGGATCGCCGGTGGGGTACTCGAAGTAGACCCGCTGATAGTATTGCGCGGCGTGCGGCAGGTCGCGGGCAGCTTCGTAGGCGATGGCCAAGGCGAGGTCACCATCGGGCTGCGGAAGATCGGCGTAGCGCTCGCGGAGCAGCCGCACGGCCTCGGGGGCCGAGCCCGAAGCCGCCAGACCGCGCGCCTGCAGCACCATGGATCTCGCGGCGAACGGGGATGGCAGGGGGACGGACCGAATCACAGCCGCTTCGCGCGCGGCGGCGGCGTAGTCTTGGGTTTCCGAATGGGCGGCAGCCAGATAATAAGCGGTGTAGTCGGCCAGTTTGGGAAGGCGCGACTGGGCGGCATCGAGATGCTGAATGGCATCCGGGAAGCGCTTCTGTTCGAACGAGACTATGCCCAGAGTGAAGTGCGCCAGTGCACCGTTGACATCTTTGTGACTGGCCGCGAAGTACTGCAGGGCTTTGGCGCGGGCGGGGGTGGGCGAGTCGCGGTACGCGTGGGCTAGGGACTCGGGGGTTTGGGCGGAGGCGGCGGTGAGGAGCACACCACAGGCTAAAGCCTGTGCCACCTTCTTCCACCAGGCAGCCAGGGTATTTACCTCATTACACCAGGCGCCCAGGGTATTTACCTCCCAGCCAGGCAGGATTGTCATTTGCCAGCGTGCGCACCAATTCCAGATGAAAGTAGTCGACCATGGTTGGACTGGCCGTTAGAAAGGTCTGCCGGAAAGACTCTCTGCCTGCATCGATGGCATCCTGCAAGGCGGCGTACAAATCCTGCTGCGCGCGCCCGGCTTTGACGGCATCGGGCCGGTACAGCCGTATCTCGGCGACCTTCACACGGGCGAAGCGTTGCGCGCCCAGATGCAGATGGCGGTCGGTCGGGCTCAGATCGTCCCATTCCGGTGCGGGACCGGCGGGCGCGGCGGAAGCCGGTTCGATGTGCACCAAATGGTGGGAGGGGGCCGCGGGGCGTTGCCGCGCTTCCATGATAGCGGCAGCGGCCTGGGCCAACAACTCCAAAGCGGCGCTCTCGACCGCTCCGGCGGCGTACAGCATGCCGACCGTGGATTGATCGACCGTCAACGGGAACAGGTGCGCTTTATCGCCGGGCGCGTGGGCGAAAGCTTGCACCACGGCGGGCGATACCTCCGCGGCGGAACAGAGCGCCACCACCGGCTCGCGGGATTCGATAGCGGCGGCAAACGCGGCAGCCTCCGATACGGCAAAGCGGATCTCGCGAAAGTGTGCGGCGGCATCGCCGGCGGCGCCGCGCAGGCGCTCTCCGCCCACCGTATTCTCATTGATGTGAAAGACGGCGCAAGCGTTGGCAAATGGGGCGGAGGCATCCGAGAGGATGGAGGCAATCTCGGGGAAGGCGGCAGCCTGACGCAAGCGCCGCACGGACTGATTCAAATGTTCGGCCAATGCCCGCTCGGCGGCTTGGACGCTGGTGGAGACGCGCGCTTCCGTTTCGGATTGGAACAATTGCTCCAGTTCCGAGAATAAGCTTCGCAAAGAGGGCGAGGGCGCGGCAGTGGACATCCTGGAACGATTCTAGCAAGCCGGGGGGTGGAGCGAAGAATGGAACCCCGGATGCACCCGGATGAAAGGCCCGGGTTGCGGCTGTGGGGTGGCACAGACTTTAGTCTGTGGTGCACAGACTTTAGTCTGTGGCCCGAATGAGCGATGTTTATGCGCAGCCTGCTAGACTAGGCACCTTAGCGCGAGCCGGCGCTAACTTCACGGCGCGCACCCTGGCCAAGTCGCGTTGGAGATGAACGCTCCCCTCCAAGGAGGACATCGTGATCTTCGTGAGAAGGCAGGAGTGTAGATGAAGGACTATTACCGGTCCGTCGCGGCGCTTTTTGCGCGCCGGACAATCGTCTCGGCCTCGTCTAGCAATTGCTTGCTTTGCTCATGCAGCGTCCGGTATTTCGCGGCCAACTCGCGCGCCGCATCGCCCCCAAGTTCCCCGCTGCGCTCGTAAAGATCCTCGCATTTCCCTACCAGTTCCTTGCCCGCGTCGATCAGATAGTCCGAGACTTCTTCTCCTTTGCGGACTAATCTCCGGCGAGTTTTTACGCCCGACTCCGGCGCCAGCAGCAATGCCGCCGCCGCGCCGATCGCGGCTCCCAGCACGAAGAATCCCGCCCGGTCGCCCGCGCTTGTATCGCTCATAGTTTTCTCCTTAGCCTAAAGAATCGTTCTCCATACGAGCTTAGCGCGCTTCCATCCCCTCTGCATCTCCGCAGGCGCACCTCCCTCCCTGTGGATATCGGCAACGTTTGCGCGTATACTTCCACCATGAGCCTGAAGAACGCCGCGCTGTTCGCCCTGATCGGGATGATGCTCCTCACTGTCTTCCTTGCGGTTGATTTCATCGACACCATCCTGAACGTTGCGCGTGGGCTGGTTCCGGCGATGAAACTGCCGACCGCGTTCGTCGCCTTGCTGGCGAGTGTAGGTTTGACCGTCTTCTTCTATGTCTTTCGGAAGGACAGCGCTGAGTGCGCTCTATCCGCATACCCCGCGGCGGATGACGCGATCTACTTCTTGGGCGGGTTGATCATGATGTGGGCGCCCGCAGTTCCTGGGTACATCAGCCACGGTGCATTGTCGCTCGGCTTGGTCGACAGTCCCGTGGATTCCGGTGTGGCAAAAGGCAAATAGATGACCCATCGCAGGTAGGCGTCTGTGACTTTTCCGCTGCTCATGTCGAAGCCGGTGCCGGTTAGTACATACAGCGTGCGAGGGTCGCGTGGCAGCGAGAGTTTCCCTTCCTCAACCTCCTTCCAGCGCATGTCGTTGCGCTTCTGCCCAGTGACTTTCTGCGCCGCGAGTTCACGACCGCGAGCCATGTACGGCTCCAGGTCGCGGTGGTAACAAGCGACGCTGAATGAAGTCTTCGCAGGGTCATTGGCGAGGCAGATGAGTTCGTTCTTGCCCTCGCGGAGCGTGACCAACCCGCCTTGCGGATTGTAGCCCAGGACGGCTGCGCCTCCGCGGAGTTCCGCCGGCGCGGCGAGGACCGCCGCAGCGATCTGGACCTCCGCGGATGGCACATCGGCGGCAGCCGCCGCCGACGCCAGGACAACAATCGAGACCATCATCCTTGTTTTCATAAGCACCTCAAAGGCCTGCATTGCACTTACCTTATCACTCCGCCCGGACGCGAGGGGGGCCCGGCGCCACGAGCGCCGATTGCTCTCACAGGCTGAAGCCTGTGCCACCGGTGGCACAGACTTTAGTCTGTGGCCCGAATGAGCGATGTTTGTGCTTTTTTCAGCATCCTGCTACAAAGAGAAATCCGGCGGTTAGACCAGGGCGAACACATCCTTGGTGCGCTCGGACTTCAGGTAGGCGTTGGGATCGTGATAGAGAGCGCCCTCGGGAAGCCAGTCCATCAGCGGTCCGAGATCCCGACGCACTATGTCCTTGTAGAACTGGGGAAGCACGCTGCTCTCCTGCTCGAAATAGGGAAGGAATTGCGGGTCGGTGTCCAAGCGTTGGCGAATCTCCCTGTAGTACCTGGCCCTTCCGAAGCCCTCCGTCGAAACCGCGCGCACCACGTTCAGCCAACGTGCAGTCACCCCTTGCGTCGCCAGGAAGCGGCGGAAGATTGCGCGCGTGGAGAAGGAATACCGGGTCAGGTCGATGATCCGATCGTAGAAGGTCCGCCAGGAATAGTTTGCCGGCTTGACGTTCATGGCGCCGTTATTGTTGAGGAAGTGGAATGGGAAGGGCAGCACGCGGTTGGACCGCTGGTAATCCAGATTGAGCGGCGCGGCCCGGCCGAATGCGGAGAGCAGCGAATAAGCCGGGAAGGCGCCCGGGGTCATATCCAGGAATCGTTTGGTGAGTTCAAAAGGATCGGGCCCTTCGTCGGTATCGAGTCCCAGGACGAAGTTGGTTTGGATGTAGGGTATGTACCGCAGGATCAGATTGACGTGTTCGGAAACCTGGCGAACCTTGGCCATTCCGACCAACGCGCCGGTTTTCGATTTATCGCCCAGGGCGAACCAGGACTCAATGCCGGGGAGGACGCCCTTGAATGAGTTGCGCTGGAGTCGCTTGAGGTGCGGTTCGGAAAGCAGCGACAGACTGCTTTCGGCGACGAAGTCGATGCTGCCGGCAGGGACCGCATCCTCGATCATATCCATGTAGTCGTGGAAGCGGACTCCAAAGTTGGGATCGTGCCATGCTACCACGGGCCGTTTGAATTTGGTCAGCAGGAACCGGAGATCCTCTTGGAGCACCGCGAAGTCCATGGGTTGATAGGGCACCGTCGAATCGATACAAAAGGCGCAAGTGTACGGGCACCCCAGGCTGCCGAGCATGGGAACCATCTTGAGGAGGGGCGCTTTCCTGAGGGTCGGTTCGATAAACGGCCAACGCTCGCGTGCCCCCGGGAGGGTTCCGGGCTGCTGCAGGGCTGCGAGGTGGACGCCCACGGGCCGGTGTTGCGCGCACTCCCGCAAGACGTCATGGAGGATACCCTCATCGGTGAAGCCCAGCACGTAGTCGAAATAGCGCGCAGCGTCTTCGGGGTAACAGCGGGCGTGCGGTCCCCCGAGCACGGTGATCGCCCCTCTCCCACGAAAGAGATTACTCAAGGCGTACGCCGTGTGCGCAGCTTCGGTAAACGCGCCGATGAAGACCACGTCGACGTTATCCGGCAACTCCGTCAGCAGATCTTCAAAGCCGGTGTAACAAACGAAGGCAACCTCGTGCCCCTCCTGTTTGCACCAAACCCCAATGACCTGGGGCATGATACTGGCGAGGCTGGCATTCATTATGCGTGCGTACAAAGCCCGGGTAGGGCCCTGGGACACGATGTCGATAATCCCGATCCGCAGCTTTTTCAGGAACCCTCCAATCGAGCGTCGGGCCCCAGGCACACCCCGAAGTTCTTGCTCCGACTCTAACACGGATAACAGGATTCCGCACTTCTGTCTGTTCGCAATTGGGCAGTGCATCCGTAATAATGCGGTCGAAATTGCTCACATCTTAGTGTAGTGTCCGCGAGCCCGGCGTGGCGCAGACGATCGTTGTTTGTCGTCTGCGCGCCGTGCTCGAACTCGGCGGGCCACGAAAAACGATGGCCTGCCCCACAGCCAATCTGCTGTACAGTTATTTCCTGGACACTGCGTTAGGCTGTTTTTCCAGTGGCGTGCGACACAGTGTGTTCACCCGCCTGCATTGACCGCGATCATTGCGGGCTCTATAGGCGCTATGTTCCTGCAAGCGCACCGCCGCGGCGGCCGGGTAGCGTTGGGCCCGGATTCCGCAAGACGGATCTGGCGATTGGTATGATGGCGGCTGGACCCTCTGGATCACTCCATGATCGGCGAAATTCTCGACGGCAAGTACCGCATCGACAAGCAGCTCGGCGCGGGCGGCATGGGTAATGTCTACCTGGCAACGCATCTTGGCACGACCCGTGTCGTCGCGGTGAAAGTGATCGCTCCGCGGTGGGCGGCGGAACCGCAGTTTCTGGCCCGTTTCCAGCGCGAAGCACAGGCATGCGGCCGCCTGCGCCATCCCAACATCGTGAATGTCACAGATTTCGGAATCGCCAGAGCGGCTAGGGGCGACATGCCGTACCTGGTGATGGAGTTTCTGGACGGGCAGACGCTTTCCGATTTCCAGAAGGCCAATCCGCAGATCTCGCTGCCACTGATCGCGGATCTTCTGGACCAGATTGGACTGGCGCTGGCGGAGGCGCACCGGCATGGAATCGTGCATCGCGATCTGAAGCCCGACAATATCTGGCTGGAACCAAACGGCCGCGGTGGATACACGGTGAAAGTGCTCGACTTCGGAGTGGCCAAGGTGAATTTGCTCGGTGATTGGGCTCCGCCCTTGAAAGAGACGCCGGAGGCGAGCGCCCCACAGACCGTCACTCCTCAGCCCGTGATGCCCGGCGACGAATTGGAAACGGCCGTGATCGAGACGGCGCATGAGGAGACAGAGACCGTCGCTATGGCGCCAACGCCAACTCCGGCCGGGTCTTCCGGATCGTTCGACAGCGGCGCCGGCGCGCAAACCATGCCGGGCAGCCTGATCGGAACCCCCGCGTATATGTCGCCGGAGCAGGCGTTGGGCCAGGAAATCGATTTCCGTTCCGACATCTATAGTTTGGCTGTGGTGGCCTACGCGCTGGTTTGCGGCGAACTGCCGTTTACCGGAAGGCACAGCGGGCTATTCGAATTTCACCGGACTGGCAGTCCACCCCCGCCCGCGAGCCTCCGGAAGATTCCGCGCGACGTGTCGGATGCGATCCTCGCCGGACTGGCGCGCAGTCCCGCGGATCGCCCACCCTCCGCAGTCGCATTCACACGGCGATTCCATAACGCAGTGGACGCGGAGTTTCTCGCGCTGCGGAGATCGAAAGCATTTCTGCTGCAACATCTCATGGCATATGCCCTTTTGCTGCTGCCCATCTACACGATCGTCTTGACGCTGGCGGCCCTGCTGGTTTCATTCAGCGGGAAGCTGCTGCCGGTTGCCGCAGTGCGAGTCGTGCTGGTCCCGCTGGCGGCAGCGATGCTCTTCATTTTTTCCGATAACGTGCTGCGCGCAGCCGCGGCGCTGATGGCGGTCGACGAACAGACCCGCGTGAGGAGGTTCCTATCGTTCCGAGTCTTCTGGAGGCTGATGAGGACGATGCCGGTTCTGGTGGTTACGCAGGCCCGATCTCTGTGGTTCTTCGGGCCTGGCTGGGTGATCGGCGATTGCCTGTGGCCGGTGATCTGCGTGGTGGAAAAGCGGTCGGGGAAGGCGGCCATGGAGCGCTCGCGCGACCTGATGACCGGCTTGCGGTCGGCCGGACGCGCTCTCGCGATCCGCCATTTTGCGCTATCGGCATTCGCCATTGCGGACGTGATCAAATCCATCGCCTTCCTCTGGCAAAGCGGGCCGATCAAGCAGGCGAACGTGGTCATCACCGCGGTGTGGTTTCCCGTGTTTGCGCTCTATGCGGGAGCTCCGCTGTTTCTGTACGACCGGACGGCGGCGAATGAAAGCGGTCCGTTGCTGCAGTTAGACCGCACGCCGGAGGTGCGTATCACCGCGCGCGCGTTCTCGGTCAGCTCGACGATCTGGTTAGCGGCTGGGGCGATTTACTTGCTGTATCAGCCGATCAAGCTGTGGTTCGGTGGGCGATGAGGCGGCCTGAGAGGCCGCCGCAGGCCGGGCGCCTGCCCCACAAGCTACTGCCGCATCGACCGATCGAGATCTTCAGCCCGCGGCAGAATAGCTCCGATGCGCCGGTTTTCGGGTGAGCGCGCCACCAGCGTTTCGAGTACCCGCACCGCGTCTGCCGCGGCAGCCTCGGCGCCATCCATGTGCAACTGTTGCCGCAGCTTGGCCAACTCCATCAGGCTCTCCGCGTTTTCCTCCGCCAGATCCACCGCATCCGGATCTCTGCTCGCCGCCAACTCGAACAGCCGCCGCGCTTTCTGCTGGTGCTCGAACGCCGTGCGGGGCGAACCCGCAAGGTCTAGCGCGATGCTCATGGTGGATTCACAGGAAGCCAGATCCTCAGACGCCTGGAAGTTCTTGGGATCGGAAACGGCCATTCCGCCGTACAAGGCGATCGCCGCTTCGCAGTAACCTATAGCCTCCTGCGCCGCACCGCCGAGCGCCAGCGATTCGCACAGATTCTCCTGCGCTACGGCTGCCAGCCGCTGCATGCCCGAGTTGTGTACGTCGGCCTTAGCGATCGGCTGGAACAGTGTGAACGCTTTGCGATGTTCGTCCGCCGCCGACGCGTAGTTCTGCTGCGAGCTGAAAACGTAGCCGATAAACTCGTGCGAGATCCCCACTGCGCGTTGCGCCCTGGTGCTGGCCGGGTCGTCCTTCAGCAGCCCTTCGCGTACCGCCAAAGCGCGGCGATGCCAGGCCAGGGCCAGATCGTAATGGCCAAGCTCCCGTTCAATGGATCCCATGGAGGTGAGGGCCCCGCCCAAGCCCAAACGTTCCTCCGCGGAACCGCGGCGCTCGACGGCGCTTTCGCACATACGAAGGTGCTCGCGGTAAAGCTCTGCTGCACGCCGAATGTCGCCGGCGGTGAAGTATAGCGAGGCGGTGCCCCAGATGCTGTCCCTGAGCTTGACGCGCAAGTTGTCATCGCCCGCATTGAGGGCGAGGGCACGCCGCCGCAGAGCGAGCGCCTTAAGCCCGTTCTTCAGCGCCTTCTGCGGCGAGCTGTCGCCGCGGGCCTCGCGGAACGCGCCGGTCATGTGAGCGACGTGCATGTAAGCGTCGGCCAAATCGCTCAGCATGGCAGGATCGTCACCCGCCTCCGACGCCAGTTTGTCCAGATACTCCACCGCCCGGCGCTCCACCAGTTCCCGCGCCGGAGAGGAGCCTGGAAGATTCTTGATGGCGTCGTCGAACTCGAACATAAACGACTGCATCAGTTTGCCCACTGCGGCCAAACCATGCTGTGCGCGCACCTGTTCCAAATGCGCCCTGTGCGCGTACCGTAAGGTGCCCGCCAGTCCTCCCGCAATGGCCAGCCCTACCAGCGCGGCCGCGGCGACCGCCAGACGGTGGCGCCGCAGGAACTTCGCGGCGCGATAGGAAAACGAGGCGGGCCGGGCATGGATCGGCCGACCCTTGAGGTGGCGCTCGATATCGGCCGCCAATTCCTCGACCGAGGCGTAGCGCCGCGCCGGCTCCTTCTCGACGGCCTTGCGCACGATGTTGTCCAAATCGCCCGCCAACGCACGCCGCAGCTTCTGCGCCACGCCCGGCGCACGGCTGGCGAGCGGAGGATCGTATTCCAGGATGGCTCGGGCCGGGTCGGTATCGAATCCCTTGGCCCCCGCATACGCCGACGCGCCCGTCAACAACCGATACAGCAGCACGCCGAGGGCATACACGTCGGTGGAAACCGTGACGGCCTTCCCCGCCACCTGCTCCGGACTGGCCGAAGCCGGCGTCATGCGCCGCAGCAAGGTGTGCGTGATCTCCACGTTGGTGAGCACCGCCGGGTCCAGCACCTTGGCGATGCCGAAATCCAGCAGGTGCGGATCGCCGTCCTCGCTCACCAGAATATTGCCAGCCTTGAGGTCGCGATGCACCACCAGGTTTTGGTGCGCGAACTGTACCGCCGTGCAGACTTTCAGAAACAGCCGCAGTATGGCTGCCGGATCCAGCTTCTTTTCGGCCGCGTATTCATCGATCCGCTGGCCGTCCACGTACTCCATGACGAAGTAGGGCCGACCGTCGGCCAGCGTGCCGCCATCCAGCAAACGCGCGATGTAAGGATGATCCAGCCCGGCCACGATCTGGCGTTCCGCGCGAAACCGGCCCAGCAGATCCGGATCGCCGCCGGTGGCAGTCACCTTGATGGCCACCTGTTTGCGATACTGATCGTCGTCGCGCACCGCTAGGTAGACCGCGCCCATGCCGCCCGCGCCCAGGAGTCGCTCGACGCGATAAGGGCCGATCCGTCCCGGAACGCCACCCGTCGCGGGCCGCGCCGCACGCTCCAGCGCCTCGGCCCGTTCCTCAAACGACAGCAGCGATTCGACCTCGCGCCGCAGATCCTCGTCGCCACCGCAGGCCGCCGTCAGCGCGACCGGCAGGGCCTCCGGAGCGATGCCGTCCAGCTCGTCGAGTACCCGTTTGACCTGCTGCCATCGCTCGCTGGTCATGGGTTCATCATGGGTTCGTCATGGGCGCGCGCTATCCAGCTCGCGCACCAGCCACAGCCGCGCGGTGCGCCATTCCCGCTTGACGGTGGCTGTGGAAACCTCCATGGCGGCGGCCGTATCTTCCACGCTCAAGCCGCTGAAGAAGCGCAGTTCCACGATACGCGCCTGCCGTTCGTCGATGGCTTCCAGCCGGTTCAGCGCCAGGTCCAGGGACTGTACATCGAGTTGACCGCTTTCCATCAGCTCCAACTGGTCGTCGAGCGGGATGCGGAAGCCGCCGCCGCGCTTCTGCGCATTGCGCGCCTCCGCGTGATTCACCAGGATGCGCCGCATCATGCGCGCCGCCAGCCCCAGTACCTGTGGCCGGCAGGACCAATCCACGTGGTGCTGCCCCAGCAGACGCATATAGGCTTCATGCACCAGCGCGGTGGGCTGCAGCGTGTGATCCGGGCGTTCGCCGGCCAGGCAGGCTTCCGCAATGCGGCGCAATTCGGCATACAGAGCCGGCAGCACCGCGTCCAGTGCCGCCTTGTCGCCGGCGCGCAAACCGGCGAGCGCGGACTCGAAATCAGGTGGGCCCGTCATCCCATCTATTGCAATCGATTGTAACAAATGATCCCGTTTCCGTTCTTTTCCGGCGTATTGAATGAAAGCCGACAAATCGGGCGAAAGGGAAGAAACTATGAGACGACGCACATTCATTCAAGGAACCAGTTGGAATTCGATTCGGAGGGCCGCGACATTCGCCAGGTACCTTTTTCTATGCCTGGCGATTCCCCTCGCGGCACACGCTGTCACGAAGGACGCGAACGGTTGCAAGGACTCGCCCCTGATCAGCCGCTTTCCGGGCTCCTTCATCGAGATTTGCGAGGACAACCCCGACAATGCTTTTACCTTCAACGATATCGGCGCCAAGAAGGAGCCCAAGAAGATTGAGGGCGAATATCACTATACCTGGTACGACCTCCCCGCGGGAGCAAGCGTTGCCCAGGTGACTCGCAACCTCATGACTGCCTTCAAGACGGCGGGATGGGCTTTTGTGGGGGACTCCGGAAGCGGGGGATTCACCGTCCATCTCGGCAAGGCCTGGATTCGGGAGGAGGTCAACGGGGGCGGCGACTACAAACAGTATATCGTCATCGAAACGCAGTTGACTCAAGATATGGTGGCCACCACCGCGGATGCGCTTTCAAGCGGCCTGACCGCCACCGGCCATAGCGTAGTGAACGGCATCCTCTTCGATACCGGAAAGGCCGAGGTCAAGCCGGAATCCGCCGCCGCGCTGCAGGAAGTTGTCAAACTGCTGAAGCAGAACGCCAAACTCAAAGTCTATGTGGTGGGTCACACGGACAACGTGGGCGCATTGGCCGCGAACATGGATCTCTCGCGGCGGCGCGCGGCGGCCGTTGTGCAAACACTCACCGCACAGTATGGCGTGGCTGCCGACAGGCTCCAGGCCTACGGCGACGGTCCCTATGCGCCTCTGGCGTCCAACGACTCCGACGACGGGCGCGCGCTCAATCGCCGTGTGGAACTGGTAAAGCAATAGTGGGGCAGGCTCTCAGCCTGCGGCGGCCTCTCAGGCCGCCTGGCGCGAGTCAAGGAGAAGGAAATATGCACCGACACACTTTAAGAAAAGCAGCAGGACCCATCCAAGAAACCGTCACCATCTTGGGCAAACCGAACCAGCGAGCGGCGATTCTCTGCCTCTGTCTCCTTCTTGCCGCGGGAGTGTCCGCGCAGGAACCGGGCGCGAAAGCAATCGGCGACCTCCACAAGCCAACCTTCACCACCTTCGATGCAGCGGGCGCGGGCACGGGCGATGGCCAGGGCACTTTTGCCGATAGCATCAACACCGTCGGGGATATCGCGGGACTCTATATCGACGCGAACAATACGTGGCACGGATTCGTGCGCGCGGCCAATGGCACGCTAACCACCTTCGACGCCCCTGGTGCTGTCACTGCCACCTTTCCCGTTTCCATCAACACCGCGGGGACCATCGCCGGATACTACGCCGACGCGATCGATACGTGGCATGGTTTCGTGCGCACCGCCAGTGGCGCGATCGCCACGTTCGACGCTCCGGGCGCCGGCACTGGCGCGGGCTATGGCACATTCGCCAATTCCATCAACGCGGCGGGGCATATCGTCGGATATTACTCGGACACAAACAGTATGTGGCACGGCTTCGTGCGCTCCGCGAAAGGCGTCATAACCACCTTCGATGCTCCCGGCGCGGGCACTGGCGCCAACCTGGGCACACTCCCGGCTGCGATCGACGCGGCGGGGGATATAGCCGGAAACTACTTGGACACCAATACCGTGAACCACGGCTTCGTGCGCACCGCGGATGGCACGATAACCAGCTTCGATGCCCCCGGCGCGGGTACGAGCACCGGGGTGGGCACCTTCGGCGTGAGCATCAACTCCGCGGGGACTATCGCCGGATATTCTTACCAGGACGGATACACGGCGGCTCAAGGCTTCGTGCGCGCCGCCGACGGAACCATAACCACCTTCGGCGCCGCGGGCGCAGGGACTGGAGAACTCCAGGGCACTTTCCCCGCTTGGATCAACGCGGAAGGAATCCTCACCGGACACTATGTTGACGCGGACGGTGTGCTCCACGCCTTCGTACGCGATTCGAGCGGCCTCGCCATCACCTCCTTCGAGGTGCCGGGTGCAGGCAGCAGCGCAGGCCAAGGCACCTTCGGATATGGCATCGGCAACTCGGGAGCGATCGCCGGATACTATGTCGACGCGAGTAATGTATCCCACGGCTTCCTGCTAACGCCATGAGCGGACTCGGTCAGGCAAATCTGAGTAAAGGAGAAGGAATATGCATCGACACAGTTTGAGAAAAGCCGCAGGACCCATGGGAGCGGGCGTGCTCTGCCTCTGTTTCCTTTTTGCCGCGGGAATGCCCGCGCAGGGACCGGCTACGGGAGGTATCGGGGAACTCCGCAGGCCAGCCTTCACCGCGTTCGAAGCTCCGGGCGCGGCCACGGGCGATGGCCAGGGCACCGAACCCGCCAGCCTCAACGCGGAGGGAACGATCGCTGGCTTCTACGGCGACGTGAATAATGTGCTTCACAGCTTTGTGCGCGCGATCGATGGCACGATAACCACGTTTGACGCTCCCGGTGCAGGCACGAGTTCCGGACAGGGCACCGATGCCTGCTGCATCAACGGGGCGGGCATGGTCGCCGGAAGTTACGTCGACGAGAGCGGTATCAATCATGGCTTCGTGCGTGCCACCGATGCCACGATAACCACGTTCGACGCGCCGGGAGCGGGCACGGGCGACAACCTGGGAACGGTAGCGGAGAGCATTAACTCCTCGGGGACCATCGCCGGGACCTACAACGACGAGAGCGGTGTGTTTCACGCCTTCGTGCGCACTGCCGATGGCACTGTGACCACGTTCGATGCGCCCGGCGCGGGCACGGGCGACAATCAGGGAACGGTAGCCGACAGTATCAACTCCTCCGGAACCGTCGCCGGACTTTACTACGATGGGAACACCAGTTCGCATGGCTTGTTGCGCGCTGCCGATGGCACGATAACCACCTTCGATGCGCCGGGCGCAGGCACGGGCAAATATCAGGGCACGTATGTCTTGTCCATCAACGCAGCGGGGCGTGCGGCCGGATATTACGCCGATGCGGACAATTCCTATCACGGCTTCGTACGCGCCGCCGATGGCACGATAACCACTTTCGACGCTCCTGGCGCCGGCGGCACCTTTGCCTTCTCCATCAATAAAGAAGGAGCGATCACGGGCGTTTACGCGGACGCGAATGGTTTGGATCACGGGTTTATACGCGATCCCAGCGGCCTCGCCATAACGTCCTTCGAGGCCCCAGGCGCGGGCAGTGCCTCCGGCCAGGGCACCACGGGATACAGCATCAACAATTTGGGGGCCATCGCCGGATATTACTACGACACGAGTAATGGGGTCCACGGCTTCCTGTTGACCCCATGAGCATAGAAGCACCAGGCAAATCGGAACAAAGGAGAAGGAACATGCATCGACACACTTTGAGAAAAGCAGCAGGACCCATGATCTTGGGCAAACTGAACCGGGGATCGGCGGCTCTGTACCTCTGCCTCCTTTTTGCCGCGGCAATGGTCGCGCAGGAGCCGGGC
This sequence comes from Bryobacteraceae bacterium, assembly GCA_049520215.1. Classification (GTDB taxonomy): domain Bacteria; phylum Acidobacteriota; class Terriglobia; order Bryobacterales; family Bryobacteraceae; genus Bog-159. The sequence continues at coordinate 3,774 of JBEKPZ010000113.1, read as the reverse complement.
GCCAAAGCAATCGGGGACCTCGGCAGGCCGACTTTCATCACGTTCGACGCTCCGGGCGCGGGCACCGGCGATGGCCAGGGCACCCTCGCCGTCAGCGTCAACGCGAAGGCGGCTATCTCCGGATTTTACGCGGACCCGAACAATTTGTATCACGGCTTCGTGCGCGCTACCAATGGCGCCATAACCACCTTCGACGCTCCCGGCGCGGGCACAGGCACCTACCAGGGCACCTTCGGCGGTTTCATCAACCTGGAAGGAAGCATCGCCGGAGCTTACTATGACGCGAGCGACATGTCTCACGGCTTCGTCCGCGCGGCCGATGGCACGCTAACCACGTTCGATGTTCCCGGCGCGGGCACGGGCGATACCCAGGGCACCTACGCCTCCGACCTCAACGCGGAGGGGACTGTCATCGGCTTTTACCTGGATGCGAACAATCTGTATCATGGCTACGTCCGCGCTCACAGTGGCACGATCGCCACCTTCGATATTCCGGGCGCGGGCACAGGCGCCTATCAGGGCACCGTCCCCAGTTCGATCAACGCGGCGGGGACTATCGCCGGAACCTACTATGACGCGAGCAATGTGGGTCACGGCTTCGTGCGCGCTTCCGATGGCGCGATAAGCACTTTCGATGCTCCTGGCGCAGGCACCGGCGGCATCAACGAGGGCACCTTCGAAAAGAGCCTCAATGCCGAGGGGACTATCGCCGGATTCTACTCGGACGCGAACGATCTATGGCACGGCTTCGTGCGCGCCGCGGATGGCACGATAGTCACCTTCGATGCTCCGGGTGCGGGCACGGGTGCCTACCAGGGCACCGTCGCCTGGTCGATCGATGTGGGGGGGACTATCGCCGGATTGTATCTGGACGCGAACTATCTTTATCACGGCTTCCTGCGCGATTCGAGTGGCCTCGCCATCACCTCCTTCGAGGTCCCCGGCGCCGGCACAGGCACGTACCAAGGGACCTTCGTCCGCAGCCTCAACAACTTGGGAGCAATCACCGGATACTACTATGACGCGAACAATGTCTCGCACGGCTTTCTGCTGACTCCATAAGCCGGATTGGTCTGGCCAGCAGATTTAGCCGTGGGGCAGGCCATCGTTTTTCGTGGCTTGCCGAGTTCGACAGCGGTGCGCAGACGACAAACAGCGATCGTCAGCGCCACACCGTGCAAAGCAACTGTCCAGTTAATTCGCGGACAGTTCACTAGTAACTTGAGCAAAACCGGGGAGCGGCATTTGCCTGCCTCTGTCTCCTATTTGCCGCGTGAACAACCGAGCAGGTGCCGGACGCCAAGGCAATCGGGGGTATTCGCAAGCCAACTTTCATCGCGTTCGACGCTCCGGGCGCGGGGCGGGCGCCGACCAGGGCACGGTCGGAGAACTAAGCACTGCCGGCAGCTACGCGCCCGCGCAAAAAGCGCCCGCTGCCGGCCACGCGATGCTGATTTCGGGGCTGGCACGCTTGCCCTATGACCGTCCGATGCTCCCGTTCGGATCGGTTCCGATCCCGAACGGTCCCTTCGATCCCACACCCAACGATACTGCTGCGGCCCGGTATTGGATACTCTAAAGGGCCACTCTGCGCGCCGCGGCCTGCCCAGGAGGCCACACCAGGAGTCCTGTCCTACTACAATCAAGGAATGGAACAGACATTATCCGGAAAGATTGCAATTGTGACAGGCGGCACACGCGGGATCGGGCGGGCTATCGCGGAGCGCCTGCTGCGGGAAGGCGCGGCGGTCGCGGTTTGCAGCCGATTGCGGCAAAATGTGCAGGCTCTTGTGAAAGCTTGTGAACCCGGCGCGGGCGGACGGTTGCTGGCGGAAGCCGCCGACGTCTCGCAGCCCGCCGAGGTGCAGCGCTTCTTCGCCAGCGTGGATGCTCGCTTCGGCGGTGTGGATTTTCTGATCAACAACGCGGGCATCGGCATTTTCAAGAGTGTGGCGGATCTCACAGTGGAAGAGTGGCGGCGCAGCATCGACTTGAACTTGAGCGGGGTTTATTATTGCAGTCACGAAGCGCTGCCGCGCATGCAGAAGCGCGGCGGAGGATACATCGTCAACATCAGCAGTCTGGCGGGGAAGAACGCGTTTGCCGGCGGCGCGGCTTACAATGCGTCCAAGTTCGGACTGAACGGATTCAGCGAGGCGATGATGCTGGATCACCGTTACCAGGACGTGCGCGTCAGTTACATCATGCCTGGCAGCGTGGACACCGATTTTAGCCCGCGAACCGGCGCGGCGGCGTGGAAGATCCAGCCCGAAGACATTGCCGAAGTCGTGGCGATGCTCCTGCACATGCCCGCCCGTACGCTGATTAGCCGAGTGGAAGTAAGGCCTTCCAAACCTCAGAAATAGAAGGAATACCGCGTGCCATGAAATTGGCAGGCGACGTGCTATTGACTCTGCCGAGATGCACCTCATGCTACGAGGGCTTACGAGAGGCAAAGTCATGGGCCGAATGAACAGACAGCTTGACCCGACGCTTACGGGCACTGAAGCGGTAAAGCTCGAAGCCGATTTACGCCGGCGGATTGTCGGGCAGGACGAGGCGATCGACCAGATCGTAAACATCTATCAGACGTATCTGGCGGGCATGTCGAGCCCTGGGAGACCCATCGGCAACTTCCTCTTTCTGGGGCCGACCGGTTCGGGTAAGACGCGCATGGTGGAAGCCACCGCGGAAAGCCTGGTGGGCGATATGCGCGCGGTGGTCAAGATAGACTGCGCGGAGTTCCAGCACAGCCATGAGATCGCGAAATTGATCGGTTCGCCTCCGGGATATCTGGGGCATCGCGAAACACACCCTTTGCTGAGCCAGGAAGTCCTGCAACAGCATTACACGGACAAGATCAAGCTGAGTTTTGTGCTGTTCGACGAGATCGAGAAGGCCAGCGACTCCCTATGGAATCTGCTGCTGGGGATTCTGGACAAGGCCACCCTGACGCTGGGCGACAACCGCCGCGTCGACTTTTCGCAAACCATGATTTTCATGACCAGCAACCTGGGCGCGGGAGAAATGAACTCGATCATGCGTCCCAACTTGGGATTCGCGGCTTCCGAAATGGAACGCAAATGTTCCACGGGGGTGGTGGACGGAAGCCTGACGGAAAAGATCGCGCGCGCCGGAGTGGAAGCCGCGCGACGGAAGTTCACGCCGGAGTTCATGAACCGCATCGACAAGGTGGTGGTGTTCCGGCCGCTGGGCGAGCCGGAATTGCGCAAGATCCTGGGGCTGGAATTGAACATCCTGCAGCACCGCATTTTCCATGCGGCGAACGGCGCGCCCTTCCTGTTTTCTCTGACCGACCTCGCCAAGGACTTTCTGCTTCGCGAGGGCACTGACATGAAGTATGGAGCGCGGCATCTGAAGCGGGCCATCGATCGCAGCCTGGTGCATCCGTTGTCCAACCTGATCGCCACCGCACAGGTACGCGGCGGAGATCTGGTCAAGGTGGACTACGACGCCGAGCGGGCGAGCATGACGTTTTTCACTGAAGCCGAGGACATGCCGCCGTACGCCATGATGCAGATGATGGAAGCGCCTGTGACGGTGCCTCTGGTGACATTCGCCACCAGCGCGGGGATGGAAGCGCTGCGCAGTACGAACGCCAAGTCGTCGCGCCGCTAGCCGAGGCTATTTACTGTGGGGCACCGTCGAAAACGCACTACCCTACGACATTGGCCGTGGGGGGAATGACTTGGTAGCCAAGGCCGCGAAGCGCTCGGATCAATTTGGCGGTGCGCCTTTCCGTAGCTTTGGGAT
>JBEKPZ010000112.1:0-20604 GCA_049520215.1 Bryobacteraceae bacterium | reverse complement strand
GGCTCGATTTTCACCGTCGCGCTCTCCCATCCGCCGGCGGGCGTGGCGGGCGACGGACCGAAGGCGCAGATCTCGCCGTAGGTGGAGATGCCGATGCCCATCAGGCGCCCTTCGGCTTTGGCCTTCGACTGCTGGTCGCGCAGCTTGTGATACTCGACCATGTCGAGCGCTTTCTTGAGCGGTTCGGCGTAGTTGCCGCTGTCGTAACTGAGGCCGGTTGCGGTGGCGTAGGGGAACTCGTCGTTGCCGATGAAGTTGATCAGGCGCAGCTCGGAAGGGTCCATCTTCAACTCCGCGGCGAGCAGGTCCATCATGCGCTCGATGCCGTGAGTGGCTTCGGGACGGCCCGCGCCGCGGTAGGCGTCCGTGGGCACGCAATTGGTGAAGACGCCCACGATATCCGCCGAAATGTTGCGGAATTTGTAGAGGCCGGGCATCATCAGGACGGAGAGCGTGGGGATGGCGGGCGTGAGCAGTTGATGGTACGCGCCGAGATCCTGGATGAGTTTGAGGCGCAGACCCAGCACGGTGCCGTCGCGCTTGGCGGCGATCTCGTAATAATCCACGTGGCCGCGGCCGTGAATGGTGCACTGGAAGTTTTCGCGCCGCGATTCGATCCACTTGACAGGCTTGCCAATGCGCATGGCGACGAAGCCCATGAGCGCCTCTTCGGCATACACGTTGAGCTTGCTGCCGAAGCCGCCGCCGACTTCGGGCGTGATCACGCGCAGGCGGTTTTCGGAGAGGCCCAGCATTTGGGCCACGAGCGTGCGCACCAGATGCGGAATCTGCGTGGAAGTGTAGAGGATCAGGCTTTTCTCGGAGCCGTGAGGCTCGGCCACCACGCCGCGGGTTTCCATGGCGGTGGGAATCAGGCGCTGGCTGGTGATGCGCTGCTTGACCACGACTTCGGCTTCAGCGAAGGCTTTGTCCGGCTCGCCGCCTTCCTGGTGAAAGGTGAAGGCGGTGTTGTCGGGCCATTCCGGATGGACGGCCGGCGCGCCGGGCGCGAGCGCCTTTTCGGGGTCCGCGACAGCTTGCGTGGGCTCGTATTCCACTTCGATGGCCTCGACGGCGTCGGCGGCGATGTAGCGATCGGTGGCGACGGCCACGGCGACGGGGTGTCCGACGAAGTACACGCGATCTTTCGCCAGGATGGAGTGCGGCGGGATGCGCAGACCGGGCAGCGACGCGCCGCAGGGGACGGGTCCGACGCTCTCGATATCCGCGCCGGTGAACACGGCCACCACGCCGGGGAGCGCGAGCGCCGCCTTCGCGTCGATAGACTTGATGCGGGCGGCGGCGTGCGGACTGCGCAGGATGCAGGCGTGATGCATGCCGGGCAGCTTGATGTCGTCCACGTAGGTGGCGGTGCCGGTGATGAGGCGGGGGTCCTCTTTCCGGCGGATGCGCTTGCCGACCAGGAGTTCGGTTTTGGTGATGGTGGTGGCCATGTCTTACGCTGCTCCCTTGAGGGCGGCTTCCTGAACCGCGTTGACGATGTGCTGGTAGCCCGTGCAGCGGCAGAGATTGCCTTCCAGACCATGGCGGATCTCTTCCTCGGTGGGGCGCGGGTTGCGCTCCAGCAGTTGGCGGGAAGCCATGATCATGCCGGGCGTACAAAAGCCGCACTGGAGGCCGTGCTGGTTCCAGAAGGCTTCCTGCATGGGGTGCAGATCGCCATTGGAAGCGAGACCTTCGATGGTAACGACCTCGCGGCCGTCGGCCTGCACGGCGAACATGGTACAGCTTTTGACGATTCTGCCGTCAAGCGAGACGGTGCATGCGCCGCAGATGGAAGTCTCGCAGCCTATGTGCGGGCCGGTGAATCCGGCGACTTCGCGCAGGTAGTGGATGAGGAGCATGCGGGGCTCGACTTCATCGGTAAACGGTTTTCCGTTGATCTTCAGATTGATTTTTCGTTTCATTTGTACCCAGCCTTTGATCGTGGGAGGCGCTCCGGACAGTTCGGGGCCTGTGGTCTACGATAGTGACGAAATTTGCGGAGAAATGCAAGGGGGGGCGCGCTTTGCGCGCTGGTGCTGGGTTCTGGCTGCTGGGTGCGCCGGTTGTGCGCGGTTGGGCGGGATTGGGCAGATTTGTGCGTTGCGGGCGCGATTCGGGCGGGATGGGAAATTGGACAGACGAAGCCATTGGCATTGAAAACACAGGAGTTGGCGTGTGGCGGGCTTGGGCCTGGCGGGGCGCTTGCGGGCCGGCTGGACTGACAGCGTGCGGATCAACACTTTTCTGACGAACCAAGCCAATTTCGCGTATGTCGTTTGGTTTCATGGTGGCCACGCCGTTTTCGGCATTTCCGATCGGAGCTGACGTGGAATTTTCGGTCGGAGCCGTTTTCGGGCCGCAATTGGGGCAGATGAGCTGCGACGGCTGCATTTGAGCGATTGCTGCGTAAAGTGTTGCGTCAGGTTGCATCGTGTTGCGCTTTGTGTGGCTGGCAGAGCTGCGGAGTACGTGACCGGTGTTTGCTCACCCGAGGTCACAATAGCATGGCGGCGCGGCAAAGCGGCGGGGGCAATCAGCGGTTTGTGTTTACTTTCAGGGGGATGGAGGGAGATGTCGGCGTGTCATCGCGGCAATTCGGCCACTTCTTGTCCGTCCTGGTGCGACAATGGGCCTGAAATGCGCGGTCGCGGAAGAATCATCTTGACAGTGGGGCTGTACGTAAACGCTCGCCTGGACTACCGACAACCGGCGCGGGGTCGCTCATCCTAGTAGGGCAAATCGGCGCTCCGGGTGGATTCGGACGATCGTCGCGGTAGCCGCGAATCGCCTGGGTTTTGGGAGTGACTTTGGCTGGCACACCCCTTTCACCGAACCTGGAGAAGCCGTGGCGCGCGCTGTGCCCATCGGGTATCTTCATCGCAACATAGAGCCTCACAGAGGACATGGTCCACCGGCGAGTAAAGGTGTCATTGCTGGGGCGCGAGCAAGTCCCGGACGGATAACGCAGGGCGCATCGGGCCGCGACGCTGCGCCGGCTCAGCATGCGGTTCCCGTACGCTCCGCGAGACGCACGGGCCGTGTGGTAGGCACTATCATTGTTGTGGGAGGAGCAGATCGATGGAGTTTATCCATACCTTGTTGCCGCGGTTTGACGGTGCATGGGTCGCTCAGTGCGAGGCCATTGTCAGCGATAATGGCGGCAACCCTCCCCACATGACCTGTTCCCCCTACCCACCCTACAAAACGTACGTCTACCCGAGCGTGGTTGATGACGAAAACCAAGCTGCGATGGGCGAGTGCCTTAAGGGCCGCGACAGCGACATGGTCAGCCGATTCGCCGTGCTCCGTTACCTCTGGGCCGCTTCACAGGCCAGTGTACCGTCGGATGGCGGCCGGGCCTTTAGCGCCGACGGGGGCGAATGGAAGGTCGACGACGACGAAGGGGACTTGGCTACTGAAGCCATGAATGCGGACGCCCGAAAGGTTCTCGTCGATTTCGTGGATCGGCTTGCGCCGGAGAGTATTGCGACAGCGAAGCAGGCGATCTGGGAGTTTAAGCAAGCATTCTTCTTGTTTCGCTGGGAGAGGCTTATGGGTCTCGGACGCTGTTATGCGGGTCTCGCGGGCCTGTCCGCCGATAGTCTGAATCTGCTCGTCGGGCGCGCCCTCTGGCTTCCCAACAATATTCAGTCTTTGGCGAACCTGATAAGGTCATGGGTCACTGGGGATCAGACTGGGGAACTCCTCTGGGAGGCCTTCATCGATGGAGATCCGCTTCAGATTTTCTGTCCAGGCAAGTCTCGCTCACGCCCAATCACATGAGGCGGCGGTCGGTGAGGACGTAATATTGAACGCCATCGCTTCCCTCCGCAAGGTACGACCGGAGGTCATGGGCGCCCACTGGGGCATCCTCGCGGACTGCCACGCAATGGCCCACGAGCCTGGCGCATGCGCCAAGATTTGGGAGGACCACGGCGTGGAGATCGTGACGCCCCTGGCTGATTCACTTGGGCGTTCGGCGGCCGACATTCTTTCTGAGCCGGCCCGTCAGCTTCAGATTGCCGATTTGTGGGCGGCAGCTGAACTCCCCCAAAAGGAAATCGAGACTCTTGAGTCTCTCCGAGGCAGCCACCCACGGCTCCAGGGCGTGAACCGAAGATTGGCGGATTGTTACATGCGGGCGGGCGATCTCGGCACTGCCACTCAGCGTATCCAAGACGAGGCTTGCTGTGATGAAGCCTTTAGAGACGATCCCATTGTCAGGTTGTTGCTGCGGCAGTGCGGAAACGCCGAGGAAGCAGACCGACGCCTTAAGGAGGCACGAGAGAAATACGAGAACAGCGTAGCCAGTGGCGGCCAGAGGAACGCGATTCGTAACGTGCTACAGCTAACCTGGAAGCCATTTGTTGGGTTATCACCCTCCATCCAAGAGGACTGGGTCAAGGGGTTACACTGGTGTTACGGAGAGCACCCGCTCGGTTTCGATGAAACCGAGCGTGCCGAGGAGGCGATCTATCGCTGTACCCGCGCGCTGGAAAGTCACCTCCGAGAGAAGCTCTTTGAGCCGCTCCGGGAAGCCGCGACGGCGACAGAGATCAAGCAGCTTCCCAAAGCTTTCGAGCCGCTAAGGTCCTTTCTCGAAAAAAGATCCACGACGCAAGCCGAAGCCTCCGGGCAGCACATCACCCTAACTGTGATGCTCGACGCGGTGCTTTCTGCTGGGCCGTCAGTGTCAGGCGTGTTCAAGAGGCTTTGGGATCTCCTAAACAAGAGATCCTCCAAGCCACACGCGTTGAAGAGCAAGAGATATTTAGATATCGCTCCTATCCGGAACCCCAACGTCCACGAGTCTCGCCCAGTGATTTCCGGAATTACGATGGCACAAGCCCGACGCTGCGTAGAGCTTTGCGCCGAGTTTTTCTCGGTTCTTGAGACACCGCCGCTACCGGCGGGACCAGGGCAGCCGGCAGGCGTCTTTCGTCAGCGGTGAGGCTCGGGTGAGGATGGCTGGGCCGTGTGCTGCGGCTGTATCACGCTTCGCTTAACGAGATCTGCTTTCGCAGTTGCAGTTGCTCATTCCAGACCACCAGGGATGCCCTTCCGCACCCTGCAACTGCGCGTTGGCGTTCAATAATTCGATCCCATAGACGGCGCCGTCAGGGGCGAGATCGATGTTCAGTTCGTCGCTGATGCGAAGCGTCTCTACCTCGGCGCTCTTCTCCCTCAGCCGGATGTACGCGATGTTGTGGCGAGGATCGTAAGTAAGCTGCACAGATTTACCCTCACTAATAGTATCGCGCCAGGGTGTGACAACCAGCCGGCAGCCATCCTCCTCGACAGTGTAAGTCCTTCACTCGCGAGGGTTGACAATACAAACATATGCGCATATTATCGAGTTGAAGGTCTGTTAATCATTGTAATCGGCGCGTCACAAGAGCCAGAATCAAGGTGGAATGATGAAAAGATTCGCTATGGTTTTGGGTCGCTTGATTGCGGTCCTGGCGATCTGGCCACTGGCGGCGTGGGGCCAAGAGCCAGCCATCACCGGCGTGGTGGGCGCCGCCAGCTACGCCACGGCTAGCACCTTTACTAGCACCTCATGGTTCGACGGGATCTTTCCACAATTCCTGGAAGAAGGCTCGATCGCCACCATATTCGGCACGAACCTCGCGTCCGCTACGGCGGAGGCAACGGGCGCGCCGTTACCGTGGCGACTCGCCGGAACGTCCGTCAGTGTCGACGGGAACGCCGCGCCCCTGTTTTACGTTTCTCCCACCCAGATCAACTTTCAGATGCCGTCCGGCGGTCCCGCGGGGATAAGCTCGGCGAACGGAATTGTGGTCGGGACCTCCGCAGGCCTGAGCGATCCGTATACGTTGGTGGCCGATTTCGGAGGATCGGAGAATGCTGTGGGCGTTTTCTCGCAGAGCGCCACCGGTTGCGGACCAGGTGCGGTGCTCAACGTTGGGGCGGACGGCAGCGTCTCGCTCAATTCTCCTACGAACAGCGCCGAGCCCGGGAGCTACATCACCGTTTATGGGACCGGAATTTCCGTTCTCAGCGCGCCACCGGACGGCGAACCAGCCTCATTCAGTTCCACAGGGAACGTGGAGCTTGGGGCGAGTGGTTTCTTCGACTTCACACAGTGGGACACCCACGCCGCGTATTCGTGGCAGGGCTTGGCGCCGGGGTTTGTAGGGCTTGCCCAGTTCAATTTCATGCTCCCGATCACGGTGCGCGAAGGGTGCACCGTACCGCTCCAGCTTCAGGGCTGGAACATGAGCCAGCCGGTGACCATCAGCATAGCTGAGGGCGGTGGGAAGTGCGTTGACCCTCCCAGCCAGGGTTACGGGGAAATCGCTTGGGAAAAGACAGTGACAACGGCTGCCTTGGCGACCTACGAGGTCACCGAAACCGACACCCTCACGGTTTCCTTGCAGTCCTCGCCCGGCAGGCAGGCGCCCGCGCCACCGCCCTATGCGCAGCTCTATGCGCAGCAAATGACGCTCGCGACTGCCACGACCTATTACGGGCCGCCCTGCGCGATCCCTGGATACCGCAGCCTGGGGGCAGGTACGGTGACGGCCCAGGGGCCGGGATCCGGGCCGCTTCAAGCTACGACGACGCCGCTCCAGGGCGGCACGGTGCTCGCCGTCAGTAGCGGTGTGGGCGGGCTTGTACCAGTGCCGCCGGCGCAATCGGGGCAGGTTGCCGGCTTGACCGTCTACCAAGCAACTCTTTCCAGCGGTTCTGTCAAGCCGGGGGCTTTCACGGTCTCGGCCAGCGGCGGATCCGACGTGGGCGCGTTTCAATCGACGGTTCAAGTCGGGTCTCCGATCCAGATCATCGGCGGACAGGCCGGGAGCGTCTTCTATTGCGGTGAGCCCTACACGCTTACCTGGACGGGCGGCGACCCCGACGCCTGGGTCACCGTCAAGTGGGTGCGCCGTGACGGCAGCGAGGACCGGTACGATTGGGCGTGGCTGGCGCGGGCCTCCGACCACGCCCTCACCCTGACTTGCGAAATGTCGCCCTACGCGGGTCTGAATATGGATATGGTGGTCGAGGTCTTCCCGGACCCGTCCGCGGCGCCGTCATTCTCTCCGTCCGGACTGTCGCTGGGCGGAGTGCATACATGGAAGTACACGTATCGCTACGAGGGTATCCAGGTGCAGCCGTAGAGGGGGTCATGAGCGACACGCAGCTATCACCGCGCCGGTAAACTCCGCCGTGCCAGCGGTGCCGCCCACATCTCGCGTCAGGTGCCGGCCCTCCGCGTACACGCGCTCCACCGCACCTTGCAGCTTTTCGGCCGCCGCCCGCTCCCGGATATGCGCCAGCATCAGCGCGGCCGATTGCATTAGCGCCGTCGGATTGGCCATGCCCTTTCCGGCGATGTCCGGCGCCGTGCCGTGCACCGCTTCGAAAATCGCGTGACGGTCGCCGATGTTCGCGCCCGGTACGATGCCCAGCCCGCCTACCAGTCCCGCCGCCAGGTCCGAAACGATATCGCCATACAGGTTCGGCAGCACCAGCACGTCGAACGTCTCCGGCCGCATCACCAGTTGCATGCAGGCGTTGTCCACGATCAGTTCGGTGTACTCGATCTCGCCGTATTCGCCCGCCACCGTCCGGCAGCACTTCAGGAAGAGGCCGTCGCTCATCTTCATGATGTTGGCTTTGTGGATGGCCGTAACCTTGCGCCGCCCTTCCCGCCGCGCGTATTCGAAGGCGGCCCGCGCAATCTTCATCGACGCCGTTTTGGTGATGATCTTCAGGCTTTCCACCACGTCCGGAATCACTTCGTGTTCGATGCCGGAGTACAGGTCTTCGGTATTCTCGCGGAAGATCGCCAGGTCCAGCGCCAGGTCGCTGAAGCGCGTCTTCAAGCCGGGCAGCATGCGCACCGGCCGGAAATTCACGTACAGCCCCAGCTTCTTGCGCAGCGCCACGTTGATGCTCGGGTGCCCGCCGCCGATGGGGGTGGCCGTGGGACCCTTCAGCCCCACGCGCGTACACTCCAGCGAGGCGAACACGTCGTCGGGAAGCAACTGGCCGAGGTCTTCCAGCGCCTTCGCACCGGCCTCCACGCGTTCCCATTCCAAGTCCACACCGGTGGCTTCCACCGCCCGCAAGGTAGCCTCGGCCACTTCCGGTCCGATCCCGTCCCCTGGTATCAGGGTGATTTGGCGCGCCATTCCCGCTATTATAAGGTGGGGCAGGCGCTTTCGCTTGCCGCGACCCAATGATTCCCGATTGGCCCTCCGAGCGCCGGCGCATGGTGGACCGCCAGCTTCGCAAGCGCGGCATCCGCGACCCCCGCGTGCTCGATGCCATGCTCAGCATCCCGCGCGAGGAGTTTGTCCCGCACGAATGCCGCGTGTGCAGCTACCAGGACGAGCCGCTGCAGATCGGATACGGCCAGACCATCTCGCAGCCGTACATGATCGCGCTGATGGCCGAGTTGCTCGAATTGACCGGCGCCGAAACCGTGCTGGATGTGGGCGGCGGTTCGGGTTATCACGCCGCCGTGCTGGGCCAACTGGCGGCGCGCGTGGTATCCATCGAGATCATTCCCGCCCTGGCGCGCCAGGCCGAACAGAACCTGGCGCGCACTTCGCTGGGCGGCAACATCACCGTGGTCTGCGGCGATGGCTCGCAGGGTTGGTTGGACGCCGCACCCTATGCCGGCATCTCGGTGGCCGCCGCCGCGCCGGACATTCCGAAGCCTCTGCTGGCCCAACTCGGCGATCCTGGACGCCTGGTCATACCGGTCGGCGACAGGCTGGACCAGGAGCTGCGCCTGATCGTAAAATCGGAAGGCGTCACCCACGAACACATCGCCACCTTCTGCCGCTTCGTGCCCCTGCGCGGCGATGGAGGGTTCCGCTAGTGCCAGTGCCCGGCGTGGCGCAGACGATCGTTGTTTGTCGTCTGCGCACCGTGCTCGAAATCGGCAGGGTCGAAAATGCGCCCTAACTCTATAAAAACACATGGTGACAGGATCGCGGGATTCGTTGCAGAAACGGACGTTTATGCACATCTAAACAGCCCGCACGTGTACAAGGCAAGTTTCCTATTAGCCCACTTCACGTTCTCTTTGTTGCACTTTGACGAGCAAAATGGCTAACGGCGATTTGTGCTAGAACGGGTGCATGCTAAAGCGCGCGTTAGCACCGGCGCTAGTGCTTGTTCTCGGCGGATGCAGTTCCCGCCGCAGCCAGGACACCTGCAGCTTTTCACAATTCGATCCGATCGAGGTCCCGCGTGAGCAGATGGTGGATGAGAATTCTATCTTGAACCGGAACGCGCATTGGGCCGTCAAACCGTTCTATCCCCCGGAGGCACGGGCCAAGAGGCTCTCGGGAACGGTGCACGTCCGAGCATTGGTCGATAGTAGTGGACGTGCTGTCATGACATGCCCTATCTACCTGTCGGGCGAACCCAGGGCGGACGAATCGCTCGTTGATGCCGCAATGGCCAACGTCAAGCGGTAGCGATTTGTTCCGGTTATGGGTAATTCGAAGATGTTTCGGCAGACTACGGTTGACCTGAGATTCGAGTTGAGCGAGACCCAAAAGTGAACGAGCGAAGACGGCCCACCCCAAGCGGATCAGATACCGGCATTTTCGGAGGCGGGGCCCGTTCGGTAGGCATTGGCGGTCCAAGTTTCCGGAAACCCCACTTTCATGGCTCTTGCACAAATCTGACAGAATGGAACCTAGGGTCTTTATGAAGATTATGCGCGGTGTCGCTCGGCTGATTGGCTTTTCTGGCCTGTTCTTGATCGCGATTCCAGCCGTGGGTCAGTCAGAAGACGTGGCATCCGTAGCCGCTCCGAATGGGTCGGCACCCCCAAGGCACACGACTCCGCGGCCCGCCTTCGCTTCTAAATTTCAGAATCCAATCTGAAAAAGAATCCCAGCCTGCCTCGTTGCCGCTTGGCCGGTATACGGTCACACGCCGGCAAAATAAATCCCTTCCCCGTACCCGCGCCAACCAAACCACTTACTAACTCGCCGACTCGCCAACAGGCCGTTTCCCCATCCCGCGCCCGCTATCCTTGAATCGGAGGGCGGGCATTAGCCCGCGCGGGACTTCAGTCCCGCCCACTCCCTCCCGCGAAAGGATAGACTCCGTATGATAATTTCAGAGAAACAACAAGAAGCCAACCGAAGGAATTCCCAGCACTCTTCAGGGCCAAAAACTCCAGCCGGGAAAGAAGCCATTCGCTTCAACGCCCTCACCTACGGCCTGCGTACCCGCGTCACCATCCTCCCCGACGAAAACTGCGCGGACTACTCCCAACTCTGGGACGAGCTCGATGCCGACTGGCAGCCGCAAACCCGCACCGAACGCTGCTACCTGGAAACCATGGTCACCTCCCAATGGTTGCTCCGCCGCGTTGCCGAGAGCGAACAGAAGATCTACGCGTACATCGACTTCGGCGAACACCAGTTCAAAATGTTGGCGTACGTAGCCAAGCAACGCGCGCAACTGGAACGCTCCTTCCGCACCGCCATCGAGGACATGAAGCAATCGCAAAAGGAGCGCCGCCAGTCGCAGCCCGCGCAAACCAGCCCCAGCCCCCAGCCTCCAGCCCCCAACCCCAGCGAGCGAAGCTCGCCCTCGGTTCCGCCCCCCGAATATGTGATGTCAGAACGCGCGGAGGCCCGCCCGGTCTTCTGTGCCCCCGAAACTCCCGACACGCGTTAGCAACCCGCCCCCCTGATCTTTGACACCCAGGCAAACGACTCCGACTGATACGCGACCACTGTCTCCCTACCCACCAGCCCCCAGCCCCTAGCCCCCAGCCCCTAGCCCCTAGCCCCCAGCCCCTAGCCCCCAGCCCCAGCGTGTCACCCAGCACCCAGAACCCAGCACCCGCTTTCAACTCAACCACTTGGGCTTTGATCGTTTGGGACCTGCCCCACGAAGAACCGCGCATGCTGCGAAGATTCTGAGCAGTTGTAATACAGCTAATCCGCTGCGAGCACCCAAAACCCGGCACCTGGAGGTACACTGTGGTGTCAATTATGTTGAAATCCAAAACTCTCCTTTGCGCCATCGCTTTGGCCGCTTCCGGACTTCTGGCACAAGCTCCGGGGCCGCCCGTCCTGATGCACCTCCACCCTGTAGCGCTCGACGCGAGCGGCCAACCCGTGACCGACCTAACCGCCGCCGATTTCAAGATCACCGACCAGGGCAAGCCGGAAACCATCTTCGCTTTCCACAAGCCCGCGGCCGGCCCGGCCGCCGCCCTCGGACCGTTGGAGCATTCCAACAGGCCCGGCGGCGCGATGCAGCACACCATCGCCATCCTGTTCGACCTGATGAATGAGAACCAGGCCGACCGGCTGGACAACTGGAAGGCCCTGGACAAATCGCTCGCGCAACTGGAATCCGGCAATTCGCTGTATTTCTACCTGCTCAACCTGGAGGGCGAGCTGGTTCCGATTCATGCCATAGGACCGAAAGCCGCCGACGACGATACGTGGCCGCACGACGTGGCTCAGGTTCTCGATAAGGCCATGAAAGCGGCCAGCCATGCCCGGCCGGTGCACCTGGGCCAGGAGGACCAGGTAAAGAAGACTTTCCACCAGCTTGAGACGCTGGCCGACCAATTGGCCGCGTTTCCGGGCCGGAGGGACATCGTATGGATCACGGACGGCATGCAAAATGTTTACAACACCAAGCTTCCGTGCAACGGGGATTGGGTGGATTGCGCTCTTTACGTGCCACACCTGGGGGTGACGCTGGCAAAGGCCGACGTCGCCGTGGATCCGGTTTCATACAGCAGGGACCTCAGCACGGCGGTCAACCCCATGATGCAGATGGACACAAAGGGTTCGCCCATTAACCGGCCAGCCAATGCCAGCGACGCCCAGAGCGGCGGGCTGCAGCAGAATGCGCAGGGTTCCCAGGGTGCGGATCCCATGCTCGACCTGGCGCAAATGGCGCTTCTTACCGGCGGCACCTCCTACTTCCGGCTGGACATTCGCGCGGTTCTAAAGCAGGTGGCCGCCGGCGACGACAATTCTTTCGAGATTGCCTACGACCCGTCGGCGGAGAACTGGGACAATAAGTGGCACAGGATCCACATCACCTGCGAGCGGGCGGGAGTCAAGCTTCGGGTCAGGGAGCGCTACTACGCGGTGCCGGATGCGCGGCCGGTGGCGGACAGGATGCGGGCGGCCCTGATGGCGGCGTATCAAAATCCCTCCGACGTGGCCGAGATCGGCTTGCGCACGAAAATTGCGCCTATGGAAGGCGGCAAACCAGGTGTGCATCTGGACATCCGCATCAATCCATCGGACATCATCCTGACCCAGCAGGGTGGCAAGTTTACCGGCGCGGTATATCTTTTGATTTCCGATCGCGGCCCATCCGGCCCACTCGGCGAACCGAGTTT
The DNA here is from genome assembly GCA_049520215.1 of Bryobacteraceae bacterium. GTDB lineage: Bacteria > Acidobacteriota > Terriglobia > Bryobacterales > Bryobacteraceae > Bog-159. Next base: position 8,225 of record JBEKPZ010000112.1, on the reverse strand, counting down.
ATCGAACTTCAATCTGGAGCTCACACCCGAACAGCACGACGCGGTGATGAAGGAAGGTATCCCGCTCACGCAGGATCACCCTACTACCGATGCGGTGCAGCAACTCCGGCTCATCGTGCTCGATCAGAACACTAACGCAGTAGGCTCGCTAACGCTTGCGGTAAAGTAAGCCGCACCTGTTCCAGCACGCGTGCGGGGTCCGGGTCTTCGACGCGGACAACGCGGCCGGCGGGCCGCCAGCGCGCGAACATGCGCTTGCACGAGAACCCTGCGAAGACGGCAACGAGCGGCACGCCGCAAGCCGCCGCTACATGCTGCCCGGCCGAATCGTAGCCTACGTAGAGACGGCTGCCCGCTATGATTGAGGCGAAGCCCGCAAACGATCCGCTCCACCGTTCTACCTGCACTCCGGCCGCTGCAACCGCCCTCTCCACGCGCACGGCTTCTTCGCCTCCCGCGCCTTGATCGATCGTGAGCGGCAGGCCGCTGTGTGCCAGCAACGCCAGCAGTTCTGCCTCGAACGGATCGGCGATGCGCTTGGCCGGATTCTCGCCCACGCCCAGGCTAATGGCGATGCCAGGCTGGGACATGCCGGAGGCCTGCAGGGCTACGAAAGGCCGGGCGTCCGGGATGCCGAAGGTCTGCTCCGCCCAGCGCTGGGCGAGCACCGGCAGCGGATCGTCGCCGTCGCCGCCATAGGCGCGGCTTTCGAAGAAGTAGTAGCGCTCTTCGGGGCACACCGGCAGCAGGCCAAGCTGGGTCAGGCGCGAATCGGGATCGATCACGATGCTGTCGGGCCCAGAAGACGCCCCCGCTAGGGCTTCGCGCAACTCAGGCCCCGAGGCCAGGCGCTCGCGCAGCGTGCCGCGGCGATAATTGATCGGCAGGTGCCGGATGCGCGGATCGGCGGCGAACAGTTCCCAATTCTTGTGCGGGCCCACCAGATAGATGGCCGCCTGCGGAAAGCGGCGCTTGGCCGCATCCAGGATGACGCTGGTCACTGCCACGTCCGCTCCCAGGGTCACGCGCGAGAGCACCAAGACGGTGCGCGGCTCGCCCGAAATAGCGCGCGGTATGCGCACGCGCCGGTAGCGTTCCACCAGTGCAGCGCTTTCGCCCGGCGCGATGGCTTCGGCGAACAGCGCCGCGTAAGTATCGCACAGCGCCGGCTCAAAGCGGTCCGCCAGGCCTTCGGCGACCACGCGGAAGAGCGCGTCGGAACACTCGTCGTCTGCCAGCGCGCGCAGCAATTCAGACGGCCATGCCTCGGCTCTGAGGCAGTAGTCCAGCAGCATCGCGGCGCGTTCGTTACAGAAGGTGAAGTCAGAATTCTGTCTTCTGACTTCTGACTTCTGACTTCTGCTTTTAGAAGTATCTCCCAACAATCAACTCCAGTTTCCGCCTGGTTGCCTCCGGCACCAGTTTGCGATCGGTTATGATGGCGTGCGCCAGCGCCGACCCGCACTTGCAGGTTCGCTCCGCGGGCATGCGCTCGACTGCGGCCGCCACCACTTTGCAGGCGTTTTCGGCGTTCTTCACCAGGTTGGCGATGATGTCCGTCACCGTGACGGCGTCGTGCTGCGGATGCCAGCAATCATAATCGGTGACCATGGCGACGGTCACATAACAGATCTCCGCCTCACGCGCCAGCTTGGCCTCCTGCAAATTGGTCATGCCGATGACGTCCATGCCCCAGCTTCGGTACAGGTTCGATTCGGCGCGCGTGGAGAACGCCGGGCCCTCCATGCACAAGTAGGACCCGCCCCTGGTGGCATTGATGCCGGACACCGCGCACGCCTGTTGCACGGTCTCCGCGAGCTGCGGGCAGATGGGATCGGAGAAGCCGATGTGCGCCACCAACCCTTCGCCGAAGAACGTGGAGATGCGTCCGCGGGTGCGGTCCACGAATTGATCGGGGATGACAAAGTCGAGTGGCTTGTGTTCGTCTCTCAGCGAACCGACCGCGCTGAGCGAAATGATGCGCTCCACGCCCAGCGACTTCATGGCGTAAATGTTGGCGCGATAGTTCAACTCCGAAGGCGAAAGCCGATGTCCGCGGCCGTGCCGCGCCAGAAACGCGACGCTGTGTCCGGCCAGCTTGCCCACCACCAGGTTGTCGGAAGGCGCGCCGAATGGCGTCTCCACGACGACTTCTTCCTGCGCTTCGAAGCCGGGCATGGAGTAGAGACCACTCCCGCCTATGATGCCTATTTGTACGTTCAATTTGCGATCTCCTTGGCCGAGACGCGGCGACACAGCGACGCGGTGACGCGGCGAGCTTACCTCTTGTACTAATTCGGGGATGCCGGTTCCATCCGTTGCGACGGTTCGAATGATAGGCGGCTTTTGGCCATCCTGGGAAAGGCTGAGCATGCCTTGTATTTCTCTTTCCGTGCGCTCCGCGCCGGGCTGGTCGGATTTGTTGATCACGAAGACATCCGCGATCTCCATAATGCCCGCCTTGATGGCCTGTACGTCGTCGCCCATCCCCGGAACCAGCACCACTACTGTCACCTGCGCCACACTGGCGATCTCAACTTCGTCCTGACCTACCCCCACTGTTTCGATGATGACGAAGTCCTTTCCCGCCGCATCCATCAGCGTGGCCATATCGGCGGTAGCCCGCGCCAGCCCGCCGGAGGTTCCGCGCGTGGCCATGGAGCGGATGAAGATGCCGGCGTCGGCGTGATGGTCGAGCATGCGGATGCGGTCGCCCAGGATCGCGCCACCCGTGCGCCGGCTGGTGGGGTCCACCGCGATGATGGCGGCGGTGCGGCCCTGGCGGCGCAACTCGCGCGCCATGGCATCCACCAGCGTGCTCTTGCCCGCGCCCGGCGGACCGGTAATGCCGACCACCACCGCGTGTCCGGTGCGCGGCTGCAACTCGCGCAACACCTCCAGCGCCCGCGGATCGCGATTCTCGATCCCCGTGGCGGCGCGGGCCAGCGCGCGCGCATCGCCTTCCACAATTTTGCGCGCCCAATCCGTCATCAGCTTTTCAAAAGTTGCCGCGCGATCACCAGCCGCTGGATTTCACTGGTGCCTTCCCCAATGGTGCAGAGCTTCACGTCCCGGTAGAACTTCTCCACCGGGTAGTCTTTGATGAAGCCGTATCCGCCGTGGATCTGCAGCGCCTCGTCCGCCACGCGCACGGCGGTTTCCGACGCGAACAGTTTCGCCATGGCGGACTCCCTGGTGACGCGCCGGCCGCGGTCCATCATCGAGGCGGCGCGGTAGTTGAGCAGGCGCGCGGCGTCGATCGACGTGGCCATATCCGCCAGCTTGAACTGGATGGCTTGAAACTCGGAGATGGGGCGGCTGAACTGGTGCCGCAGCTTGGAATAGCGCAGCGCGGCATCGTAGGCGCCCTGCGCCATGCCGATGGCCAGCGCGGCGATCGAGATGCGCCCGCCGTCCAGCACCTTCAGGCTGTCCACGAAGCCCTCGCCGCGTTTGCCCAGCAACTGCGCCGGCGGAATGCGGCAATTCTCGAATATCACTTCCCCGGTATCGCTGGCGCGCAGGCCCAGCTTGTTCTCTTTCTTGCCGGGACGGAATCCCGCTGTGCCCTGCTCGATAATGAACGCCGAGATGCCGTGTTGCGCGGCGGTGCGGTCCGTCACCGCCATGGCCACGCACACGTTGGCGAAGTGCGCGTTGGTGGTGAAGGTCTTGGCGCCCTCCAGCACCCAGCAGCCGTTTTCGAGGTGGGCCGACGTGCGCGTACCCGCCGCGTCGGAACCGGCCTCCGGCTCGGTCAGCGACCAGCATCCCAGCCACTCGCCCGATGCCAATTGCGGAATGTAGCGGCGGCGCTGCTCGTCGGTGCCCATCTTATATATATGGTTGCTGCACAGGGAGGTGTGCGCCGCCACGATGATCCCCACCGAGCCATCCACGCGCGATAGTTCCTCGATGATGATGCTGTAGTCGATGTAGCCCAGTCCGGCGCCGCCCAGTTCTTCCGGAAAGATAGCACCCATATAGCCGAGTTTCCCCAGCTTGCCGACGACTTCCGCGGGGAACATCTGGTCTTCGTCCCACTCCATGACGTGCGGCGCGATTTCCGCTTCGGCAAATTCACGCACGGATTTGCGGAGGTGGATTTGTTCGGATGTGTATTCAAAGTCCATGTAGCTTAAGACCGCTTGCTAACGCGCGCGGCTCAGACGATCTCCTCTTTGGCGGCGTCCCAGCGTACCGTCCTTTGCTGGCGATAGCTCTCCACCGCCATGCGGCAGGCCATCGAAACGCGGAAGCCCAGTTCAAACGGACAGTTCGGTTCTTGTCCCGAGCGGATGGCATCCAGGAAATTCTGCATGTGCGCGTTGGGCGCCGTGCGCGTCGATCCCAGCATTTCCGCGCCGTCCGGGCGATTCACTTTCTGCGGCAGGTAGCGGATCTGCTGGCTCTTCGAAATGGTGCCGTCGGTGCCCAGCACGTCTTCCGTGCTGCCAAGCTGGTTGTTGCCGAAGCCGGAATCCCACGAAAACAGAATCTCTTCGGATTGTTCCAGCGTGACGTTCATGGTGTCCGGCACTTCGCGGCCGTCTTTCCACAGATACACGCCCCCTGTCATATTCGCCGCGGCCGGGATCTTCAGCCCCATCACCTTGTACCAGAAGGCCAGTTGATGGCACATATTCTCGTACACGTTGCCGCCGGAATAGTCCCAGAAGAAGCGCCAGTTGATATAGCGGTTGGCGTCGAAATCGCGCACCGGCGCCTCGCCAAGGAACGCTGACCACATGATGTTTTCCGGCGTCATATCGGGAAACACCGGACGCGCCCACTGCGGTTTGCCGTGCGGCGTGTTGCGATACATGTGCGCGTGGATGGCCGTGATCTTGCCCACATTGCCCGTCTTCAGAAAGTTGACCGCGTCGCGCACCTGGCCGGATGAGCATCCCTGGTGGCCGATCTGCACCGTGCGGCGGCCGGCTCGCTCGAAGGCGGCGCGCATGCGCCTGGCATGCTCCACGCTGAACGCCATGGTCTTTTCCTGGTAGACGTGTTTGCCGGCGTCGAGCGAGGCCACGAAATGCTCACAATGAAGGTGCTGCGGCGTGGCGATGAGGACTGCGTCGATGCTCTTGTCGTCCAGCAGGTGGCGGTAATCGAGATAGGTCTTGGCGTCAGGCGCGATGGCGCGCGCGTCTTCCAGGCGTTTGGTGTAGATGTCCGCGACGCCTGCGAATTCCGTGTTGGGACAGGCCAGCGCCTCGCGCATGATCTGCGTGCCGCGATCGCCCGCGCCGACGATGCCCAGGCGAATGCGGTCGCTCGCCGCCAGCACGTTAGGCGCGGCGATGGCCCCGGCCAGACCGCTGGCCACTTTGCCGATGAATATCCGGCGAGACTGCATGGAGACTCCTTCGAGAGCACACGTCACGCGCAGGCAGATGGGCGGATGAGTGCTAAAGATCAGGATAGCACCGCGGTAAGGGGGACTCGCGGAGAGTCGGTCGTTTGCCAAGTATCTCGTTTCTGCGAATGTAGTGCGTCGCGCAGATCGACGATTATGTGTACACCGTGGGGTGGGCTATTCAGCCCGCGGACCCGCTCTCTAGCGGGTCCAGCCGCCTGAAAAGGCGGCTGCGGCCAGGATTGGCCGCCCCACACGGGCGCCTGAATATTCTCCGGGATTTCGGACGCACTACACTAGATCATCCATTAAAGATGAAACATGGGCGAGACGACTCCTACCGCGAGAATTCGATCCGACGGCACGGTTCCCGATGCACCCGGAATGGCCGACGATTGATCTGGGAGATGTTTGCGACATCAAGACCGGAAAACTGAATTCCAATGCCGCAGTAAAGGGCGGAGTCTATCCCTTTTTCACCTGTTCAAAAGACGTTTCCCACATCGACGAGTGTGCGTTCGACTGCGAAGCAATTCTTCTCAGTGGAAACAACGCAAGCGGGGATTTTGACGTGAAACACTATCGCGGCAAATTCAACGCCTACCAAAGGACCTACGTCATCACGGTGAAGAACGAGTTCTTAGACAGAATGACATACGGGATCTTGAAGTACATTTTGAACGCCAACCTGCTCGACTTGAAACAGAAGTCCATCGGCGGGCTAACGAGATATCTAACCCTCGGTATGATCACCTCGATAAAGCTGCCCCTTCCACCGCTCGCCACGCAGCAAGCCATCGTCGCCGAGATCGACGCTGAGCAAGCGCTGGTCGCCGCCAACCGCGAACTGATCGCCCGCCTCGAGCAAAAGATCCAAGCCACCCTCGCCCGCGTCTGGGGCGAAGAAGCGCCCGCCGCGCCGGAGGCTTGAGCCATGGAAGAACCCGCCGAACTAGCCAACTACCTGCCGCTCTCCTTCAAGACCCCGAAGGAGCAGGAATACATAGAGTTCCTGTGGGACGCCTTCGAAACGAACTACACGCACGGCAAATACCAGTTCGCCTTTCTCGCCTACCACATGCTCGCGATGAGCTTCGTTTATTTCAATATCTGGCAGATCAAGCAGACGGAGACCGGCGATTTCAAAAAGGGCCTCATCGGCTTTCCAAGAGACGAAAAGACCCTCCTGGAAGCTACGTCGCCTTTCGCGTTCAGCATCGCGCCTGAGCGCACCATGCTGCGCTTCCTCAAACTCATCGCCTGCGATAACATCGAAATCGGCACCTACGCCAAACTCGTCGACGACCGCAACGAGGCCGCCCACCCCAACGGCAACATTTTCTACAGCACCCAGGCGGCGCTCGACGCCAAGATCACCGAGATCCTCCGGGTCGTGGGCGAGATCGAGAGCCACTCCAAACCGGTCATCGAGCACTGCTATCGAGAGTTCCTGCTGCAGAACCACGACCCTGATGAACGCGAGTATCCCGATGCGACCGACCAGATCCGCGAGGTCCTCATCCACGGCAACTACCTCTCGCAGCGGGACATCGAGATCTGCCTCCGCTTCGATCTCCGCACCCTCGCGGCTCATCCCGAACATAAGAACATATGCGAACTGCACGAGGCCCTTGCCGGAGCGTACGGAGCGGACTTCGAAAGCAGCGAGGCGTAAGAACCCGCTGCGGATGGCGCTGGGCGGCACCAGAGGGGTACCGCCGCCCCGACCACTCGCCGCCAGAGCCAGCAATTCGCCCCCAGCCGTCCTGGCCCCAGCCAGCCTTCGGTCACAACCCCGCCCAACAAACTTCCCCCAATTCCTCAATCACATACACCAATCAGCCCCGAATCCCCAAAATCCCGCCGTGTAGTATAGAAGCGAAAGGACCGGCGCACCCGCGCCCGCAAACAACAAAATGAAAAACACGGCCCGCCCCCGCAAAGCGACGGAAGCCCAAATCGACGCTAATCGTCAAAATGCCCAAAGATCTACCGGCCCGCGCAGCGCCCAAGGCAAGGACGCATCCAGCCGCAACGGCCTCCAACACGGCCTGTCGGGCGACAAACATATCCTCCCCGGAGAAAATCCCGAAGAATTCCTGCTCCTCCTCAAGGACCTCTGCGACAACTTCCACCCCGTCGGCCTCGGCGAAGAAAAACTGGTACAGCGCATCGCCGCCGATCAATGGCGCCTCGACCGCACCCTCCCCATGGAAGCCGCCATCTACCGCCAGCGCCTCGAAGGGGTCGCCGCCGAGGACTACGCCCGCAAACGGGAATTGGTCAACCACAAAAGGAACCACCAACTGAACCCGGATCTTGTACCGCCCGCCCCCGCCCCGCCCGACCCAGGCGACCGCCTGACCCGCGCCTTCATCGACGATGGCGATGGACACAACTCCCTCACCCGGCTCGCCCGCTACGAAACCAGCATCGAGCGCTCCATCGATCGCTGCCTCCGCCAGTTGAAAGCCTTCCAGGCCGCGCGCAATGCCCCGCGCCCCAGCCCCCAGCCCAACCCCGAACCCGTCGCCCAAGCCCCCGATCCTCCGGAAACCAGCCCCCCAACCACCCCAGAGCCGCCCGCGCCGCCCGCAAAAAATCAAGATTACGAAGCGAACCCAAAAAATGGGGGTAGTGCGCCTCACCCGCATGACGGCGCCCGCACAAACTCCGCGCCCCCGCCCGAAAAACCGTGGCCAAACCGCCCCGCGACATCCCCGCAGGCCGGCGGCCGGGAGAACTTACCCTGAAAAAAACTATCAAATCGCCGAACACGCACCCGGCAAACGCCCCGTAACCGGTCCATTGTTTTATCGGCGTTCATCGGCGTTCATCGGCGGCCAAATATGCTTTTCTT
>JBEKPZ010000111.1:0-29009 GCA_049520215.1 Bryobacteraceae bacterium | reverse complement strand
CTCGCGTGCGTGTCCTTGATGTTGGCGGCGCGGCCGGTGTGAACTGGCATCCTCGCTCCCAGTATAGTGGACCCACCAGCTTGCCGCTATCCCACAATCCGCCCATCGCGCATGCGCACCGTGCGGTGCGCGAAAGCGGCGGCTTCCGGATTGTGCGTGATCATCAGAATGGTTTGGCCCAGGCGCCGGTTCAAGTCGCGCATGACGTCCAGTACGGCGGCGGAGTTTTCGCTATCCAGGTTGCCCGTGGGCTCGTCGGCGAGCAGGATGGCGGGGTGGTTCACGATCGCGCGGGCGATGGCCACGCGTTGCTGCTCGCCTCCGGAAAGCGCGGCGGGCCGGTGATTGAGACGCTCGGAAATCCCCAGCAGCTTGAGCACTTCCTCGAATTCGGGCTCCGGTGCGGGGGCGCGCCCGGCGATGTAGCGGGCGATGGCGATGTTGTCGGCCGCGGTCAGGTTCGGCAGCAGGTTGAATTTCTGGAATACGAAACCAACCTTGTTCTTGCGAAGTTTGGTTCGGCCGGCGTCAGTGAGCGACGAGATGTCCTGTCCGCCGATGCGCACCGTGCCGCCGTCGCCCGGCGGGACGTCCAGATCGACGCCGCGCAGCGCGGACACATCCACTTTGCCCACGCGATAGACCTTGCGCAGGCCGCGAATTTCGATGAGCGGCTCACTCATACGCGAGCGCCTCGATGGGGTCCTGCGCCGCGGCGCTCAAGCCGGGATAGAGCGCTCCCAGCAGCGCGCCAGCCAGGCTGATGGCGCCGGCGATGGGCCACCAATCCGGCGTAATGGCCTGCGTCAGCGAGGCCGGGTACAGGGCCAGAATGAGCGCGCGCGCCGCGAAGCTCAGGCCGATTCCCACCACCGTGCCGCCCAGCCCCATGATCGCCGCTTCAGCCAGAATAATCTTCAGAATGAACCAGCGCGACGCGCCCAGCGCCTTCAGAATGCCGATCTCGCGCGTGCGCTGCAGGACGGCCATGTACATCGACAGCAGCACTACGGCGAACCCGATCACCACGCCTATTCCGACCATCACGTGGATGAAGGTGCTCAACCCGCCGACGTTTTCGACGGTCAGCAGCGAGGTGAACTCCTCCATGGTGTAGATGTTGTAATCGGGCAGGAAATCGGGGGCCTTCAACTCCGCCATCACCGCGGGTATGTTGGCGGGGTTGTCGACCTTCACGAATATCTGGCTGACCTTGGCCGTATTTCCAGTAAGATCCTGCAAGGTCCGCATGGGGACGGCCAGGCGCGCAAGTTTGCCTCCTTCCGCTATGCCGGAGACATGCCAGTGGTGATTGAGGATGTCGTCTACGTGGCCGCCCGCATGCAGGTTATGCTGCTGCGCGTAATACTGGTCGACGATGATGTCGTCGGGACCCCGGAACGGACCGCCTTCCAGGTACTTGAAGCCGCCGTTCATCTTGTCGAAGCCAGCCAGATCGACGCCATTGACGTAAGTCACGTTGGTAACCAGATGCACGATCACGCCTATGGCCAGCGCCACGTGGGGCTTCCGCTGAATCGCATCGACCAACTTTTCGGGGAGGGGAGCGCCGCTGAGGGTCAGCATGGAAGTCTTGGGCGGCCGCACGATGATGTCGGCGCCGATGCCGCGGGCGCGGCGGGCGGAATCGGCCAGCATCCCCTGGCTGAGACCCACCAGGCACAGGATCAGGGTCACCGGCACGGCGATCAGAAACATGCTCAGCAAGCTGCGCATGGGCTTGTGCCTCAAGTTCTCCAGGACGAGTTTTACCGTCACGGTTTCTTCTTCTTTCCTTTTGGCGGAGGCGGCGGCGCGGGCGGCGGCGTGGGGGCTGGCTGGCCCAACACTTGAAGCTGGGTCCCTTCGGGCTGCTCCAGCACGAACTTGTCGTCGGAGACGCCGCGGTTGATCTCCATCTTCACCAAGCTCAGGACCACGGCATATTCGTCTTGCGGGCGGGCGATATCGATGGACTTCGGGAAGGACAAGCCATCGTAGTTCTGCCAATCGCTGTAGCGGGCGTCGGTCAGGATATTGCCCGCCGGGTCGTAGACAATCTGACGGGCCAGATGCAGGTTAATGCGGCTGAACCAGACGCTGCGCGAAGGCAGGATCTCGCCGCCCGGCCCCAGGCGAATGAAGTGCAAGATATAGACGGCGTTGTCTTCGTCGGTGAGATTCACCAGTTCCGCCTTTTCGTCCGGCTGCATGGGCGAGACCAGGAGCGCCTCCAGAAAATGCTGCGGGCGGAGATTCTCGATCTTGTTCGGGGAGTGGCCGATGAGTTGGTTCGAGCCGGTCACGAAGCGGTTCTTGGCGGGCAGGTACAGGCGGAAGTCCGTGCCGTTCGAGACCATGTCGAAAGCTTTGTTGCGGACCACCGGGTACAAGCCGATGATGCGAATCTCGGCGGCCTTGCGGAACAGGATGTAGCCGCGCACGTCCTTATATTCGGTGATCTTGCTTTTTTCGGAACTGCCCAGCGCGGGGGTCATATCCACCGTGGCGCTGAAACTTTGGATGGCCCGGTAATTAGCCGCGACGCGGTCGATGAGGGTCTGTTTATCCGCTGTAATCAGGACAGGTGTGGCATTGCCGCCCTTCCGCGTGATGATGCGTCTGCGGACGAAGCAACCGGAGAAGTCCAGCGCCGACAGGCAGATCAATAGAAGAAGCGCGCGCGTGCGCCTGCGAGGCATCATACCATTGTAGGCAAGCGGGCGAGCGATGTGTCAAATCGAGCGTGCGCCGTGGTATATTCGAATGAAACGCAATCGGGCCTGTGGCGCAGTTGGGAGCGCGCTTCCATGGCATGGAAGAGGTCGTGAGTTCGAATCTCACCAGGTCCACCAGATTTCTCAATCAGTTGCGAGGTTTTGCTCTCGGGCCACCGGGCCACTTCCTTTCGGGTCCGGGCTTACTGCGGTTTTCCCTCCGGTGTCTCCATCAGCTTCTCTAACAGTGCCTGAAAGGGTCTTTGAGCGAGCACAGGAAACTCATGTCTAGACTTCCATGACGACCCTCCTTCTGGGCTTCAAGTGGCGAAGCGCCGCCGATGGTTTGTCTCCAAGTGATATTCTGTCGGCGGAATGCTTGCCAGCCGAAGCCCTGATAGTAGAGCTTCGGGCGCTTCAGCACAGGGCGGAACTTCCAGCGCAGCAAAGTCCCGGTCGTCCGGAGGCATGACCCGTCATCGCCAATAAACACGAACTGATCGGCCGCCTGCGGCCCTGGGTATCGCATGCGGAATTCCTCTACCAGTGGACCGAGTTGAACGATTGCGCAGGAAAGTCCGACTTGGTGACGCCCTCTTCGCTCAGGTCGCCCCGATACCATCGGCGCCGCACGGAAAGCTCCGCTCCCTCGAAGTTTACGTCGGCCCACTTGAGCCCCAGACCTTCCGAGATCCGCAGTCCCAGCCCAAAAAGGATCAAGATGATGAACCGCGCCCGATCGCCGACTGCCGCCAGGATCGCACGCAGTTCGTCAACTTTGTGCAGTCGCTTCTCACATACTAAACGCTTCTTGCCGACGCGCACACCCTTGGTCGGATTATCGCCACCGGTCCATAGTTTCCAGTCTGCTGCCGTGATGAAAATCGCGGATAGGACCCCCTTTGAGACAGATGCGAGACCACCCGCCGAGCCCTGCTTCAACCTTCGCATTCAGCCAGGCTTCAACTGCCGGCCGGTCAATGTCGCACATTCGGAGTTCACCGAATGCCGGCGAGATGTGGTTTTCGATCTGGGTCCGGTACTTGTTTTGCGTGACAAACCCGAGTTGCGGTACGCGAACATCGAGGAAGCGCCGCGCGACGTCCTTAAACCGGATCTGTGATTGTGTCAGGACCCGGCCTGCATTCACGATTTCGAGCAGATCCGCCCGCTCCTGCTTTGCTTGCTTTACAGTTGTGTCATCCAGAAAGCCAAGGATCCGACGCTCGCGCTTCAATCCGCGTCCTGCCTCCGTTATCACTGGCAAAGTCACGCGAACGAAATAATAGGGTCCTTCGACATCGCGCCGGATCTCTAAACTTTGGGTTCTGGTATTTCCGCGGCATGCAATCCTCGCTTTCATCCAAGATGGCGCGAATCCGATCGAGCGTGGGCGCACCTCCGCCACCGGTGCGGTTGGTGGCGTTGGATGCGTCACGTTTCATCTTTGCTTTTGATGCGCGTGCCTTTTCCCAAGGAGGCTTCGGGCACTCGGAAGTTGGGTTTCTCAGGCCGCAAGCGCTGGGCGCTGTCCGCCCGCGCGCATCCTCATCCGCACGCCGGCGGTCGCGGCGACGGACGGCGGGCGGCGGGACGGGCCGGAGGCATCGGGCTGCGCGAAGCGCGTTATGCCACCGAACTCGGGCGCGCGGATCTATCGTCCAGCGCAACCGCGCGACGCGCGGGCAGGCTGCGCGTCGGCATCCCGGTGCAGTGGCCGCCCGCCGACGTTCCCGGATCATGGCGCGCTCGAAAATGGCACGCCATCCGCCGCCCGGCATCGCACAAGCGCTGGACGCCTCCGCCCCCTGCCCCGCGCGCATCCCCATCCGCACGCCGGCGGGCGTGGCGCCGGACCGCGCGCTGCGTGGCGCCGGACCTGGCGGCCGGCGGCGAACTACGGGAAGCGCGTTATGGCCACCCAATCCCGGCGACTTCGGCCATCCGGCAGTTTATCCCTCGCCGCAGCCGCGCCACTGGCCTGCAGGCCCACCGCTGCGTAGTCGTAGGCGTCCCGGTGAAGTGGCCGCTCCGACGTTCCCGGGGTCACGGGGTTTAGAAGCCTAATCCAACTCGGGTCAACCGGTTTTGAGACGATGATTTCGAGACAGGCATTGCAACAGCTTTTATTCAGGTTTGCAAGCTTAGCGGGACAGCTCATCAGGAGTCTTGAAAACGGAGGTTTTGAGACCCAGCTAAACACTTGGCGACTAAGCGGGAGTTGTCTCTGGGAACCCTGCGCTTCAGCCGGTTCCCGACACCTTCCCCCCGATGATCAAAAGAGCTTGTCTTGGTCCCACCATTCGGTTGCATGCGGCCCGCCGCAGGGGCGCAATCACATCCGTCGCACAGGCCGCCTTAGCGCCAGGGGAGACGTGACCATCAAGTTGTCGAATTGGGCGTTGATCCAGCCGTTAACGCCGAACCCTATCTGCCCAGATATGTAGCCTGAGTCGTTCGCCGTTCCGAGCACGTGCCGATCAAGCTCGGCGCGGATTGTTGTCCCCAGAAAGGTGAGCGCCAGCTCATGCCAGGTGTTTGTGCCGAGCGACGCCACCGATCCAGAGACCAGGTTTATCGTTGTGCCGTCGATATCCTCCCGCACGATAGCCCAGTTCCCCTGATCGGCGACCTGCAGGTAGTTGGACGCCAGGCACGAGGGAGCGTCGAGCGATTGATCGCCGACGCGGCCCAGGAGTTGGACAGCGCCCGATTGCTCCAGCAGGATGTCGGCGCTCACCCGGTAGTCAGTCCAATTCACATCTCCCATCAGCGTGTATGGATTGCTGGCCTTGCGCAGCGCGGGGTTACCCACCAGAAATACGGCTGCACCGCCGCCATCTGCCGCAGACACTGGCCCATTCGGCCGCCGCCGCACGACGCAATCTCGAACGCCCCGTTCACATCCGCGAACAGCCGGGCCTCCTGGCCGACGTTGTACTCCTCGAAACTGTCCGCATAGGGTAAATGCAGCGAGCACCGGCAAACGGCCGCAAACGAACTCCCTTTGCTCTGTCCCGTAGTGGTCGTGATGCTATAGAGGAAGCCAGGCTGCAAGGTCACCGAGTACAAACCGTTCACCGGCGCCGCATCCTGCGCTTGCACGAACCAGTCATCCGGGTTTGCCGAGTTCAGGTTGGTGGACCAGACATGCACCGGACCTTTCGCAAGGCCGGCCGTCACGACGAAGCTAAAGATCTGGCTCCTGGTGGCGTAAGCCGTTTCAATGACTATGCTGTAGTCGCTCCCGTTGGGCGACAACATCGCGACATAGGAGGCGGTGTCTCCGGCGGTGCGCCCGACGGCGCTGTCGATGTATTGCCAGCCGGGTTGCACGAACTGGGTGGTATGCGCCATCGCCCATACACCCGGGCCGACGAGGTATTTTCCCGACCAGGGTTCTTCAGCCAGGATCAGCCCGTAGCTCGAATACGGAAAATTCGAATATGTAGCGCCGATCAGCGGCCAGACTATCGAAGCCGTGAACCCTCCGTCTATGTACTGCAGGTTGGTCGCCCTGGCGATATTGGCGGCGGACTCTCCGTTGCTTTCCGAAGCCCACATGGGCTTGCCGAGACCGGAGAGCATCTGAAAGTCGGTGCACTGCATGATGGCGCCGAAATCGCAAGGGTAGTGCGCGGCGGGAACGTCGATGTTTGTGTAGAAACCCGGAGCCGATATGGTGGCCTGCGCGGACGGCGTCAAGTGGGCGTAGTACTCGTCGGGGCCGATAATCTTCGTGGATAACCCGTTCGCCGCGAGCGCCTGCTTCAGACTCTGGAACCATCCGAGGTCCCACCCGGTATAGCACTCGTTCCATCCACCGACATAATCGATGTTGAGATTGTGGTCCGTCTTAGCGCCCGTGATCCACTTCACGATGTAGTCCACATTGTCCTGGGACCAGAAATTCGAGCCCCCTCCAATCCAGCCGGGAGCGGTCCACTCGAGCCCCACCAGCTTGATGTCGGGGTTTCGCGCCTTGGCTTGTTCCATCAGCCACCATTCGTAGCCGCGGTAGTAATTCTCGTCACTCGCCGAGTGCATGTGGCTAGGCTCGGCACCGCTGGTCGAGTTCGCGTCGCCGCCGATCTCGACTTTGAGGATCTGCAGCGACGCGCCGTAGTTGGGTTGGAAGAGATAGTCCAGGATCTGGCTGCGGTTCGGTTCCGGGTAGTCGATCAAGAGGCGGGAGTTGCCGCCTCCACCACTGATTGCGCCGAGACCATCAAAGGTGCGCCCCAAGCCGCTCCCTTCGATGATGACGGTTTGTGCGCCACTGCTCGGGAGGAAGGCAAGCATGAACGCGCACAGAAAAACGGGCCATGCGGTCTTCATCGCCCCGACCCTGACCGGAGTTTCGATTTTGGGCGCCCGCACCTGATTCAGTATGCACCGGCAGATGCGGCGCCTTCCGCGCCGCGCACATCCCCATCCGCCCGCCGGCAGCCGCGGCGACGGGCGGATGGCGCAAGGACGATTGGTGGTCGCGGCAGGCGCTTCTGAAACGCGCCGGACATCGTGGCCACCTTGGGCGGCGCGACCGCGCCGTCATCGCCGAGTTCCTCGGCCGTGCGCTGCGCCTGGTGCGCGGCGTCGGCGCTCACCAAGCAGGCGGTGTAGCGCGTGCGATCTCCGACCGCGCTTTCCGCGTTTATTTCAACAGCGCCCTCACGGCAGCCGGCAAATCGAACAGAGAATCGGCCAGCGGCTCGTACGTAACCGACGTGAAAGTGACTGTCTGTGTCTCCTGGCCGGTGCGGGCGATGTTCTTGGTAGCCACCAAAGGTCCTCCGAAGCTCTTATACTCCTGAAACAGCAGCGTGGTGACGACCGCCGATGATGAATTGTCCGATTGAAAGCGGTATCCCGCGAGCAGGCCGGTTTCGATGTCGTAGTATTGGTTATTGTCCTTGCCCCAGTGGGTGGTGCCGTGCACCCAATAGCAGCGGCGGCCCTCAAAATCGACAACTCCGGCGAGTTCGTATTTTTTGAAATAATCCGCCTGATGGAGGGCGTACTGAAGATCGGCATCACGGCGCACAGCCTCGACCGGGCTGGATTTGTCGATGCTTGCGCCCTGCGGTGTGATTGACCACGAAACGCTGCCATCGAAACCGGAGACGATTTCGGCTCCGCCGGGCAGCGTGACTCTACTGAGCGTTTTGAACGGCCTGGTGTAGGCAACGAAGGTCGCTTTGCCCTGGATGGCGTTCCCTTCGACCTCGCCACGGCGCGTCTCGCATTGGACTTTCCGGATGGCGTCCGCCCCACCCAGCGCCCGCTGATATTTCTCGAGAACCGCCTGGGTGGTTTTGAGCTCCGCGGCTTGCGGCCAGAGGAGTGCTGCCCCCGCGCAGGGGCCGCTCGCCGACGATCGTGGACGCAGCGCATTCCGCGCGCCCATCCTCATCCGCCCGCCGGCGGTTGCGGCCACGGGCGGCGGGCGCCGGAAACGGGGCGGTGGTATCGGGCGGTGCGAAAGGCGTTACGCCACCCAATCCGGACACCGGGAAACTGTCGCCCTGCGCACGCGCGTCACTGCGGGCGCGTGAATCTTCGAAAGGAGGCCATTTGATGGCCACACGGGGAGAAACAACATGAGCGTATGGTTGCAGCGGTGGGGCAATGGTGACGTCTCGAAAGGGCGCCACACCAGACACTGGGGCCAGACGGCAAGCGGCGACGGACCGCGGGCGGCGGGCGCCCGGGAACCCGGAAGGTCTCGCCGGCGCACCCGGATGACGGTGCTTTGGTGACATCCCGGTGAAGGGGCCGCGCGCCGAGGTTCCTGGATGATGACGGGCTGGCAAGACGGTGCGCCATCCTCCGGCCGGGCCCCGCGCACATCTTGGATGCGGCGGCCCTCCGCGCTGCGCGCGTCCCCATCCGCACGCGGGCGGTCGCGGCGACGGACCACGGGCGGCGGGCGCCGGAACGCAGCCGTCAATCTTGTTTCTGAATGATGATTTCCACGCGGCGGTTCTTCTGCCGTCCTGCCGGATCGTCGCTTCCGTCCGGCTTCGTATTCGGTGCGACAAACCGCGTTGCGCCTAATCCACGCGTCGTGAATCCCGCGCCCAACAGTCCCTCCCGCTCGATCATCCAGTTGTTCACCGATTCCGCTCGTGCGCTCGATAATCGCAGGTTGTAATCTGGCGCCCCCTTCGAGTCCGTGAAGCCCTCAATCCTGACCATTCCCCGGCTCTTTGAACGGATGATCTCCGCTACCCGATCGAGCGCCGCCTTGGCATCCGGACGAATCGTTGACTTGTCGAAGTCGAACAGAATGTCGGCTGCCAGCGTCAGCCGCAATTCCTTCGGGCTCTCTTCCACATTGGTCAGTGCGCCGGTCGGCCTGTATAGAGCCTCCCCCGGCTGATACAGTGAGGCTTGCGGCGTCGCCAACGGCCCCGCTGGATGATATAGTTCCGTGTTTTTCGGCTTGGCGTTCGCGCCAGTCGTCTTTCCGGCAAACGTGGCTGCGCCTGTTGCCTCGATCTCGTAATAGCCTCCCAATTGGATCGTCGCGTCCGGAGAAACGATTCGAACAACTAACTTATGGCGCGTCCCGAGATCGCCGGGCCGCAATAACTTCTCCATCTTACCCACCGAAACAATGGCGTCATGAGCGATTAACTTACCATTCTCGTCATACAGATCGAAACTAAGCGACTGCCGCAATGGGCTCCCGAAAACGCCCGCTTCCTTGAATGCATAATGCATATCCACATGTCCGGGACCGGCGTAAAAGTAATAGTAATTTGGTCCGTTTGCCTTGTTATCGACGTTGCCCTTATTGACCCCCGGCCCGAGAGGCGTCGGGTTCTTCGGATCGTGAGACTGGCCGCCACAGATTGAATAACTCCCGAGTAGCAGTCCGCCTACCAGGACTGAGCATGAGTTCATGGCGCACATTATACATCATTCTGTCTTACGACAAGACTAGTCTTGAGAAACTGCCAGCCGCTGCCAGCCACGATTCCAAAGCCCGGGGCTGGAAACTGGAAGGTGATGGGAGATGCGAAACGACCGGGTGATCGGGTTGGAATAAGCGGATGCGCCGCCGCAACTGCAACCGTGCGCGTGCCGGCCGCGCGCCGGCATCCCGGTGAAGCGGCCGCTCGCCGACGCCTCCCGCCCCGCGCGCGTCCCCATCCGCACCCGCGACGGTCGCGGCGAGGGGACAACGGGCGGCGGGCGCCGGAACGGGCTGGCGGCGCGAAGCGCGTTATGGCAACACGACCCCGCCGACTTCGCCCATCCGGAAGTTGTCCCCCGACGCACCTGCGCCACGGGCGTGCAGGCTGCGCGTCGGCGTCCCGGCGAAGTGACCACCCGCCGACGTTCCCGGTTGCATGGCACATCCGGAAGTTGCGCCGCCGGCATCGGAGTGCGCGACGCCCGTGGCCCGCGGACTTCGTGCACCCGGAAGTGATCGCCCGACCGCAACAGCGCGACGGGCACGCGGCCGACGCGCCGGCGCGGCGAACTGGCCACGCACGGATGGTTGCTGGAAGACCCGCTCTGAAACTGTGGCGCGCCATCCGCCGATACGGCCCGCGCCGATCGTGAATGCGGGCGCCCCGACGCGCATGTGCGGACCTGGGTCTACCGGGGCGCGACGAAAACGTTCCTTGCCAGCGCAACCCCGTGATGCTTCAACCCCAAGAAACGTCAAGTTTGGGAAGTACATCGGGGCTGGTCAAGATGTATTCATGACGGTCGAGCCTCGTGCCGTCGAGGCACCGTGTCGCCGCTTGACGGGCGACGCGAACCTTCTGGAATCCCAGTTTCTCCACGACGCGGCGGCTAGCGTCGTTGCCGTCGAAGTACCCGATGCTGATCGCTTTGGCGCCCAGGCGGCCGAACGCGTAACGAATTGCGGCGTTGGCAGCCTCCGTGGCCATGCCTTGTCCGGCGTATTTCCGCGCCACCCAATAACCGGTCTCATAGACGTCTGGCTCATCAGTGGGATCCAACGCGGTTCGGACGACGAAATCTCCGTTGATCCGATGGAATCCGGCCAATGCGATACCTGCTTGACTCTGGAAGTCCATCGTCCGTCGAATGGAGTGTTCCAGCGCTTGCCGCGGTCGTTGGTTCTCGAACGCCCAAGCCATCCAAAGCTGCAAATCATTCCATGCATCTTCCTTGGCGGCCTGGATAGCATCCAAATCGTCAAGAGTCGGAGGACGCAAGACTAGATGCGGCGTCATGATGGGAATTAAGTGGCGCATAGAGCGGCTCAACTGCAATGGTAGCTGTCTGGGCGCAGGAATGGCCACCGCGGTGCTACTAACGGAGTTCGGAAAGTAGCCTAAATTCGCGCAGTGTTTACCGACGGCTCCAAAGTGCTGCCGACCTACTCCGGGCGAGTCACGCGCCACTCGGAGAATGTTTTCATGGCGGTGCCGGACTTCGGCTACCCGGCGGTGATCACCCCGTCAGTGCCCCTGCGCCACGGGCGCACCGGCAGCCGGCTGCGCGTCGGCTTCCGGTGAAGTGGTCGCACACCTCGGTCGTTGGTTACCCGCGCAACGGTGCGCCAAACGCCGAGCGACATCGCGCACACCATGGCCGCAGCGATGAGCGCGACAGCCCAGGCGGAAAAAGACCTTGGAGTATCCGCCGGCTGGTCAGCGCCGCACCGCGCGCCTCGGCGCGGCTCCTCGCCCGCATCGCGTCCGGCGGCGGCTGGCGCGGCGGCCTGCGCGATGAATCCTGAGCTTTCGGCGAGCCTGCGTTTTAAGCCGCCCCGCGTCTTGCTTGAGGTGATTGTGCTCCGGATTAAGGCGTTGCTTGTACCCAAATCACTTTTGGACGATGGCGTTCCAGTCTTTGCCTTTTTGCACATCTTTGCAATGGACCGATGCCAGTGCAGCAGCACGAAACGTTTGCTCTATCTCATTCGGCGTAGTATCCGGTCCGTGTCTGAGCCAGTAGTCCGGGTTGCCTGGTCTTCAACCGGATCTTGCGATACCGCCCTCTCCCATCTTTCCGCTCCGGCGTGTACCCAATGCTGTATTGATTGCGTAGCTGCTCTTCGATTGATGCGTATATCTTCTCGATGGGGCGATTCTTGGAAACCTCAAAATACGCTCCGCCCGTTTCCTGGGCCAGCCGTTGCATGGCGCGCTTGCCTCTCGCGTCATATACTGCCTTGAGTACCGCGGATCCCGGATCTGCGATAGCTGGCCACTTATTAAACATAATCGAGTAGATGATGGTGTCGGCCCTCTGGGCGAATTCGATCGCCGTGACAATAGATGTCTGGCTATGGACATCAACGCCATCGGAGAGAATGACGATGGCTTTGCGCCCCTGTTGTTTTCTCATCTGCCCCTCGGAGCAATCGCGAACCGCCCGATAGAGCAGTGTCGAGGACCGTCGCGGAATTGCGAGCTTATCGAGGGCCGACGCCAGCAGTGTGCGTGAAGAGGTTAGCTCCTGTAAGACTTCCACGCGGAAATCGAAATGGGCTACGAATGCGTGGTCTTTGTCTTCGCGCAACACCTTATCGAGAAACGTGTAGCTTGCCCGGCGTTCACTCTCGATAGACCATGCCTGGCTTTTACTGGTATCCACGAGAATGCCAACCGTCAGCGGGAGGTCCGATTCCCGCGAAAAATACAGGATGGTCTCAGGGATCCCATCCTCTTCGAGCAGAAAGTCTTCCTTATTGAGACTTGTGATGACTGTGCCACGACTATCGTGCACCGTCGCAAGTAACGTCACGACCTTTACTTCAGTGGAGAATCTGAGCTCCTGTGCGAAGGCACGGAAGGCCGCTCCGAGCATCAAATCGCGTCGGCTCATTCGCATAGTATTTGATCACCGCGCATGACCGGCATGCGATTGCTAATCGCATCGCCAAGGCGTGGTACTGCATAGGGACACGTAGAGACCGGCACGAAACGTTTTCGCCAGTCTGCGTGCGTGGCCACAAACATGATTCGAGTTTGCCTGCGGAGAGGCTCGTTTTCCGGCCATTTTTCTGGTGACACTCCCGCCTGGCCGCCGTAGATCCTTTTCGGCCAGGCAGGATTCATCGTAATATTATACGGCTGCTGGTGTGGCGCGCCGAGCCAGCTTCTCGCGGTAGTTCCAGGGCATCCACTCCGATGGGCGTTGCTTCAGTTCCTCTGCGTGCCGCTGCAACTCGGTCACCATAATCGAATGCATTGACGCCGTTCAGCTCGCAGGTGTGGATCAGCTCATGAACAGATCCCCCATCTGGGCGCCTTTCCGGGTTTTATAAAACAGGGAGTTCTTGCGATGCAGAATGGCCTTTTTTAGTGCCCTCTCGACCAGGTTATTGTCCAGTGGGGCGCCGGCCTTTCGTAGAAATAGGGTGAGTTTTTCCCAGTGTTTGAGCAGGTAGGAGATGGCTTAAAGGTGGCAGTGAACTTACCGATCATGTGCATGTCCTTGCCGCTCGGCCAGGTTCCTATGGGCGCTTTCTCCGGCCTGTGCAGAGCGGACGCAGACGTTCATCTTAACTCGCTCAAGTGCACCGGCACGCCCCCGTCGGCCACGTGCGGGAAGCCGAGCCGCCGACTTCGGGCATCCGACGAAGATCGAAAAACAGCGAAAATGGAACTGGACCGCATGCATAAAGAGGCGCGAGATGACCTTATCTTCATCTACCAGCTTCGCACCCGGATTGTTCACAACGCGTACTTTCACTCCCAGGGAACCACGTACTTCGTCGTTCGAGCGCAACGATTTGCTTCGCTTCTCATCGGAGCGATCTTAGCGGACCCGAGATTACAGAGAAGCGGCGCAATTGAGCGGGAAATCGCTGCAGCCGATGGAATTCTCAAACGCCTCGAATCCGACGAAAAGAACAGTGTGCTGGAAGAAGTCCGTAATCGGCAGGATCGCCCTAGTCAGTCGCAGGTTTTCCGCAAGTTGGCGTTTCCCCCACCCGGCCGGCTGCTCCGACCCGGCCGGTTCGTCGTGCCTGGAGGCCAGGTGAAGACAGGGGGAGGGTTCCGTTTTTGAACCGAAGGGTTGAGGCGCCCTGGAGTGAACCACCCGCCGGAGAGTGATGGCCCGGGACTATCGTGGCTCAACACAGGAAGAGGCCGCATCTGGCCGGCCGGGAACGTCATTAGCGAGATGCGGCGGCGAAAATAGTGCCAAAATAGAGCTGTGAATGCACAATGAGCGACCGCTCAATTTTGGGGCCCGGTGAGTTGCACATTCGGAAAAGGTTCGGCCCCAGCACGGTCAACCGAGGCGCCGCCTTGTTCGAATGCGAGTGGGACGGGGGGCTTTTTGAGGCTGGACTGTTCACGGGCGGTATGTTTCGATCGGGGCAGTTCGTTGACGGCATCTTCCTCGGCGGAATCTTCTGGGGCGGCACATGGCTGAGCGGGACGTGGGAGGGCGGTTTTGATCGCAACGGCATTTACCATTCCAGAGGCGACAGCCCCTTTCTTCGCTAAACAATGTCACGCCTGCTGATCGCCAGCCCGCATCGTTATCCCGATCTGGCGCGTCTGTGGCATCGATTTGTTATGCGCGAGGTGGCGCCGGAATTCGGGCGCCTCGACTTAACAGTGGAGGCAAATATTTTTTGCGACGCAAACGCAGATCAGTTCCTTCCGCATGTGTTTCCAGGAGTCCGCTTCACCTGTAGTGGACCAGGGATGCGCGACTTCATGGAATTCTATGATGTGACATTGAATGCATCATGTGATTTCGTCCTTTTTCTCGACGCTGATACCTTTCTCCTGGATGGTGACTGGGCCTGCTCCTATTTCGAAGCATTTACTGATCCAAGCGTGGCGGCCGTTTCCTTCGTGCCGCGAAAAGGCGCGCCTGCAATATTTGCGCTGTTATGCCGAGCCGAGAGTTACCGCGCACTGCCTGCGCCGGCACTCGCCTGCAGGTATGAGTTTCCAGAGAATTGGCCGCAGGGAGTCAATCTGCAACCGGGAGACTTTGCAGCCAGGGAGTTGGTCAAGGGCGGAAAGATCGTCATCAATGTCGACGCGGATGAGTCGTCGCGCCACACGGTGAACTTTCGGGGTACGACTGGCCTTCGATCCAGCCGTGAGCACATTACGCGCGCTGCCGGCGAACAAGTGTTTTTGCAGTCAGTCGCTCAATACCCGGCGTGCCTTATCGCTGCTTACGATAATGTCCTGCTCGGCTACCTCTATGAGTCTCTTTATCACGAACCTTTCGCGCCTGATCCCGCCGGTCGGCCTTTGGGCGCAAGTTTAACCATAGCCGAATTGAGGTACGCTCTGAAAGGAATTCGCGACGTGAAACAGATCGAGTCGCTGCACGAAAGATTTCAGCAATCCCATCGCAACATCTTGCGCATGGCGGCTCGGGTAGGAGTCGAACTGTCCATACCTTCCGTGCTGCCCAACGAAATCGGCGCCGCCCTCTAAAGTGATAGGCCGCAGTGTCGCAATCACGTGCATGCCAGGCTAAGCGGCGAGCAATTAGAGCGTATGGTGTGGCTGCCCCGCGCAAACGATGGCGCGGCGCACCCTCTCGTTCCTGGATACGATGCGCCGTCCTCCGCCCGGCACAGGTGTCCGTCATGGCCGTAGCGCCCTCCGCGCCTCGCACCTCCCCATCCGCACGCCTGGCGTCGGGGCGACGGCCGGCGGGCGGCGGGCGCTGGGGCCGCGGGTATAGCCGAACGGGCGGTCGGCATCGGGCGGCGCGAAGCGCGTTATGCCACCCAACCCGGACAGCCGGAAGGTATCCCCCGGCGCAACCGCGCCGCGGGTGCTCAGGCTGCGCGTCGGCGTCCGCCGCCAGACATCGCACACACCATGGCCGCCGTCGCCATCCGCGCGCCGGCGCCCGCGGCGCCGCACCACGGGCGACGGGCGGCTGGCGCCGAAAACTGGCGGCCGGCTGGTGCAACTGATGGATGCGGCTCCCTCCGCCTGGGCCGCATCCCCATCCGCCAGCCGACGGGCGCCGGAATTGGCCGGCGGCAGCGGGCTCGTGAAGGGTGAAGTCCAGCGGAGAGCGCAGTTAGAGTAGCCGCCAGCGCCCTTCGCTGAACTCCGCGCGCTCCTCGTCCCAGGTGCCGAACTTGGTGGCCATCTGGCCGCCGTCGACGAATAGGGTCGCGCCCGTAATGTACGACGCCAGGTCGGAGGCAAGGAATGCGCTAGCATTGGCGACTTCTTCTGGATCGCCGCCCCGCCCCAATGGCACGTGCCGGAAGTAATCCTTCAACACTTCCGGATGCGAGAAGTGTCGCTCCGTGAGGCGCGTGCGGATCAGTCCCGGGCACACCGCGTTGACGCGAATTCCATACGGCCCTAGTTCGTTTGCGGCGGTGTGCAGCAGCCCTAGCACGCCGGCTTTGCTGGCATTGTACGCGGTGAGGAGCGCTTCGCCGTCGTATGAGTTGGTGGACGCGGTAATCACCATGGCGCCGTGTCGGCGCGGCTTCATGATTGCGGCGGCGGCTTGCAGCGTGAGAAAAACGCCGGTCAGATTCACCGCGATCGTGCGCTGCCAGGTCTCTTCGCTGGTGGCTCCGAATTCCACTTCCGCACCAACGCCCGCATTGGCGATCACAATATCGGGCGGCCCGGTCTGATTGAAGGCGCGCTCCAGGGATGCGCGGTCTGTGACGTCCACCGCATATCCGGCGCCGCCGAATTGCGCGCCGGCAGCGGTGGCATCCACGCGTTCCAGATCGAAAATCGCCACTCGCGCACCGCCCCGCGCTAGCGCGCGGGCCGTGGCCGCGCCGATGCCGTTCGCGCCACCGGTAACGACGGCTAGCTTGCCGGAGAAATCAAAGCCCATCTCATCGTTATACAGCGTGGAAGGCATTTGCGCGAAATCGCTTCGTTCCTGAGACCGGTGCTGCGTCTCTCGCCGTCACGCGGTATGACTGGGGACTTTTGCGCCGGGCGGGCGTTAGACTGAAAGGCATCCCCAATGATCAAGACCATTCTCGCCATACACGCCCATCCAGACGACGTGGAGATTCTGGCGGCTGGCACTCTGGCCCAACTATCGGCTGCCGGGCACCGGGTGATGATTGTCAGCATGACGCCGGGAGACTGCGGATCGCGCGACCGCGCGCCAGAAGAGATAGCGGCCATTCGACGCAAGGAAGCGGCAGCCGCGGCGCGACTTATCGGGGCCGCTTATCGCTGCGCTGAGTTCCGCGATTTGGCCATCTTCAACAACGACGCGTCCCGGAGGCGGGTTACCGAGGTGCTCCGCGCCGTACGCCCTGATGTGGTGATGACGGCCGCGCCGGTGGACTACATGTGCGATCACGACGCCACGAGCAGGCTAGTCCGCGACGCGTGCTTCGCTGCGCCCGCTCCGAATTATGCGACTGCATCAGTGCCGCCTGCCCCAGCGTTATCCACAATCCCGCATCTCTACTTCATGGACCCGATCGGCGGCGGGAACCGTGAGAATCGACCGGTGATAGCGGATTTTTACGTGGACATAGGGCCCCAATTCGAGACCAAGCGAGCCATGCTCGCCGAGCACGCCAGCCAACGTGAGTGGCTGCTGGCACAGCACGGCATCGACGATTATCTGCTGACCATGGAGCGTTGGACACGGGAAGCGGGATGCCGCGCCGGCGTGATCTTCGCCGAGGGTTTCCGGCACTATAAGGGACACCCGTACCCGGTGACACCGCTTCTCGAAGACCTATTGGGGCAGGCGATCCGGCCGCCCGCCCAGCCGGCGCGGGAGTCCGCTGGTTCATAAGGGACACGGGACTTCGAACCAGGCACGAAGCCCGCCTGCGTCAATCCTCCCTGCGTCAATCCTCCATCGCCGCGCGCACGCGCTCGGTCACCTCACCCGCGGTTACGTTCCAGTCGAACGGCACTCGAGCCTCGCCAACCATGGACGCGCCGCCCACCGCGCCGCGCGCATCCCATCCGCACGCGGCGGTCGCGGCGATGGACCCGGGCGGCGGGCGCCGGGGCTGGCGGGCGGCATCGGACTGCGCGAAGCGCGTAAGGCAACGCCCCCGCCGACTTCGGCCATCCGGTGGTTATCCCCCGGCGCACCTGCGCCACGGGCGTGCAGGCCCATCGACGCCCGCGCCTTCCGCGCCGCTCGCATCCCCATCCGCGCGCCGACGGTCGCGGCGACGGACGGCGAACGGCATGCGCCGGCACGTCGGCATTCCCGTCTTCACCGAAGTAGCGCGCAGTTCGACCGAATCGCCTACCATGAGCAGTAGAGGGTGAACTCATCGTCGGCGACGGATCGTCGCCCAAATCGAGGAGCAGCTCGGGGTCGGAAATACAAACGGGTGATTGCCCGGTCGCAAAACGCCCTGACTTCGTTTGATCTGGTCGATTGTCAGCGTGCGGGCGATGTCGTCTTCTGCCCGGTTGGCGAAGCGCTGCGCGATGCCGTCGATGTCTTCAGAGTTTCTGGTCTCCGCAATCCAGACCTGTTTGGTGCCAGGCCAGCGCTCGGCTTTGGTCGGGTGCCTGAAGAACAGTACCGAAAGCGTGCGTAAGCCGACGACCAAGCTGCGAAAGGCGTTTCGCTGGGCCGCGGCCGCCTTGGCTCGCCCCAGTGCCAAGTCGCGGCGCAGCAAACGAGCGTGCTCCTCTTGCGTTTTTCGCAGCGCCTGCTCCTCGCCGAGCTTCCGTTCGGCCGTATCGAGTTGCCGGCGCAGCTGCCAGATGACCGGATTCTCCTTGGGCTAACGGCGCTCTTATCGAGCGGTTGGACGCCGCGGCGGGATACCTCTGCATGCCATACGGGACGCGGAGCGTCCAGCCATTCGGGTGGATATCCCGCTTCGAGCCAAGCCAAGTCGAGGGCACAGTCAGTTTGACTCAGCAGGATCTCTTCCGAACGTCCCTCTCGGTCCGTGCCCAGGTAAATGGCGAATTCGTTCTGATTGCCAGGCGCTCGGTAAATCGCCCAAGCAAGCACCCGGTGCTGCGCGCAACCGCTCGGATCGGCCATGACCGTCAGAAGGTTTTCGAGATAGTCAGGGGCGTACGGCGGCCTTCCGATCCGCGTGAAATAGGCCTTAAAGCGCTTTTCCCGGCTATCTCCGTAAGCGCCGCTCATCGCCGCCACCCGCCTTCATCGGCTTCGGCCGATCGAAGTGGGGCCGCCAGGGCCGTGGCTGCTTTACGGAGGACTAGCCGAGCCCAGTTCGCATTCACAACGTGAGCCGTCACTTCGAGGGTCGAAGACCGCTTTCCGGGTCGAAGATCGGCTGTGTCCATTGGGATAGGCGCGCGCTCGGCTCGCATTTCGCCCCACCGACTGGAAGCGTGTTTTCCGGGTTGAGCACCCTGCCGGCGGGCACCACAATCGCCGGTACACGTTGGATCCAGCGTAGCGGCTGCGCGGTCGTGCGCACCTTGCCGGCCCGCCGGTGCGGCGCGCCGAGAATATTGACCAGGCGCACGCGGTGGCTTTTCTTTTTCTGAAGCAACAAAAACGCCCGGGTGGGATGAACCACCGTGGC
The DNA here is from genome assembly GCA_049520215.1 of Bryobacteraceae bacterium. Taxonomy (GTDB): domain Bacteria; phylum Acidobacteriota; class Terriglobia; order Bryobacterales; family Bryobacteraceae; genus Bog-159. The sequence goes on along the minus strand of JBEKPZ010000111.1, from coordinate 9,821 downwards.
GGCCGCTTCTGCCGCGTTTGTAGATGGTGGATCACTACATCTTCGGTACCACTACGGACCAGAAGTGGACCACATTGGGTCGTCGTAACCCGTTTATTCTCAGCAGACGATAGTGTAAGTTATACGCCTGCGCTTCCATGGCATGGAAGAGGTCGTGAGTTCGAATCTCACCAGGTCCACCAAACGTTTCAAAGCTTCGCCGCCGACGGTCGCCTCACACCGGCCCCTCCATCACTTCTTCTGCGCAATCTCATAATCCGAAGAATCGATGGCGACGTCGGTATGCCCAAAAAAGAACGAGTCCGACATGGAGTGATTGTACAGGGGCAGCCATACCGGACCCACCTTCATGTACTGCTGGACGACGTGAATGTTGCGAATAAATACGGACGGAATGACAGCGGGGGCGGCCTCCACGCGCACGATCGCGAAATCCTCGCAATCGACCCAAATGCGGCCCCGCATCAGAAATTTATTAACCCTCTTGGGAGCTATCTCCAAAACGTACGCCGGCCGGCCTTGCTGCAACTCAGGGCCGGTAAGGCGGAAGTCGTAGTTGCGCGGCGAGATCTGCGTGCTCTCCCGAATCCCGTCGCGGCTGGCCTCCTCCTCGGCTTCCAGCATTTTCCGCAGCACACGCTGGCGGATGATCGAAAGCCCCCGCTCGGACAGCACTTCGAACGTCTTGTGTCCGGGAGAGGTATACGTCATGCGCACGCTGAGTTCCGCGGTCTTGTGGAAACGCCGGTTGGTCAGCGCATAGCGGCGGAGGCAAACGTACTGAGCCAACAGGGCGGACCTGGCCTGACCGCGCTCCTCCATCTGCGCGATCACTTGTTGCACGGTGGGCGATTCGGAACACCCGGCTGGCCGGGCCGGCGGCGAGATGACGCCGGAGATCATGAGGAACAGAGCGAGACACCTCATGGTGCGATGGCCGCGATCTGAACAGGCGATGCCGGGAGGCTCGAATGACGAAAGCTGCTCAAAAACGATCGGGGCCCGGAACTGTTCCGCCCGTGCGCGCGCAGCACCCCAACCATCCATCGAGTGACCTCATAGCTTCGGTAATACCAGTTGTTGCGGATCAGATCGCTGCGCACGCTAAGGATTTCGCGCCGCGCAAAGAGCGCCAGTCTGCCGCCGTGCATAGGCACTGGCGCGAGATCGATCGTCTCGGTCGAGAGGCGCGGCGCTCGGCAGTCGTTGAGCCCGACCACGGCGAGCTTGGTATCGGTGGTCATGGCGTCTCCGGTGCCGTTCTCGGAGACTCTGGGAACGCTGGCGCGCCCGGTCCAGTCCAGCCAATTCGTACAGCCCGTGAATGCCAGATCGTAGGCCACCTTGTCGCGCTCCCGATCCACCTCGGCTGCGATCCTATGGGTGAAAGCCCGGCCCGGCCGCAAGTAGCCGAAATCCACGTCGCGGGTGGCGGCGCCGATCCACAGATCCTGGCCCTCCCACCGGCCCTCCTGCTTCCACAAGCGAATATGGTGACGCTTGGAAACGTCGTTCAGACCCTTTTCCAGGGACAGGTCCGCCGGCTCCCCGTTGACCAACAAAGAAGACATGGGCGCGGAATCGAATCCCCGTCTCAGGCCAATCGCGCGGAGCCACCGCACGCGGCGGCCAAAGGTCAAGGGACGGGCCTCGGACCAGCCGGCGGCGGCGAACGCGGCGGCGACCTGGTCGTGAGATCCGACGATCAACACGTTGGTCAGGTCCGACGGGCGCTCGGGCGCGGGTGCATAGGTCCGGCTTGGCATGGAAGCCGCCAGGAGACGTAAGTCTTCGCGCGCGGGGGCGCTCGCGGCGCGGCTAATCGGAACTTCCGCGGAGGCGTCGAGAGACAGGGAGTCAGTCAGGTTCAGCGTGAGTTCGGCGCCGGCGGGCAGATAGATCTCCGGCTCCGGAAGGTTGATAACCGCGGCCTTGACGATCACTTCGGCGATCCTGGCATGCAACTCGCAGCGAAAAAGCAAATCCCTGACGTAGCCGCTGACGCGGTAGGAGCCGCTGTCGGTGGCCCGAACGCCGTGTATCCGGCCATCGCGGGTCACGTGTTCCCGGGCATTGTCCACTTCCGTCACGCGCGCCCGCAGCGCGACCGGATCGCCGCCCAGAAGGGCCACCCGGTTGAATTCCAGGTCGAGTGCGGCGGTCTCATGGCGGATGCCCAGCCCCACGCTGGCGGCCCGCTTCACGCTTCCCGACACCACGCTCCCCGCCGGCAGGACGGTCTCGCCGTCCAGCATTACGGGCGCGATCAGAACGGCGCTGACAGGACTGCCTGCCCTGCTCGCGTAAGAACCCACCGCGGTCGTCAGGCGGATGTGGACTTCGGATCCGGCCGGCGCCTGGCGGACAACATGCGGTTGAATCGGAAACAACAGAAACGGGAGAATGAGCATCGCGGGTTATGAAGTCGCTTGACTTTCCGCGATGGCCCGGTCGTTGGGTTTCGAGCCCGATGCTTCAAGCCCCCACTCGTAAGTCCGGTATAACTGCTCGAATACGCCATCCCATCCTCTGGCGCAAGTAAACATACGGGCCGCAGCGCCCATGCGCTGCCGCAACGGTTCATTATTCATCAGTTGCAGGACCCCCTCCGCGACGGAATGCAGATCCGGCGCATGAAAGCCCGTGACACCGTGCCTAACGCCTACCCGAGCGCCAGTCTCGGGGCTTACCACCACCGGGACGCCCGAAGCCATCGCCTCGAGCAGCACCAGACCGAACGTATCGGTCCGGGACGGGAACACGAACACATCCATATTAGCAAACGCTTCGGCCAGCGCCTCTCCGCGGAGAATGCCAGGCGTCTCGCCGAACTCGATGCGCTTGCGCAGCCAGTCTCGCTCGTTGCCTTCGCCGATGAGGGTGAAACGGAAATTGCGCTGGCCCTGCGCCAGGAGACTTCTCTCCAGGGCGGCGAAGAGACGCACATTTTTTTCGGGAGTGAGCCGGCCCACATACCCGATCGAAAACACGGCGTCGCGGCGGCGGCGGCGTTGGGGAGAATACGTTTCGGTATCGACGCCGTGCGCCATCGGGAATGCGGGTTTGCCGGTCCGCTCGTGAAGCAGATGGACCATGGCTTGGTTGGGCGCGAGCAGGAAGCGGGCCAAGCCATAGAAGCGCAGGCAAGCGCGCAGACTCCACTGTTCGGCTGTCGCCGAAGCGCGCTCGCGCCAGGTATCCGGCAGGATCGCTAAGAGCTTGTTCAAGCGCCGGCCCGCATACTCATGCAGGTTAGTATGCCAGGACGCGACCAGGGGGACGCGCAGGGTGTGCGCGACCCAAAGACCCATGATCCCGATATCGCCTGGCCCGGTGATGTGGACAAGGTGCGGGCGGAATGGCCGCACCTGCGCCGTCACCCAGTTCTTGTGGCGGCTCAGGAAGGGGTCGCAGGACAAATCATGGTCCAGCGGAAATGCCGCGGGGCCTCGTTTGATTTCCAGTTCCTTGAAGGACGATTGAGAGGCGACCTGCGTGCGAGGCCCGCTATGAACGCACAGGAACGGAAGCTGCCGGCGGCCGGCAAATGCGGCGAACTGCCGGCTGAGCGTAGCTACACCGTTGGCCTCGCTAAAGCAATCGGTGAAGAGAGCTACGCGAATTGGAGATATCAACACATTGTCTCGAAACCCAAATCGGATGGCAATCGTATCTTCGACGGCAGGCGCGAGGCACTGGTTTCAATCCGCCACACCGTGGGACGCCGTCGCATCAATAAAGCGAACCTTGCGGCGGCACATGCAGGCCAAAGGATCCTGGCGGAGCGGCAAATTCCCTGTGCAGGAATATTGCTATTGCGATCGCTACTACTAACTGCAAGACAACCACGGCGAACAGGGCCGCGCGCCGCCGCGCGGGTGTCCATGAGGGCGCCCGCACGAACAGCGAAGAGATCCAAACAAACCCCATCGGAAACGACACCAGGAAATAATGAACAAACACAGGCGCGGGGAGCAGCGTGATCAAGCCGGCGAACCCGATGACCGCCGTGCGGATCAGGAAAGCCGTCTGAGTGTCGCCGATAAGCAGCTCCCGCTTCCACTCTTTCCGCTGCCGGAGCAAGTGCAGGAACGATACCCCGAGCGCGAAAAACAATAAGATTACCAGGGCCGCATGGACAACCGCCACGCCGTACGTTGGTATGCCGAGGATCCGCGGCTCACTCAAGAAAACGACAAATCGCAGCCTGCAGAAATTACCGGTCAGGTATTTGGCGGCGAGCCCGCTATCCGCCAGGAGCCACCATAGCCAGACTTTTCCCGGGAAATGAGCCCAGATCGAACACCAATGCAGGGTCAAGCATCCGGTGAAGAGGTACTTCAACCAGGGAACGAGCGGCCAGCCCGCGATCGCAGTCCCCATGGCATACGCCCACCACCGCGGGCCCCGTCGCTTGAAGAGTACGACCCAAAGGAGTGCGGCGGCGCAGACAAAGAAGCCAGCAAGGTGGATCTGGCATAAGCAAGCGCCCATACAACCCCACAGAAGAGCGCCCCACCAACGCTCCCGATTCCAAACGCCGATCCAAAACGTAACAGCCAGCAGCGGCAGTGTCGACTGCGCCCAAATCACGCGGTCCAGGAAAATTGCGATCGGATTGACGGCTGCCATTGCGCCGGCGGCAAGCCAGACTTCCTGGTCCGAACCGCGCAGTTGAACAAGAGCCCAGAAGCCGATCAGGACGGTGGCCAGGATGCTCATCGCAGCTACTGTGCGCGAGAGTTGCTCGGGGTTTGCGATTCCCAATGCCCGCACTAGAAGGACGAAGATCCAAAGACTCATGCCGGGGTCTCGGACGCCGCCGCTGGACATCATGCCGAGCCAACCCCAGGGCAGCGTGGAGCCCGTCGCGACAGCATGTTTGAAGTTCCAGATCTGGTCGGGGTCCCACACCGCGTCCCGCGGGTAAATCAGCCGTAAGACGGTTCCCCATGCGAGCGCGATGAAGTAGATCCATCGGTAGAAGCCAAGTCGCGGAATTCCGATTATTCGCATTTTCCCTAGTTTAGGATATACTTGTCTGCTTTGTCTGCACGCTCCCGGCGGAACTGCTGCTCACCGCGAGTTGGATACAATGCGTAGATTGGGCGCATCGCGCGAGGAGCCATGAAAGCCGTAGCCGTCTATCCCGCCAAACACACAGTCAACATCATCGACATCGCCGAGCCGCGCATCGCCGCGCCCACCGAGGTGAAGCTGCGCATGCTGGAGGTCGGCGTGTGCGGCACCGACAAGGACATCTGCGCTTTTGAGTACGGCACGCCGCCGGCCGGATCGGATCATTTCGTACTGGGCCACGAGTCGCTGGGCGAAGTGGTGGAAGCCGGGCCGGGCGTCGCGGATCTGCGCCCGGGCGACCTGGTGGTGAGCACCGTGCGCCTGCCCTGCGCCGACGCGGACTGCGCCCCCTGCCGCGCCGGGCACTACGATTTTTGCGCCACCGGCCACTACAGCGAGCACGGCATCATGCGGCTGGACGGATTCATGACCGAGTTGGTGGTCGCCGACCGGCAAACCCTGCACCCGGTGGCGCGTGAACTGCGCGATGTGGCCGTGCTGGTGGAGCCGCTGACCATCGCGGAGAAGGCGCTTATCGAGGTACGCGAAATCCAGCGGCGGCTGCACTGGGACGGCAGACTGCACCGCGCGGTGGTCCTGGGATCCGGTCCGGTGGGACTGCTGGGCGCCATGGTGCTGGTGAATGCGGGCTTCGAGACGTACGTCTACTCGCGGTCGCCGAAGCCGAATGCCAAGGCCGATGTGGCAGAAGCGGTGGGCGCGCGGTATATTTCGTCCCAGGAGACGCCCATCGAACAGATGGCCGAGCAGGTGGGCAACATCGACCTGATTTACGAAGCCGTGGGCGCTCCGCAGTTCGCATTCGAGGTATTGAAATACCTGGGATCGAACGGCATCTATGTGTTCACCGGCGTGCCGCGCGGCGAAGCGCCGGTGGAGTTCGACACGCAGCGCATCATGTACAACCTGGTGCTGAAGAACCAGGTGGTGCTGGGCGTGGTCAACGCCGGCCCGCAGGCTTTTGACAACGCCGTGCGCGATATCGGCGTCTTCGCGGCGCGCTGGCCGCAAGCGCTGGGCGCCATGATCACAGGACGCTATCCCATGGAGGCTTTCCACGATCCGGTGATGGGCACGGCGGGCGGCATCAAGAATGTGATCGAGATCGCGCAGGCGGGGCGGCCGTGATCGCGGAATTGGAGCGCCTGGCCGAAGACGAGCGCCGCGAGAAAAACTGGAAGCGCTGGGGACCGTACCTTTCCGAACGGCAGTGGGGCACGGTGCGCGAGGATTACTCCGCCAGCGGCGCGTGTTGGGACTACTTTCCGCACGATCACGCGCGCAGCCGCGCATACCGGTGGGGCGAGGACGGACTGCTGGGCATTTGCGACCGCGAAGGCCGCCTGTCGTTCGCGCTGGCGCTGTGGAATGGCCGCGATCCTATCCTGAAGGAGCGGCTCTTCGGGCTGAGCAACCAGGAAGGCAACCACGGCGAAGACGTGAAGGAGTGCTACTACTACCTGGACTCGACGCCCACGCACTCTTCCATGAAGGCGCTGTATAAGTATCCGCAGCAGCCCTTTCCTTATGCGTGGCTGGTGGAGGAGAACCGCCGCCGCGGGCGCGAGCAGCCGGAGTTCGAACTGGAAGACACCGGCATTTTCGACGAACAGCGCTACTTCGACATCTTTGTCGAGTATGCCAAGGCGGGGCCGGACGACCTCGAGATCCGCATCACCGCGGCGAATCGCGGCCCGGAGCGCGCTCCGCTGGTGTTGCTGCCCACGCTGTGGTTCCGGAATACCTGGTCGTGGGGGCGGACCGGTGAAGGTTATTGGCCGAAGCCGAAGATCGGCCGCGCGGGCGATACGACATTGGTGGCCGAGCACGCTTCGCTCGGGAAGTACCGGTTGGATGCGCCTGGCGCAACGGAGTTTCTCTTCACCGAAAACGAAACGAACATGGAGCGAGTGTTCGGAGTGAAGAGCGCCTCGCCGTACGTGAAGGACGCTTTCCACGCCTACCTGATCGAGGGCCGCAGGGACAGCGTGAACCCGCAGGGCGAAGGCACCAAGGCAGCCGCGCTGTACCGCCTGGACCTGGAGCCCGGGGCGAGCGCCACCATCCACTTGCGGCTGGCGGCGGACGGCGCAGATGGCGCCAGTCCATCGCCCGATGCGGAGCAAGTGTTCGCGCAGCGCCAGGGCGAGGCTGACGAGTTCTACGGCACGTGGCTGGCGAAGGGCTATACGGATGAGTCGCGGCGCATCGCGCGGCAAGCCTACGGCGGACTGCTGTGGACCAAGCAGTTCTTTCACTATGGGGTAGCGCAGTGGCTGGAAGGCGATCCTGCCCAACCGCCGCCTCCGGCCGGACGCGACCAGGGGCGCAACCACGACTGGAAGCATCTCTACAATCGCGACATCATCTCGATGCCGGACAACTGGGAATACCCGTGGTATGCCGCCTGGGATCTGGGCTTCCACATGATTCCGTTCGCCAAGCTGGACCCTCAATTCGCCAAGGAGCAGTTGGTGTTGATGCTGCGCGAATGGTACATGCATCCCAACGGGCAGATTCCGGCGTATGAGTTTGCCTTCGGCGACGTGAATCCGCCGGTGCACGCATGGGCCTGCTGGCGCGTATATAAAATGACCGGCCCGCGCGGCGGACGCGACCGTGTCTTCCTGGGCCGCGTGTTCCAGAAGCTGCTGATCAACTTCACCTGGTGGGTGAACCGCAAGGACGTGGAAGGGCAGAACATCTTCTCCGGCGGGTTTTTGGGGCTGGATAACATCGGCGTGTTCGACCGGTCGCGGCCGCTGCCCGGCAATCTGAAGTTGGAACAGGCTGACGGCACGGCCTGGATGGCGGCTTATTGCCTGACCATGCTGTCGATGGCGTTGGAGTTGGCCCGCGAAGATCCGGAGTACGAAGACGTGGCCTCCAAGTTCTTCGAGCACTTCGTGGCCATCGCCAGCGCCATGAATTCGCTGGGCGGCACCGGGCTGTGGGACGATGTGGACGGCTTCTACTACGATCAGCTCCGCGTGGATGGCACGACGCTTCCGCTGCGCGTGCGCTCGGCGGTGGGACTGGTGCCGCTGTTTGCCGTGGCGGTGCTGAACTACGACGACATCGCCCATCTGCCGGGTTTTCGCAAGCGCATGGATTGGTTCCTGGAGAACCGCAAGGATCTGTGCGAACAGATCTCCTACATGGAGCAGGACGACTCGGAAGGGCAAACTCACAGGCTGCTGGCGATTCCGTCGCTGGGACGCCTGCTGCGGGTGCTGAAATACCTGCTGGACGAGAACGAGTTTCTGTCGCCCTATGGCATTCGTTCGCTTTCCAAATTTCACCAGGCACATCCTTATACTCTGCAAATCGACGGAACGGAGCAGCGCGTGGACTATGAACCGGCGGAATCCACCAGCGGCACATTCGGCGGCAATTCCAACTGGCGCGGGCCGGTGTGGTTTCCGCTCAACTACCTTTTGGTGGAGGCGCTGGAACGGTATCACCACTTCTATGGCGACCACTTACGGGTGGAATGCCCCACGCGGTCGGGGCGCATGATGAACCTGAAAGAGGTGGCGGAGGAAATCATGTCGCGGCTGTCGCGCATCTTCGTGGCCGGAGAGGATGGGCGCGCCGCCTGGCAGAGCGGCCCGCGCTACGCGCAAGATCCGCACTGGCGGGATCTGACCTTGTTCCACGAATTCTTCCATGGCGACAACGGACGCGGGTTAGGCGCCAGCCATCAGACGGGGTGGACGGCGTTGGTGGTGCGGAGTCTGGAGGATTTGGCGCGCCGGAACGTGGGCGGGTAGGATACCTGGCCTGTTTGGCGCGTGGCTTTCGTTGTGCGAAATTGTGCAGATCAGGGCGTTTTTGTGCACGTGGTGGCGGCCATGCGGAATGTGCCGGCCGAAACCAATGCTTAAAATCAGAGATAACAATTAGCTTATTTTGTTATGGTTGTCGATTTTATCTGAAGTATTGCTTGTCATTGCATGGTTGGGGGAATTGGGTTCGCTTCGCAATATGCGTTGATGGGGGCCTGATTCGTTTTTTCGATTTCATGTTGCATCCGGTTGCACTGGTTGCCTTGCCAATCTTGGCCGCAGCCGCCTTTTTAGGCGGTCAGAGCCGGCTGAAAGCCGGCTGCGGGCAGAACTGCCGGCAGAGTTGCCCGCCCTCCAATTGCGCCGGCTGCTGTGGGAATTGTCAAAGAACGAGGGGGTTCCCAGCAGAACACCTTGCGGCGAGTGCGGAGAGCCTTTTCGGAGAGGTGGATATTCTTTGTCCGACACTCAGAGTAGCACGGGAGTTTATTGAGATCGGGGGGCATCGCTGTGCTCCGCCTTTGTTTTCAGCGGGTTAGGGAGAGGTGACTGAAAAAGGTTTCATCAGTTTCGCGGCGGGCAACAGCCGAAAAAGCAGAGCAGAGCCGAACGCCGCGAAAGTGATGAAACCGTGCAGTGAACTAAACCGCAGACTGAGGCCGGATCTTTAATGGGTTTTGTTTCGGAGTTGGACCTGAAATCGTGGCGGCGGAGGTGAGGTTTCGTGGGGTTTGAGTGTGTGGCTGCTGGCGCTGTGGGAGGCGATGATCTCCGAGAGGGGCATCGACGCAGGCAGGAGCAGGGGAAAGTGGACCTGTCGGGGCGTGCTGAAGTTGCCTGTGGACCACGCTGGACAGGGGGGTGCGGTGCCCTGCCGGGACGGCAGCGCTGGAGGGAACGCGAGTTTCGACGCGGGGTGTCATGAACTGTCCA
>JBEKPZ010000110.1:0-20699 GCA_049520215.1 Bryobacteraceae bacterium | reverse complement strand
ACGCCAACAGCGCGTATCGCGGGCCGAACCGCACCAGTGGGACCAGCAGCAGCGCGCCAACGGCTATCGCGCGCCGCCGGCCCATCAGCACGAGTCCGCGCGCGCCGGCCAATGCGGCCAACGGCAGAAGCTGGAAGTAGTACCGCGGGAAAAAGCGCCAGCCCAGTGCTACCGCCGCCAGCGAGATGACGGCCCAGGCGGCCCACCGCGCCCGGTCCGCCTTAGGGTCGCGCCACCAGAACCAAACGGCGCCAATGGCGAGGGCGGCGTGAAAGCCCAGCCAGTGCGCGGTCCGCAGCAAGCCGTTGGTCCAAGGATCGTCGACGAAAGTCCCGGCCGCGTAGATGCGGCCCCATTTCCACACTTGCTCGCAATAAACGCCCAGCGCGCCCTGGCTCCAGAGCAGACCCGCGGCCAGCGCGTTCGGAAGAGCGAACCCCGCTAACAGCAACGGCAGCGCGCGCACGTTCCAAATAGCGCAGGCGGCCAGCACGAAGACGCCCTTGGCATTCACCAGGAAAGCGATCCCCGCCAGCACGCCGCTCCAAAAGGCGCGCCCGCGCCAAGCCAGCCAGACCGCGGCCAGCTGCGGCGCCAGCATCAGCAAATCGGCGGCCAGCGGCGTGACCGCCGAGGGGATATCGAAGACCAGGTAGAACGCCAGCAGGGCCGCCGCCCACAGGGCCTCCCGTCGCCCCCACAGATCGTGCGCGACGCGCCACGCCATCCAGCAGGCCAGCAGCGCGTAAAGCGCTCCCGCCAGACGCAACGGGAATCCGTCGCGCGCGCCCCAAACCAGATACGTCCACCCCAACAGCGGCGGCTTGTCAAACCAAATGTCGCGATACAGGACCTTGCCGTGCGCCATTTGCGCCGCAGCGGCCAGCGGCAGAGTCTCTTCGGCCCACAGGATATCGAGATGGCACAAGCGCGCCGCCAGCACCAGCGCGAACAGCGTCAGCAGAAAGAGGCCGGTGCTTTTCCGGAATGCCAAGCGCTATGGTACCTTGAACCGCCCGCCGATAGGGTCTATGATAGGCAAATAAAAGGCGAACAGTGGAGGATATCCAGGAACAACTCGCGGTACTGCGGCGGCGCATCGCGCGCATCGACAAGAAGTGGACAGCGCCGCAGTCTTCAGTGGTAGCACAGGCTTCAGCCTGTGGTCCCCAACACCCCCATGACCTGCGCCCGGCGCGCTACTTCGTCGAAGAGATCCTCAGCGGTGAAGTGGTGCACACCGCGTGCGGCGAGCACTTCGAAACCGAGAAGCTCTTCGAGCGCCACCGCCGCCACGGAAGCATGGACATCTCGAACCTGCACGAGCTCCCGGCGGATCTTCTCGATTCGCTCTCCTCAGGCGCGATTGCCTCCTCGCATCCCACCAAGTGGGCCTTCCTCGATACCGAAACCACGGGTCTGGCGGGCGGCACCGGCACCTACGCTTTTCTCATCGGAGTCGGCAGTATCGAGCCCGCCGGCTTCCGGCTGCGGCAGTTCTTCATGCGCGATTACGGCGAAGAGGCCTCCCTGCTGCGGCGTCTTTCCGAGCACCTGGCGCAGTTCGATGTGCTGATCACCTACAACGGCAAGACCTACGATCAGCCGCTGCTGGAGACGCGCTTCCGCATGGCGCGCGCCCGGCATCCCTTCGAGCGGATGGCGCATCTGGATTTGCTGTTCGGCGCGCGGCGTCTCTGGAAACTGCGCCTGGAGAGTTGCCGGCTGGTCGAACTGGAGAACCGCATTCTGGGCGTCGAGCGCCAGGGCGACCTGCCCGGCGAGATGATTCCCTACTACTACTTCGAATACCTGCGCACTCAACAGGCGTTCAAGCTGGTGCCGATCTTCCATCACAATGCCATCGACATCTTGTCGCTGGCGTGCCTGACGGCAATTGTGCCGTTCGCCTTCCGCTCGCCCGAGGAGACCGCCTTCCGCCATGGCGCGGACGTGATTGGCCTCGCCCGCTGGGTGCTGCAGGCCGGCCGGCACGAGGAGGCTCTGCGGCTGCTGCGTCGCGCGGTGGACCTGGGCCTGCCGGACGATCTGCTGTTCCGCACCCTCTGGGACATCGCCACGCTCGAGAAACGCCTCCACCGATCCGATGCCGCGCTGGCCCTGTTCACCAACTTGGCCACTTCGCGCAACCCGTACCGCGCGCGCGCGTTGCGCGAGCTGGCGATCTATTACGAACACCGTGAGCGCAACTATGCCATGGCGTTGGAGATGACCCATAGCGCTCTGGCGCTCGAGGATTCCGCCGACATGCGGCAGCGCGAGCGCCGCTTGCGGGAGCGCGCCGCGCGGGCAGGCTAACGCGTAGCCGCCCCGACCCTCACTGTGTGGTGCGCCACTCCAGCACCACCACCGACAGCTTCGGTATCTGGCTTTCGAGCACCAGCTTGTAGCCGTTCTGCGGCCCGGGTTGCTCCACCACCTGAATGCCTGCGGCGCGCTTGGGCTCCCAGGTGTAAGTCGTGGGATTCCAGCCGTTCTCAGCACCGGCCTTTTCGGTGAGCGCCTGCGCATACCGGGGATCCGCCGTGAATAGCGTAATCCCGCTGTTCGTCAGGTCCCCAGGATAGGCGCTGACCCGAGCCGCTACCGCGGGCAGGGCACCGGTTATGGCGCCGGACGAGGCGTGATTGCGTTCGATCGTCAGGCGGCCGCTTTTCGTGAGCTTGCCGGTCCAGATGATCCTGCCCGAAGCGGCCGGCGCGGCGGCTGTCTGACGCGGCGGCGCGGCCCGAACCGCCAGCGGCGCCGGCGCCGGCTCCTGGCCGAGCACCGATGTCAGGCCCGCCGGTGGGGCCGCCGGCAGGTTCTCAATCTTGGGCGGCGCGATCGCCGGCAGGTCGGTGGACGGCTGCTGCACGGCCGCGTCCGGTGCCCGGAAAGCAACCACGCGCCGCGCGGGTGCGGCCGGAACAGGAGGCAGAACCGACACAGGCGGCCCCTCCACGCTCGTCTGCTCAACCGCCGGTTGGCGCGGCGATCCCGTTTTCGCCCCGGCGTCCAGACGCGGCGCGGGCGCGGGGGCGGGCTGCGTGCCGCTCTCCCCAGGCCTCAGAAACCGGGTGGTCTCCGCGACCGGCGCGCTCCCCGGCGCATCCACGATCAGCCGCACTGCCACGTCGCCGGATTGTCTTGCATAAAAGAGGTTGCCGGAGCGCAGATCCGCCGGCGTCAGCTTCACCTGGGTCCGCATACCATGGTCGTCGATTTCGATCCATCCGCTCTGGGCACGGCTGATCGGCCGGGCCCCGCCGTCCCAGGCGATCCGCAGTTGGCCCCCTATATCGGTGGCCGACAGGTTCAAGCCCTGCGCCGAAGGCCTCAGCAGCCAGAATCCCAAGACGGCGATTACTAGCACGCCCAGGCCGGCGGCGTACCATTTCCGCGCTGCGCCGGAACCGCGGAGAGGCGGCTGTGGTGCGGATGCCCACACCGGACGTGGTTCGGCTGCCCGCGCGGCGTTGGGTAACGCCACCCCGGGCGCGGCTGTCGGATTCGCCGGCGCTCCCTCCGCGGCTTGGTCCGTGGCGGCTTCCATAGCCACGGGCATCAGCGTGAATTCGTGGTAGCTGCTTTCCCCGCGAATGCCGCCGTCCGCCTCGCGGAAGAAGAAGCCCGCTCGCGTGGGTGCGAAACTGGTGGGCCGGACAATCAGCCCGGCCTGCCAGGGCTGCGGGAAGAAGCGGTTGAAGAAAGCCAGGTCCGCATCCGAAAGCAACACTTCGCTGCGCGTGTGGGCGCGGTACCAGCCGACAGGTTCCAGCCCGGCCAGCGCCGCGTCGCCGCCCCACGACTGGAGCGCTTCCGCGAGGGCGGCCTCTTCCTTCTCCGAGAGTACGAAAGACGGGCCTTTGGCGTACTCGCAAACAATCGGCCGCCAGGCCTGGATGCGCACGACGGCCTCTTCATGCGTGCCAAACAGAATGCCGCCGGTCTCCACACCGCCGTGCGGCACGCGATGGTATCCGTCCACCGCGGCCAGCCGGATTTCGTCGAGCGCCACGGCGGAATACTCGATGCGGAAGGAGTGCCCCGGAGCGCTCCACGTTTCAAATTTCGTCGCCATAGCCGTTCCGGTCACAAACGCCCTGTCAATCTTACCGTCGCAAGGTTACAATCCTAGCTTAGGTCATTTTATCGAGACTCATCGAATGGCCGAATCGGAGGAATAACAAATGCACGCGCTTCGGACCCGGTGGTCGCCGCTAGCGGCCCAATCGCTGGCCGTATTGCTGTGCGCCGTGCTGGCGCGGTCCGCGACCACGGTGCCTCGCATCGAGGTGCTCGAAGGCGACGGAGCCATCAACAATATCCGTCTCCACCACGCCAAGGAACCGGTGGTGCGGGTGGTGGATCAAGATGGCCATCCCCTCCCGAACGTGGCGGTCACTTTCCTCCTGCCCACCCAGGGCGCGGGCGGAACGTTTGCCGACGGGAAAACTTTTGTCACGGTGATGTCCGACAAGGACGGCCAAGCCGTGGGCCATGGGCTGCGGCCCAACGGCAGCGCCGGACAATTCCAGATCCGAGTGACCACTTCGTTAGAAGGCCAGGCGGCCACCACCAACATCTCGCAGACCAATGCGGAGCCGGCCGCAGGCAAGGGCTCGTCCAAGACCATCCTGATCGTGGCGCTGGTTGGCGGCGCTGCCGCCGCCGGCGCGGCAGTCGCCTTGGGCAAAGGCAAATCTTCGTCGTCCACGACCACCACCACCAATACCGGGGCGGTGATCAGCCCCGGTAGTCCCACTTTCGGTCCACCCAAATGACCCGCCAAATTCTAAGATCGATCATGCTGGCCGCGTTGGCCGTCGGCGCCGCATGGGCGCAACTCACCGTGAGTTGTGTGCCCTCCACGCTGCCGCAATACGTAGGAACGGCGGTTTCTATAGCGTGTACGGTACCGGGCGGGACAGATACCTACACCTGGGGCCTCAGCGGTGCGGGTAAGTTGCCGCCCGGTCTGACGCAGAATCCCGTCACCGGAAGCATCACAGGCACACTGGCAGACCCGGCCGGTATCTACAGCTTCACGGTGCTGGCTACCGACACCACCGCGCCGCCGGCTACCGGGACGCAACCGTACGGCGGCACCACGGTGGATCCCGTGACGTGCACCTCGGCCGCCGGGCCCGTCGAGGTAGGAGTCTCCTATTCGAACTCCTGTACCGCGGTGTTCGGCACGCCGCCCTACACCTGGTCGATCACCGGTTCGGCTGTGCCGCCAAGTCTGGCGATCGCGCCTACAGGGCCCACAACGGGCCCAGGCACAATTACCAACTATCTCCCGGGCAGTGCCCTGCCCTACCAATATAATGTTGTGGCGACCGACATCAACAGTGTCAGTGCAGCCCAGCAGTTCGTCGGAACCATCGCGCCAGCGGTGGCCATCGCCACGGTTTCGCCGCTGCCGCAAGCGACGGCGGGCGTCTCCTACTCGCAGCAGTTTTCGGTGGTGCCGGGCAGCGGTGTGTCTCCGTACGTCTGGACGACGATGGCGCCCCTGCCCACTTGGCTCACCCTGGACAAAACGACGGGGGTGCTCTCGGGAATTCCGCCAGCACCCGGTCCGGTGAGTTTCACAGCCACAGTTACCGACGCCGCTGGCGGCACGAGCAGCGTCCCGTTCTCACTGACGGTGAACCCGGCGCTGATCATCACCACCACCTCGCCCTTGCCGCAGGGCACGGTGGGCGTGAAATATTCGCAAACTCTGGCGGCGACCGGCGGCAGCGGGACCTACACGTGGGCGGTGACCGTGGGATCTTTGCCCAGCCCGCTCTTGTTGGATTCCGCCACCGGCGCGATCACCGGCCAACCCGCCACCGCCGCCACCTCGAACTTCACCATCCAGGTGACCGACACCAACGGTGCGACGGCGGCCAAAGCAGTCGCGCTAACCATCAACCCGGCGCTGGTCATCACCACTACCTCGCCCTTACCGCAGGGCACCGTGGGTGTGAACTATTCGCAAACCTTGACGGCTACCGGCGGCAGCGGGACCTACACGTGGGCGGTGACCGTGGGGTCTTTGCCCAGCCCGCTCTTGTTGAATTCCGCCACCGGCGCCATTACGGGCCAACCCGCCACGGCCGCCAGCTCGAACTTCACCATTCAGGCAACCGACACCAACGGCGTCACGGCGACCCTGGCAGCCGCACTGACCGTCAACCCGGCGCTGACCATCACCACTGCCTCACCCTTGCCGGCCGGCGCGGTGGGCGTAAACTATTCGCAGAGCTTGGCGGCTACCGGTGGCAGCGGGACCTACACTTGGGCAGTAACTGTGGGATCGCTGCCGAGCCCCCTCTTGTTGAATTCCGCCACCGGCGCGATCACTGGCCAGCCCACCGCGGCGGCCACTTCTAACTTCACTATCCAGGTAACAGACACCAACAAGGTCACGGCGACCAAGGCATTCGCACTAACCATCAACCCGGCGTTAGCCATCACTACTACATCACCCTTGCCGGCCGGCACCGTAGGCGTGAATTATTCGCAGACCTTGACGGCTACCGGCGGTAGCGGGACTTACACGTGGGCAGTGACCGTGGGATCTTTGCCGAGCCCCCTCTTGTTGAATTCCTCCACCGGCGCGATCACCGGCCAACCCACCGCCGCCGCTACTTCGAGTTTCACCATCCAGGTAACCGACAGTAACCAGATAACGGCATCCGTCCCATTTGCCCTGACCATTGACCCACCGCTTGCGATCACCACGAGTTCGCCATTGGCCAACGGGACCGTCAACGGCGCCTACAACCAGAGCCTGGTTGGAACCGGCGGGCTGCTTCCGTACACTTGGTCCCTTGCGGCCGGCTCGTCTCCATTACCGCCAGGCTTGACGCTGACTCAGGGCCCGGCTTCCACCGGTGTGATCAGCGGCACACCAAACACCGTCGGTACGTTCCCCTTCAAGATTCAATTGAGCGACAGTACCAACCCCGCGAACAGCATCACCAAGCCGTTCGCGATCACCATCGGCGCCGGTGTCACAATCACCACGTCGCCAACTCTCCCCAACGCCACTGTCGGCACAGCGTACTTGCAGACCCTCGCGGCGGCCGGCGGTGTGCAGCCCTACACCTGGTCGCCCGTCGGCGCGTTGCCCGCGCCGCTCGCGGCGCTTTCGCTCAGTGCCGCTGGCACGATCAGTGGCACTCCCACCGCAGCGGGGACAGGCAGCTTCACGGTCACTGTCACCGACTTCGTTGGCGGCACGAACAACCAGAAGTTCACGCTAACCATCGTCACCGCGCCGGCCATCACCACCACTTCGCTGCCCAACGGCACCGTCGCAGTCGCCTACTCGCAGACACTGGCAGCTTCCGGCGGAACATCTCCCTATACTTGGGCGGTCGCCAGCGGCAGCCTGCCGAGCGGTCTGTCGCTATCTACGGCAGGCGCGATCACCGGAAAGCCCAGCGCAGCGGGAGCCTCCAGCTTCACGGTCCAGTTGACCGACGCCACCGGAGTCACCGCCAGCCGGCAGCTAACGCTGACCATCGTCGCGTCCCTTACCATTACGACCACATCGCCGCTGCCCACCGGTGAAGCGACCATCGCGTATTCGCAGAAACTGGCGGCGGCGGGCGGCACTCCACCTTATACATGGTCCGTAACTGGCAGCGGCGCACTGCCTTCCGGGTTGACGCTTTCGGCGAGCGGGTTACTCGCCGGCACTCCGGCTGCGGCCGGCACGTTCAACTTCACCGTGCAGGCCACCGACAGCAACAAAGTCGCCGCCAGTACGGCACTAGCGCTGACCATCGCAGGTACGCTCGCTATCTCTACGCCGGCCGCACTCAGCGGCGGCTCGCTGAATTCGAGTTACTCGCAGGCGCTGGCGGCCTCCGCCGGAGTCGGTCCGTACACCTGGACACTTGCCGCGGGATCGTTACCTTTACCCCCTGGCCTGAACATCTCCCCGGCCGGCGTCATCTCCGGCATTCCCACTGCCACCGGAACGTTTTCATTTACTGCGACGGTCACGGATTCGCTGGCCGCTACGGCCAGCCGTCAGTTCACCATTGTCGTTGCAAAAGGACTGACCATCACCACTTCTCCCACATTACCGGGCGCGACCGTTGGCGTTGCGTATTCCGTAGCGCTCCAGGCAGCGGGCGGCACCGCGCCCTACACCTGGAGCAGCATCTCGGGTTCACTGCCGCCCGGCTTATCCGTCGGCAGCAATGGGAACGTGACCGGTGTTCCCACCGCCGCCGGATCGTACTCCTTCACTGTGCTGGTGATCGACAGCCTGGCGCGCCAGGCCTCATTGCAGTTGTCTCTCGCGGTGGCCCCGGCGCTGAGCGTTTCGACGAACTCGCTTCCCGGCGGAACGATTGGCGCCGCCTATTTGCAATCGCTCGCCGCAACCGGCGGAACGCCGCCTTACACGTGGTCGCTTGTGAGCGGAACTCTGCCGGGGGGACTCACGCTTTCCGCCGGCGGATCCATCGCCGGTACGGCCAATGCTGCCGGATCGTTCTCATTCACGGTGCAGGTCGCCGACAACCTCGCGGCCACCGCGACGAAAAAGCTGAGCATCGCCGTGACGGCAGGGCTCTCGATCGCTACGGCGGCCGTGCTGCCTAACGCGTCCATCAATGTGAGCTACTCGCAGACATTGGCTGCCGCCGGAGGCACGCCGCCCTATACCTGGGCGCTTACGGCCGGCGCGCTACCCGCGGGACTCACCCTAAACGCGGCCGGCGCCATTACCGGCACGCCCACCGCGGCGGGCCCGTTCCAATTCACGGCAACCGTGACTGACAGCGCCGCGGCCACCGCCAGCCAGCAGTTCACTCTGAGTGTCGGCGGAGGGCTGGCTGTCTCCACCACCACGCTGCCAGGCGGCACTGTGGGCGCGTCCTATAGCCAGACATTGAAAGCCACGGGAGGTGTGCCGCCCTACGTGTTCACCACCAGCGCGGGTTCGTTGCCACCGGGCATTACGCTCGCGGGCGCCGTCCTCGGCGGCACGCCCACAAAGACCGGCTCGTACACGTTTACAATCCAGGTGACCGACAGCGTTTCGGCCACGGCCAGCGCGCAGTTCACTATCGTGATTACTGGCGTTACGATCACAACCTCGGGATTACCCAGCGGCGCCGTGGGTACGCCGTACTCGCAAACGCTTTCCGCCACGGGAGGCACACCGCCGTATACCTGGTCCGGCACGCTACCCGCTGGACTCACGCTGAATGCCTCTGGCGTGATTACCGGCTCGCCCACCTCAGCGGGCCCGTTCCAATTCACGGTGACCGTAACAGACAGCGCTTCGAACGAAGCCAGCCAGCAGTTCACGCTGACGGTGATCGGTGCCAGTTTCAGCGGGCTCTCGAGCACAGCCGCCTCGGACCAGCAACCAAGCTTCACGCTGGCTCTGGGCGCGCCGTATGCGCAGGACATCACCGGTCAAGTCGCGCTGACGTTCCAGCCAGATACATCGCTGGCTTCCCCGGCTGCACCGGCGGACGATCCCTCCATCCAGTTCTCGACCGGCGGGCGCACCGCGAGCTTCACCATACCCGCGGGCAACACGGCACCTATATCTTTCGCGCTGCAAACCGGAACCGTGGCCGGGACCATCACGCTCGCGGTTACCTGGAGCGAGGCGGGCGGCGCGACTCTGCCGACCCCGGCTGCGTTGACTCAGACGATTCAAATAGCCCCCGCCGTGCCGGTCATCACCGCGGTCACGGCCAGCACCACATCGTCCGGATTCCAAGTGGTGATCACCGGCTACTCCAACACGCGCGAGGCGTCACAAGCCCTGCTGCAATTCACGCCTGCCTCGGGCCAGACACTGCAGACCACCAGCCTGCCGGTGGCGCTCACCAGCGCAGCTACCACATGGTTCCAAAGCACCACATCGGATCAGTACGGCAGCCAGTTCGTTCTGACCCTGCCTTTCACCGTGACCGATGGCAGCGCCAGCGCGATCGGATCCATATCCGTTCAACTGGTGAACAGTCAAGGCACTTCGACGTCGGCCAGCGCGACTTTGTAAGGAGCAGTTGTGGGGCAGGCCCGTGGCCTGCGGCGGCCTCTCAGGCCGCCCCCCCGAGGAGACGGTAAATGCCGCTCATTCAAACCGAACCCGAACTCGACGATTTGCTGTCCGCGCCCAGCGATGCGGACCGCGCCGCCATGCGCGCCATGGAAGGCACCCTGCTGATTCTGGGCGCCGGCGGCAAAATGGGTCCGAGCCTCGCCAGGCGCGCGCGTCGGGCAGCGGATGAAGCAGGCATATCGAAAAGCATCGTAGCCGTGTCGCGCTTCTCCGACCGGGCCGCGGAAACGCAATTGCAAGAAGCCGGAATCGAGACAATCGGCGCTGATCTGCTGGACTTCACCCAACTCGCCCGGCTGCCCGATGCGGAGAATGTGATCTTCATGGCAGGCCGCAAGTTCGGCTCCGCCGGCGCCGCCCATCTCACTTGGGCGATCAATGCATACCTGCCCGCGCGCGTGGCCGAGCGCTATCGCCATGCGCGGATCGTGGCCTTTTCGAGCGGCAACGTCTACCCGTTTGTCCCGGTGGCGAGCGGCGGCGCGATCGAAGAAACCGCGCCCGAACCCGTAGGCGAATACGCGCAGTCCGTATTAGCGCGCGAGCGCATGTTCGAGTTTTTCTCCGCACGCCACGAGACCCGCGTATGTTTGTTGCGGCTGAACTACGCCGTCGAGTTGCGCTATGGAGTGCTGCGCGATATCGGCGCGAGGGTGTTTGAAGGGCAGCCGGTGAACGTGGGCATGGGCAGCCTCAATGCGATCTGGCAGGGCGATGCGAACTCGATCTGCCTGCGCAGCTTCGCTCTCTGCGAGTCGCCGCCCGCGGTGCTCAACGTGACCGGACCGGAAACCCTATCCGTGCGCGACATCGCGGGGCGCTTCGGCCAACTATTCGACCGCCAACCCGTCTTCGAGGGCCGCGAAGCGGACACCGCGCTGCTCAACAACGCGGCGCGCTGCCAGCGGTTGTTCGGCGCGCCGTCTGTGAGCGCGGAGACTGCCATTACCTGGACGGCGGAATGGATTCGGCGCGGCGGTGCGGCCTGGGACAAGCCGACACACTTTGAGACCCGGGACGGCAGGTTTTAGTGGAACAGCCGGGGCTGCGGTCACCAGCGCATGGTACTCAGACAAATGAAAAAACGGCGCCGGGATCCCTCGGTGGGTGTATCGTTTGATTAAGGATGCTGGCCGCCAAAATGGGCGAGCCCGTGCAGAAAAGGAGCGCATCGATGAAACGAATCGTTTACACGTTGGGCAAATTTGACCGGGCGACCCGCGCGTATGCTGTTTTGGCGACATGTGCGATGACGGTGATCGCTCTGCCTGCGCAGACTTTCACCACGCTGCACAGCTTTGACGGCCCGGACGGCGAATTGCCCATCTGGGGGCTGGTCCAGGCCACCGACGGGAACTTATACGGGACAACGGTCGGCGGCGGCGTAAACCAGCGGGGCGGCACGGTCTTCCAAATCACTACGTTGAGCGGCACGCTGGCCACGCACTACAGCTTTTGTTCGCAAGCCGGTTGCACGGACGGCAAAAACCCCTATGCGGGGCTGGTCCAGGCCCCTAATGGGGACTTCTACGGGACAACCTACAGGGGCGGCGCCAACGACCTGGGCACGGTCTTCAAAATCGACGCGACTGGCGAGCGGACCACGGTATACAACTTTTGCTCCCAAAGCGGGTGCAGCGACGGCGCGTACCCCGAAGGGACGCTGGTCCAGTACGGTGGGGACTTCTACGGCACGACCTCGGGTGGCGGGGCCAACAGCGTTAGCGGGACGGTCTTCAAAATCACCCCAAATGGCACGCTGACGAGGCTATACAGCTTCTGCTCTCAAACCGGGTGCATCGACGGCACACAACCGGGAGCGGGGTTGGTCCAAGGCGTTGACGGCAACTTCTACGGGACAACCCCGACTGGCGGGGCCAACGACAATGCCGGGACGGTCTTCAAAATCACCCCGGCTGGCACCCTGACTACGCTATATAGCTTCTGCTCTCAAAAGGGCTGCACCGACGGCGGCGGCCCCGTCGCGGGGCTTGTCCAGGCTGCCTACGGCGATTTCTATGGGACGACGCAGGATGGCGGGACCCACGCCGTTGGCACGGTCTACCGAATCACCCCCAGCGGCACGCTGACGACGCTGCATAGCTTCTGCCACCAAACCGCGTGCGCGGACGGCTCCTACCCCAACGGCGGGTTGGTCCCGGCCACCGACGGCGACCTCTACGGGACAACCACCTTTGGCGGCGCCTGCGCGCTCCCCGCCGGCTGTGGCACGATCTTCAAAATCACGCCCGGCGGCGCACTGACGACGCTCTACAGCTTCTGCTCCCAAAGCGGATGCACGGACGGCGAAACACCCGATGCGGCGATGGTCCAGGCCACCGATGGAAACTTCTACGGGACAACCAACTACGGCGGCGCCATCGTCGGCGGCTGTTCGTCCGGCAACGGCTGTGGCACCGTCTTCAGCCTGTCCGTAGGTCTGGGCCCGTTCGTGAAGACACTGCCTGCCTCCGGCCAGGTGGGCGCGGCAGTCAGGATTCTGGGGACCTATCTGACCGGCGCCACCGGCGTCAGCTTTAACGGCGCCGCGGCTGTCTTCACGTTAGTTTCGAAATCCGAAATCACCACCACCGTACCCGCCGGCGCAACCAGCGGGATAATCCAGGTGGTCACGCCTAGCGGCACGCTGTCGGGCAACGTGGCTTTCCGCGTGCTGCCATAGAGTCGAAACGGAGGGTACCGATGAAACGAATCGTTAACATTTCCTGCAAGCTGATACTGTGCGCAGCGACGGCGATTGCCTTGCCTGCGCAGACTTTCACCACCATACACAGCTTCGATGGCACCGACGGCAAAAATCCCTACGCGGGGCTGATCCAGGCCGATAATGGGGACGGCTACGGAACCACCGAGAATGGCGGCACCAGCACCAACTGCGATGGAGGCTGCGGAACGGTCTTCAAGATCACCCCTGGCGGCACGCTGAAGACGCTCTACAGCTTCTGCGTCCAAAGCGGGTGCCCGGACGGCCAATACCCCTATGCGGGGCTGTTCCAAGACGCCAATGGGGACTTCTATGGGACTACGTCGGCAGGCGGGGCAAGCGGCTTTGGCACGGTCTTCAAAATAACCCCGACCGCGCTGACCACGCTGCACAGCTTTGGTGGCACGGACGGCGAAAACCCCTGGGCGGGACTGATCCAAGGCACCGACGGCAACTTCTACGGGACAACCGTGAATGGCGGGGCCGACAACGGCCAGGGGACGGTCTTCAAGATGACCCCCGGTGGCACGCTCACCACACTGCACACCTTCTGCGAACAAGCGGAGGGCACGTCGTGCGTGGACGGCCAACACCCCGAGGCGGGACTGGTTCAGGCTGCCAATGGGGACTTCTATGGAACAACGTCGGCAGGCGGCGCACTCGCGGCGGGGGGCCATGGGACGATCTTCAAAATCACCACCAGCGGCGCGCTGACGACACTTTACCGCTTCTGCGCCCAAAGCGGGTGTTCGGATGGCTCAGGCCCCCAAGCGGGTCTGGTCCAGGGCACCGATGGTAACTTCTATGGGACAACGTCAGCGGGCGGAGCCAGTGAGCATGGCGAGGTCTTCAAAGTCACCCCAGGCGGCGCGCTGACTACGTTATATAGCTTCTGCTCCCAAGTCGCCTGCTCGGACGGCTCAGTCCCCGAGGCGGGCCTGGTGCAGGCCACCGACGGCAACTTCTACGGGACGACGTCTACGGGCGGGACCAACCGCGCTGGCACGGTTTTCGAGATCGCTCCGAGTGGCACGCTGACCACGCTGCACAGCTTTGTGTCTCCGAACGCTGGCCACCAGGCGGGGCTCGTCCAGGCCACCAATGGCGACTTTTATGGGACAACGTGGGGCGGCGGGGCCGACCAGTATGGAACAGTCTTCAACCTGTCCGTAGGTCTGCGCCCGTTTGTGAAACCACTGCCGCCCTCCGGCAAGGTGGGAGCCGTCGTCAGGATTCTGGGGAGCAATCTCACCGGCACGACCAGCGTCAGCTTTAACGGCGCCGCGGCCGTCTTCACGGAAGTTTCGAACTCCGAAATCACCACTACCGTACCGGCCGGCGCGACCAGCGGAGAGGTCCAGGTGGTCACGCCCAGTGGCACGCTTTCGAGCAACGTGCCCTTCCGCGTGCTGCCATAGAGCCCGCCCGCCATGCGCATCAATGCACTGGTCGCCCACGGCGGCGGCCCTACAGCCGTAATCAATGCGAGCATGGCAGGCCTCATCGAGGAACAGCGAAGCCGCGGTCTCGGCCTCTACGGAGCCCGCTACGGCCTCGCCGGATTGTTGCGCGGCGATCTGGTGGATCTGCTGGCGCTCGATGCGGATCTGGTCCGCCGGATCGGCGAAGCGCCCGGCTCGGCGCTGGGGTCGAGCCGGCTTCCGCTCGCCGAAGGCGACTATGCCCGTCTGCTCGACGCTTTCCGGCGCGCGGAAATCCACACGTTCTTCTACACCGGCGGGAACGGCTCCATGGATACGGCGCTGCGCCTGGCGCGGCACGCGCGCGACGCGCACTACGACCTGCAGGTGATCGGGATTCCCAAGACCATCGACAACGATCTGTGCGTTACCGATCACACTCCCGGTTACGCATCCACGGCGCGCTTCTTCGCCTGCGCCGCGCGCGATGTGGGCGAAGACAATCGCTCGCTGCCTTCACCGGTGTGTGTGCTCGAAACGCTGGGCCGCAACGCGGGCTGGATCGTGGCCGCCACGTCGCTGGCCCGGAGCTGCGAGGACGATGCACCGCATCTGATCTACTTCCCCGAGCGGCGGCTTAGCCTGGATCGCATCGCCGCCGATGTGGAGCGCGTGTACCGCCGCCTCGGCCGCGTAGTGGTGGCGGTCTGCGAAGGGCAACTCGACGACAGCGGACGGCCCTTCGGGGCCGACGTCGATCGCGCCGAAAGCCAAACGCAGCGGCTGGCTTCCAATCTCGGCCACACCCTGGCGCGCCTGCTGAGCGACAAACTGGGCATTCGCGCGCGCGCCGAAAAGCCGGGATTGCTGGGGCGCTGCTGCGGCGAATTCGCCACTCCGCTCGACCGGCGCGAGGCATTCGCCTGCGGGCGCGCGGCGGCCGTAGCAGCCGCCGAAGGCCACACCGACGCGATGGTCGCACTGCGCCGCGATTCCAGCACCTTCCTCACCCCGCTCGAAACGGTCGCGCGCGTGGAGCGCCTGCTGCCCGCGGACTGGATTCATCCGGACGGCCACGACGTACTGCCCGCGTTTCGCGAATATGCCGCGCCACTCGCCGGCGAAGTGCCGTCCTGGCCGCGGCTGTAAGCTAGACGCGCGCCAGGGCTACCGGCCCGGCCTCCAGAACTTCCGCAGCGACATCGGAGAACTTCTCAAAATTCTTGCCGAAGCGCCCGCTGAGGTCCAGCGCGGCACGATCATAGGCGGCTTTATCGCTCCACATGCCGCGCGGGTCCAGGAAATCGGGAGGCACGTGCGGGCAGGCTTTGGGGACCATGGTTTTGAAGAAGGGATGAGGCTCCATCGGCACATCGTCGAACTGCCCTTCCAGCGCGGCGGTGAGCATGGCGCGGGTGTAGGGCAACCGCATACGTTCGCCGATGCCGTAGGGGCCGCCCACCCAGCCCGTGTTCAGCAGCCAGCAATTCACTTTGTGGCGGCGCATCTTGTCGCCGAGCATGGCGGCATATGTGGCCGCCGGACGGGGCAGGAACGGCGCGCCGAAGCAGGCGCTGAAGGTGGCTGCGGGTTCGCTGCCGAGTCCGCGCTCGGTGCCGGCAACCTTGGCCGTGTAGCCACTCAAGAAATGATACATGGTCTGCTCGGGCGTGAGCCGCGAGATGGGCGGCAGCACCCCGAAAGCGTCCGCGGTCAGCAGGATGATGTTGCTGGGATGTCCGGCCACGCTCGGGATCACGGCCCGATCGATGTACTTGAGCGGATAGGCTGCGCGGGTATTCTCGGTGTGCGCGGCGGAATCGAAATCCAGCAGGCGCGTCTCGGAGTCGATGGCCACGTTTTCCAGCACGGTTCCGAAGCGAATGGCGCTCCAGATTTGCGGCTCATTCTCGGGCGAAAGGTGAATGCACTTGGCGTAGCAGCCGCCTTCGAAATTGAATACGCCATCGTCGCTCCAGCCGTGCTCGTCGTCGCCGATCAGGCGGCGTTGGGGATCGGCGGACAGCGTGGTCTTACCGGTGCCCGATAAGCCGAAGAACAGGGCCACGCCGCCGCCATTTCCCACATTCGAGGAGCAATGCATGGGCATGATACCGCGCGCCGGCAACAGGTAATTCAGAATGGTGAAGACGGACTTCTTCATCTCGCCCGCGTAACTGGTGCCGCAGATCAGCACGACTTTCTTAGTAAAGTTGACCACGATGCAGGTCTCCGAGTTAGTGCCGTCCTCGCTCGGTGTGGCCTGCAGGCGGGGAGCGAACAGGATGGTGAACTCGGGGACATGCTCCTGGGTGCGCAGCGGATCGGGCCGCACGAATAATTGGCGCGCGAATAGGGCGTGCCAGGCGTACTGCGCGATCACGCGGATAGGCAGGGTGTAGCGCGGATCGGCGCCGGCGAAGCAATCCTGGATGAACAGGTCGTGGCCCTGCCAGTAGGCCAGCACTTTCGCATAAAGGCGATCGAAGCTGGCCTGCGCCATAGGCTGATTGACGGGCCCCCATTGCACGGAACCTTCGGTGGTCTCGTCGCGCACGATGAACTTGTCCTTGGGCGAGCGGCCGGTAAACTGGCCGGTGCCCACCACGTAGGCGCCGCCTTTGGCGAACAGGCCTTCGTGGCGCCGGACGGCGTGCTCCAGCAGTTGCGCCGATCCCAGGTTCCAGTAAGCGATATTAATGTTGCGAATGCCATGTTCGGCCAGACCGTACCGGCTGGGGCGAATTCCTGCGTTGGGAGTGGCGGACGATTGATCGGTGTCCATAAGCATCCTTATCGTAATATAGTTACATGGAGTCGGGTCTGTCTCGCGCCGCTACCTTGCTGATGGGAGTGTGCTTGTCGATACCTGGCCAGGTGATTGAATTTGAATCGAACGGGCTGAAGTATCAGACGCTTACTAAGCGCGGCCTGACCCTGATGGTGGCGCAGTTACCGGGCCACGTGCGGGAATTCACCATCCTGCAGGTGGCGGTTTCCAATGGCTCGCCTGGTCCTTACACCATCCGGCCGGAAGATTTTTCGTATAAGAAAGACGACGGCACGGAGTTGCATGCGTGGCCGGCGCGGGATGTGGTGCAGCTGTTGAGGGAGAAGGGCGGGCGGGGAGATGTCATGAAGCTGGTCTCCGCCTATGAGACGGCGCTGTACGGCATTCCGCACATGCGCGTGGCCAACGCCTACGAGTCGCGGCGGCAGGCGGCACTGGCGGAAGTGGCTTCCACCAAGCTGAAAGCCGCGGCGGCGGCCTCGGCGATTGCGTTCGTACAGACGAAGCTGATGCCGGGAGAGTCCACCGATGGCGCGGTGTTCTTTGGCGCGGAGGGCAAGGCGTTCGGACCGGGGCGTCTGATCGTGCGGACGAATACGGACGTGTTCGAGTTTCAGGCGGAAAAGGACCAGCCGTAACTTACGCAAGCCACTGCTTGAGCCGCTCGTACACAGCAGGCTCATTGAGCAGGTCGAAGTGGCTCATGCCATAACCGACCCACTGCCGGGATTTGGGAAATGCCAAGGTGCGTTGGGGGTCTTTGTGGCGGCCCAGGGCGCTGTCCACGGGCACCAAGCCATCCCCGAGCCAGCCGCTCAGCACGCGCGCTTTTTTCGCGGCGACCGCCGCTATGGCGTAACATTCCACCTTATCCGGTAGCGGCAACGGGCGGCGCAGGTCGGGCGTAGGACGAAAGCGGTCGCGCCCGGTCCAATCGTCATCTAGAAGATTGCCATAGCGCAGGTCGGTGACTCCGGCGCTGCGAATCCTGCCCAGCCGGGCGAGTGCGGCGGTGTAGGGGCTCAATCCAAAAGCGGTGTTTACCCAAGCGCCCCCACGCTCCAGCGGTGCGCCATGGTTCGGCGTGCCAAGGAAGACCATTTTGCGCAGATAGCGCGGCCAATCGTACCCCGCCGCCGTGGCGTAGTGATAGGCACTGCGTGCCAGCATGCCTCCCATGCTATGGCCGACGATGGCAATCTCTTCCACTGGCACAGGCCATCGATCCACAAGCGTCTCGACTAAATTGGCGAAGGCGCGCCCGTTAGTGGAGATATGCAGTCCGCTATTGTAGTGCAGGTGGACTGGAGTGTATCCCAAGTCGCGAGCCAGCGCGGCTCCGTGGTTGTGGCCCTTGCGCGTCCATTGCAGATCGCTCATGCATAGACCATGCACGAGCACCAGCGGTTTGTTGCTTAAGCGGGGAATCGCGCGAGCCAGATCCCGGCTCTCTAGGCTGAGAGACCTGCCGTCCCGGCGCAGGCTCATGGAGATGGCCAGCGGATTCCGGGTCGCGGCCAGGTAGTCGCCCATCGCGCCGTTCAGCCCCGCCAGCACAGCCTCGCGTCCGGGCGGGGAGTGCCTCTCGCCCAACAGGGGCACGAGCGGGGAAAGCAGGGCATCGATCCCGCTTCCCACGAGACCGGTGACCGCGCGAATGCTCTGGTAAACCAGACCCGTAATGCCGCTCGCAGGCCCCTCGAATGGCGGCCCGAGAATTCCAGGCTTACGGGCGATGTTGAGATGCATGGCTTCCACCAAATCGGTGAGTCCGGCGGTAGCATCAAACGCCAGGCGGCTGAATCCCAGGACATCGGACGGATGAATCGGGCTGGTCTTGGTCATGTCGGCACGCTGCATTGCAGCATAAGCAGAGTGTACAGTCAGCCGTCAGATCCTGTCAACTGCCTGGTGGGGCGGTCCCCCTGGACCGCGCGGGACGCCCCGTCCCGCTGTCGGCCACCGCGAGAGGCCGACGTGGGCGTCGGCCGCGGTCCCCTGGACCGCCCCACGATTGCGCTACTCGTAACGAAGGGAAGTCATCGGGTCGACGGCCGCGGCGCGGCGGGCGGGTCCCCAGGCGGCTGCCAGGCCCGTTATGGCCAGCAGCGCCGCCACCGCCACAAAGTTCATCGGATCGCTGGCGCGCAGGCCGGGGACCAGGAACATCGTCAGCGGTTTCACCAGGAAGAAAGC
This sequence comes from Bryobacteraceae bacterium, assembly GCA_049520215.1. Taxonomy (GTDB): domain Bacteria; phylum Acidobacteriota; class Terriglobia; order Bryobacterales; family Bryobacteraceae; genus Bog-159. The sequence continues at coordinate 1,470 of JBEKPZ010000110.1, read as the reverse complement.
GCAGAGCAGGCCGGCTGCGGAACCGATCAAGATGAGCCTGGCGGCACTCGCCAGGACCATCAGCGCGATATCCCGCCGGTCCGCGCCCAGCGCCAGGCGCACGCCGATCTCGCGTGTGCGGCGGCCGACCGAGTACACCATCACGCCGTATAGCCCTACGGTGGCCAGTATCAAACCCAGCACACCGATGCCTCCCAGCAACGCCGCGCCCACCTGGCTGGGAAAAAACGCCAGTCCGATACTGGAGTAAAGCGGGGCCACCTCCAGGCCGGCATTCGGCTCGACCCGCCGCAGCGCAGCATGCACGGCTTGCAACTGCGTGCCCGGCGGGGTGGCGCTGCGGAGCACGAACTCGATGCGCGTGCGGTCGTTATCGATGCGCGCCAGGTCCTCGTAGAGCTGCGGCTGATCTTCTTCGCCAATCGAGAAATTCTTCGTGCCGGCGACGAGCCCAACGACCCCATAAGGCGTCTTACTATCGCCCCATAGAAACGTTCGTCCCAACGGATCGCGATCCGCGAGGTAGAGCTGCGCGAATTCCCGGTTCACGATCACAGGATGCATAGCTGCGTCGGCGCCTGCCTGGAAAGTATGGCCGCGTTCGATAGGGATGCCCATGGCGCGGAAATAATCCGGCGAGACGGCGTTCCAATAGAAGAAGGCGCGCACGGTTTTGCCGGTATCCGCCAGCTTAAGCCCAGTCATAAAGCGCGTGGCCGCGTTGAACGGCACGACTCGCGCCGCCGCCGCCGATTCGATGCCGGGCAGCGCCGTCAACTCGCGCAACGCCTGGGTGACGAAGATCCGCACCCGCGCGACGTCCCTGTATGCTTGGGGCGGCAGGTTGACATCGGCGTAAATTGTATGGCGGACATCAAAACCGGGGCTAATGCCGTTCGATCGCCACAGATTCCGCAAGAACAGGAAGCCCGCCGTCAGCACGATCAACGAAAGCGCCAACTGTGCAATCACCAAACCGCGCTGCAGCCGCATGCGTCCCTCGCGGCGAAGGCTCGGCGCGATCGAATGCCGGATGGACCGCCAGGCCGGCAATAGGCCGCAAGCGACGGTTGTGAAGGTGGCAAGCAGCATGGCGTAAAGAGTGATCCGCCAGTCGAGCGAAAGGTGCAGGCGGATGGGAATCGGCACGGGCAACTGGACCTGTTCGACGGCCGTTGCCATCGCCTCGCGCAGCATCAGCCCGAAGGCCACGCCCGCGAGCGAGAGCAAAGCAGTCTCCACCAGAAGTTGCTGCACCAGGCGGCCGCGTCCCGCGCCGAGCGAAAGCCTGATGGCCAACTCCTGCCGGCGGGCCGAGCCGCGCGCCAGCAACAGGCTGGCGACGTTTACGCAGGCGATCGTCAGCACCAGCCCGACCACCACCAGCAGCATCGCGAAGAACAGGCCTACGGTTTGCATCTCGGTCTCGCTCTTGATGCGGTCAAAGCCGCCGACGGCCGCAAGCTGGAT
>JBEKPZ010000109.1:0-23458 GCA_049520215.1 Bryobacteraceae bacterium | reverse complement strand
AGTCCGTTTTGTCATCTTGAACTTCCCGTACCGCCTCGCGCACTTCGCCGGTTTCCTTGCGCCGGAGTCACCGCGGCTGTTCCGCGAGGAGGTCTGGCCGCACTTTGCGAGGTTCGTGGGCCTTCTTCAGGACCCCGGTGCGCTCCAGGACCCACGAGCCGTTTGGTGGGAGATTACAAACGCCAGCGTGGCATACCAGTGGGATCAGGCAACTGCGCTGTATGACCGTCTGAAATCCCTGGGCGCGATCACGGCATCGCAGTGCCGGGCGCTCAAGGGTCAGATGTATGTCTGCTCCGTGGTCGCTCCGAGAGACGAGGACGAATCGGGCGCATCCCAGGGACACTCGGTGCGTTGGTGGCTTCCGCGGTTGGACAATGTTTTCGTTCCCGCCGACGATATTTTCAGCATGATGCGTCCGGTCGCACTTCTGGGGTGGGGAATGAATCTGGTGGATCGAGTGGAGTACTCCGCCGAGGAGCGCGCGCGCCTCTGCGATGCCGCTCACGAGTGGGATACCGCCTTCCAGAAGGACTCGGACTTGCTCAGTGCGTATCGCGCAGCGTGGGGCAAGTGCTGCTTTATCTCCGCTGAGTACGGGAAGGCAGCGGAACAGTTTGAGCGCCTCCTCGCTGTCGGCCTTGGATGGCCTGGATTACCGGACGAGGCAGAGGCGCTTATGCGGTCTCAGTTGTACCAAAACGCCGCCGAATGCTCTGAGAAAGGCGGCGATGTTGAACGGGCTGTCCGCCTGTTGGAAAGGTGCGTCCACGAATTTCCGGGGACGCGGGGACTTTGGCTGAAATTGGCCCGACTGTACCTTTCCTCGCCTTTGGACGTCGCCACCGAGAAGGTCTTGGACTGCCTTCGTAAGGAAGAAGAGGTCGACCCATCGTTCGGGGAGGATCCCCGGAGTTCCATCGCCCTGATGCTCGGCGAGGTGGGCGGAAACAACGTCCCGGAACCAAGCCCGGGAGACCTGCAGTTCATGACGTCCGTCGTCTCAAGGCACTGGCCGTCATTCCAGTCCCTGGATGAAAAGAGCCGAAAGCAATGGGTTGGTGCGGCCCTCTTACTCTGGGGCAGCAGCACCCCATCGTGGAATCGAGCTCTCTTGCGCACGCAGGCAGCCGGTGCCATTGCCGGTATTGTCGAGGACCAGTTGAGGCGGCTTTTGGATCGTTTTCGGCAGGAGAAAGGTAACGTGGTCCTGGAAAGAGTGTCGACTAGTTCGAGCCAAGAGAAGTTTCTGAAATACCTGAAAGGATCAGGGCTGACCCTTGGTGAAATGATCCACGTTATCGATGACGCTGTGCGGTTACCGGTGCCTTCATACCCCGACCTGAAAGAGTGGCTCAAACGAAACGCGGCTCTCTCCCAAAGTTGGGATTCAAAACGCGCCTGGAGGCTTAATGAACTCCGTCGCTCGGCCAGCCATCGCGGCCCGAACCTCTCGGAGGACGATGCCATCGAGCTATATGACTTAAGCGTGTGGTTCGTCAGCCAGCTTTACGGTGACTAGAGGGGCCCTTGACTTCGCGCCGGATCCCCTCGGCAATCCACATGCGGAGTTGCGTCTGGTAGCCCACCGACTTCGTAGCGGCGATATGCTTCGCAGCGGCTATCTGTTCAGGCGTCAGGCGAAGTGAAATCGGAGACTTTGCGCGGGCATGGCGGTCGCGGATCTTCCTGGCCAACGCGGGCGATGGTTTAGCCTGAGGTGCCTCGGGTAAGAGATCCCAGACGTTGGCAACGGAGTGGCTCTCGAAATATTCCGCGGCATCCTCGTCGGATTGAAGGTTAGGAAGTGGCAATCTTGCGGGAGAAAGCTTCTTTTTCATATGCTCGACCTACTTGCGGCGAAATAGCCGCCGTTCAGTTGCGTCCATATCACGGGCTGTGATCACTCTCACAAGCCCACCGGTCAAGCGCTGAAACACGACGAAAACCAGTCGCCCGTCCAGCGTTTCGCCCAACGCGATGTATCGTTTCTGGCGCGTTCGTCTGACCTTGTGGCCACTGGCGAAGACTTCCTCCACCTCTTCCGGGGTGACGCTGTGCCTTTCGATGTGGAAGACGTTGCCATCGTCCCATTCAAAACCGGAGACGACCACAGCGCTATCGTATCAGATTGTATATGCAAAGCGCTACGGGCCGGGCGGCCTGAGAGGCCGCCGCAGGCCGAGGGCCTGCCCCACAACTTACAAACCGGCGCGGCGCCACAGGTCGTCTACGCGGCGCTTCACTTCTTCTGACATGCGAATCACGCCCGGCCACGGGCGGGTGAAGCCTTCCTCGGGCCACTTACGCGTAGCATCCACGCCCATCTTCGAGCCGTAATTCGGTAACCGACTGGAATGGTCCAGCGAGTCGATAGGTCCCATGGTGAACTGGATGTCGCGTTCCGGGTCGATGTTATTCAACGCCTTCCAGGTTACTTCGCGCACGTCCTGGACGTTCACGTCTTCATCCACCACCACGATGCACTTACTGAACATGGCCTGCCCCAGGCCCCAGATGGCGGACATCACTTTGCGCGCGTGCCCCGGATAGGACTTGCGAATCGCCACCAGGATCAGGTTATGGAAGATGCCCTCGGCCGGCATGCAGATGTCGCGCACCTCCGGCAGTTGCAGGCGCATCAGCGGCAGGAAGATCCGCTCGATGGCTTTGCCCATGTAGAAATCCTCCATGGGCGGCGCTCCCACGATGGTAGCGGCGTAGATCGGATCCTTGCAATTCCACGTAGCCTTCGAGCACGATCTCGGCCTGTGCGGGGACTTCCAGATCGCAGGTCTGGCACTTCACCATCTCCACGGGACTGCCGCGCAGGAAGCCCGAGATCATCATTTCGTCCAAGTCCGGCGGCAGGGGCAGGATGGAGGAAAACATGGTGGCGGGGTCCGCGCCGATGGCTACGGCGACGTCCATGCGCTTACGGCCGAAGGCGGCCATGCGGCGGTAGTGCTCGGCGCCCTGCTTGTGCGTCTGCCAGTGCATGCCCGCGGTGCGGTCGTCGAAGATCTGCATGCGGTACATGCCGCAGTTGCGCTTGCCGGTGTCGGGATTGCGCGAGAAGCACAGCGGCAGGGTGATGAAGCGGCCGCCATCCTCCGGCCAGCACTTCAGCACCGGATAGTCGTTGAGCGAATAGCCCGTCGCGCGGATTACCTCCTGGCACGGGCCTTTGGATACGATCTTGGGAAAGAACGATCCCATTTCGGCCAGCTTCGGCAACATCTTCAGCTTGCCGATCAGGCCTTCGGGCATGCGCATTTCCAGGTATTCGGAGATGCGCTGGGCCACGGTTTCGACCGAGTCCACTTCCAGCGCGATCTGCATCTTGCGCATGCTGGCGTAGCTGTTGATCAGCACCGGAATGCTGTAGCCGGTGGGCTTTTCGAACAGCAGCGCGGGACCGCCGGCTTTTACCGCGCGGTCGGCGAACTCGGTGATTTCCAGGATGGGGTCGACTTCGAAGGGGATGCGCTTGAGCTCCTGGTTCTTCTCCAGCGCGGCGATGAATTCACGCAAATCGGCGTAGGCCATAACGAGGGCGTCTCACTTTCTACTATGATTGAAGTTCACGAAGAAATCATCAAGGAGAGATTATGTTTAGTCGAGTGGCGTTCGTCACGGGCGCCAGCCGGGGGATTGGCCGGGAGATCGCGTTGACACTTTGCCGCGCCGGTTACGATATCGTGGTGGCCTCGCCGGAGATCGAGAAGAATGAAGAAGTCGCGGAGAAGATCCGGGCTTGCAGCGGGCAAGCGCTGACGGTGAATCTGGACCTGCAATCGTACGATTCCATCAAGGAATGCTTTGCCACGGCGTTGCAGAAGTTCGGGCGCATCGACGTGCTGGTGAATAATGCGGGCATCACGCGCGACGGGTTGGCGGTACGCATGAAGCGCGAGGATTGGGACCGCGTATTGCAGATCAATCTGCACGGCGCGTTCTTCGCCACGCAGCAGGTGCTGCCCACCATGATGAAGCAGCGCTACGGGCGCATCATCAATATCGCCTCGGTAGTGGGCGAGAGCGGCAACGCGGGTCAGGCGAATTACGTGACGTCGAAGGCGGGGCTGATCGGCCTGACCAAGGCTCTGGCGCAGGAGATGGCGGCACGCGAGATTACGGTAAACGCCATTGCGCCGGGTTTCATTGACACCGATATGACGGCGGTGCTGACGGACGAGTTGAAGGAGAAGTTGCTGGCGCAAGTGCCGCTGCGGCGACTGGGGCGGCCCGAGGAGATCGCGGCCGCGGTGCGTTTTCTGGCCAGCGACGAGGCGGGGTATATCACTGGGCACGTGCTGAACGTCAATGGCGGCATGTATATGTAGGCGCGCGAGGCGCGCCGTGGCTGGTTGGCTGGTGGCTGGTGGTTAGTGGGCGCGGGCGGCCAGCAGCGTGAAATCGTCGTACTGGTCGCCGGTGCTGAATTGCTGCACGCTGGCCAGGATGGCGGGCACGATTTCCGAAGCGGTGCGGCTGCGGTTCTTCCGGAGTTCGTCGATCAGCCGGGTCTCGCCGAATTCCTCCTCACCGCGGTTGGCTTCGGTAACGCCGTCGCTGTACACCACCAGCAGATCGCCCGGATTGAGCTGTGCGCGGCAGGCCGAGCCTTGCCATCGCTCGAATGCTCCGATCACTGTGGCGGTCGCCTCCAGCCGCGTCACGCTGCCATCCGGACGCAGCCAGATGGGCGGATTGTGGCCGCAGTTCACGTAGAGAAGCTCGCGCGTAGTGTCATCGTAGATGGCGAAGAATAATGTGGCGTAGTGCTGCGGCGCCGTGGAGGCATACAGCAATTGGTTGACCTGTTCCAGCATGCGCACCGGTTCAAGCGGGGCCATGGAGCACTGGCTGCGCAGATACGCCTCCAGGTTGGCCACCAGCAGCGCGGCGTGCACGCCCTTGCCGGAAACATCGGCCAGTACCAGGCCCACGCGGTCCGGCCCAAGATTGAGGAAGTCGTAGTAATCGCCGCCCACGGCGCGCGCCTGAATGCAGCACGCGGCGATCTCCAGAGTCTTAAGTACAGGCGGTGACTGCGGCAACAGGCGGCTTTGCACTTCGCGCGCGATCTCCATTTCGCGCGCGGTGCGGCGTTCGGTTTCGATGCGCGCGGCGATCTCTTCGCCGAGACGCATGTTCTCCAGCGCGACGGCCGCCTGGCTGGCGACGGACGCCAGGAGGCGCTCGTCTTCGCCCGAATAAGGCTCCTCCGACAGGCGCGGGCCCAGCATCAGCGCGCCCAGCTTTCGGCCGTCGCGGCCCAGAATAACAACCAAGAACTCAGGCTGCTCTCGAAGCGGCGCCTCGCCGGGCTGTAAATCTACGGTCACAAAGCTGGGGTGCAAGGCCTCGGTGAGATGCCGCTCCAGCAGGCTCGCGAGTTCCGTGCGGTTGGTGGCGGTGCGCGTTTTTTCAGCCAGATCTTCCAGGATCATGCGGGCATCGTAGGCGCTGCGGAAGAAGGCGTGATCGATCTGGCCGCTAACGCGCTTGTGCACCTGCGTGCCGCTCCACAGCAGCGCGGTCCCAAAGACTGCGCCCAGCGCGATGCCGGCCGGCTGAGCGATCTCGACGATAGGCTGCAGGTAACGCGCGAAGGACATGGCGAACAGCAGCGTCAGACCGATGCTGACCAACGATAGGAGAAACGTGAATCCACGCTGCACCAGCAGGTAGCGGGCGCTGCGCCGCAACAGGACGGGGATTTCGAGCACGCGGTGCACGGCCACTGCGTATGCAAAAGACAGCGGGAAAACAAACAGGAGCAGGGTGCGAATCGCACGCAGCCACGGCGGGTCTTGCCAACCCGTGAGGTTCTGAACCAGGACGTCCACCAGGATGGGACTGAAGCTCACCACCGTGCCCCAGAACATCACGCGGATCTTGCGGCGGGTTTCAGGGTCGCGCGCGATGAAGAAATTCGAGCCGAACGAGACCAGGCCAAGCATCAGATAGGCGAGGGCGATCATCACGGCGATTCTGGCGGATGCAAGGTCTCCCACGCGTTGGTGCAACGGAGGCGGAACGCGTAGCGCGCCGGTGCGGATGCTACCCAATGCCAGGGCAAAGGCAATCGGCAAGGAACTCCACTTCAGCCAAGGCAGGCGCCGGTCCATGGGCGAGCGCGCCGGAAACACGGCAAAGAACCAATAAAAGAGCGGGCCTAGCAGCGCGAGTAAGAGCCCCTGGTAAGCCATGGCGAAAGGCCACCAGGCCGGCTGCGGACTGGCAGGCGGCAAGTTCCGGGTCGCGATCAGGCCACCGAAGACCAGAACCAGCAGCCACGCGTTGGGATCCTCCAGCCGCAGGAAAAGAACCGTAAGGCCCACTAGCACGAAGGGCGCGGGAAACCAGTTTGACAATTGCCGGCCGAGGAAACCGCTCGCCGATGAGGGAGTTTGGCGGAAAGTCGCCGCCAGTAAGAGGAGGCTTTGCGTGCCGGGCCGCGCGATGGTGAGCCGGATCTGGTCGCCGGGCTGATGCATCAACCAGACCCTGTTCTGAAACGACTCGTCGGTGAGCGGCTGTCCATCGAGCGCCACGATGCGGTCGCCGGGCCTGAGGCCGGTCTTCTCGGCGGGGCTATCTTTATAGATGGCGGTGATTAACTGCGCGTGTTCCAGCGGCAGGTAGGTAGCGTCATAGCCGAGTTGCACCTTGGGCTCTGGACTCACAACCACAAACCAGAGCGTCGTATATACGAGCAGGGACGCCGCGAAAACCAGCGCCAGCACGGTCAGAAAGGGTCTTGACGGCCGGGACCACCAGCGCATTTGGTTATGCTATCAGACCTGAGACAGCGCCGCCGCCAGGCTTACCGCTTGTTCCGCGGGGCGGCGCGGGCCAGGCAACAGGATGCCGGCGAGGTGCAGCGGATCTGAGGGTGAGGCTTCGGGGAGATCGCCGGATTCGCCGGCGCGACGCACGGCGCGGAGCAGGTCGAGCGCTTCGGGCAGAGCGAACTGCTCGCCTAGGAATGCGCCGGCAAAGCGGCCGCCGCGGATTTCGCCGCGCGCTTCCATGCGACGCAGTTCCACCAGCAGGTCGCGCCAGGGAGGCGCCAGAGTCTCGCGGACCGCCAGATCACGGAAGACCACGCCCCAGCGCTGCAACAACTGGCGGGCGAAAGACGCAGGGGAGATCTCGCCTGGCGAGGCGGCGGCGCGGCGCAGCAGGGCCCAACGTCCGGCGGCGTGCCGGGGACGCGCCAGGCGGCCGCGTCCTTCGCCACGGCGGCGTTTGGGGTCGACGAGCGCGCGCAGGTTTTCGAAGCCATCCGCGGTGACCAGGCCCGCGGCCACCAGTTCCCAGAGCGCATCTTCCACTTCGCTCGCGAGGCGGCCTGTGGCGCGCGCCAGTTCGGGGAAGAACGATGCACCACGCTGGTGCAACTCGGCCAGCACTTCGCGCGCCGGATGCGAGAGCGAGGCGTCGGACGCGGGCTGGGGGCCGGAGAGCAGCCACTCCGCGTCTTCGCGCAGGAACAGGGTCAGCGGCGCGACGCGCGTGGGACGCACCCGATGGGTGCGGCCGGTGTCGTCGTTATCGAACGCGGGATGCGGCGAGAGACGGCCCCACATCACTTCGCCGGAGAGGCAAAGCTGGTCCAGAAACTCGGGGCTGTAATGCGCCACGCGGCTGGGCAGGATTTCGGCTTCCCACGCCGCGGCGGAGATTTCGTAGCCTTGAAGCTGCCGGACGACGTGCAGCACGCCGTCCGCGCCGTGCAGTTGTGCGCCGGCCGCGAGGTGCTGCCAGCGGTGCAGGAAGCGCACGAAATCGGCCGTGGTCACGGGCTCGATTTCGCGGCGCAGGCGGCCGATGGTGAGGCGGTGGATGCGCGCCAGCAGGCGGCGATGGCACCACTCGGGCTCATCGGCTGGTGCGCCTGGCGTGAAGCGGCCGCGCAGGATTTGGCCTTCGGCTTCAAGCTGCGCCAGCGCGGAATCGACCAGGGCGGGCGGTAGGGCCAGGCGTGCGGAAAGTTCGGAGGCGCGATAGGGTCCTCCGGTTTCGAACCAGCCGCGCAGGATTTCGGCGGCGCAGGCTTCTTCGGTTTCCGGACGGCTGCCGGCGAAGTGGATGGGTGGGGTTAGGGTGGCTTCGGGATGCACGGCTAAGGCGATTTGGGTGCGTTCGGCAGGGGCCCAGAAGGTGGCATAGGCTTCAGCCGGTGAAAAGGTGGCACAGGCTTCAGCCTGTGAAAAGGGGGCACAGGCTTCAGCCTGTGAAAGTGTTGCGGCGCGGCCCGCATCCGCCAACGCTGCGAAGAAGGGCTCCCACTCGGGTACGGGCGGGACAGTGATTAGCGTCAGCAAGGCCTCGTGCAACTCGTCGGGATCGCGCACCAGGGGCCAGGCCTCGGCGGCCACCTGTACGATGGCGTCGGGATCGAGCGCGCCGGCGCCTTCGACGAAGTCCGTGCGCACGGTGCGCCTCAACTCGACGGCGCGAGCGCGGCGTTCCTCCAGCGGCGCGTCGTCCAGAAACGCGTAGGGGTTGGCGTTCAGGATCTCGTGCGAGAACGGCGTAGCTTCCGGGGTGTCGATGGCAGATGTGCGGATGGCGCCGCTGCGAATGCCTTCGAGCACGGCGATGAGGCCAGAGAGATCCATGGCTTCGTGCAGGCAGTTGCGAATCGTCTCGCGAACCAGCGGATGGTCGGGGATGCGCGGCGGTCCGCTGAGGTTCTCAAAGCAGGCGGCCTGGTCGGGGAAGGTGGCTGCCAAAAGGTCGTCGGAACGCATGCGCTGGATGGGCGCGGGCACGCGCGCGCCGTGCGAAAAACGCAGGATGGCCAGCGCGCGCGAGGCATTCCAACGCCAGCGTGCGGTGAACATGGGCGCGTCGAGCAGCGCTTGCGTCAGCACGTCCTCCACGGTTTCGGGACGCAGGAATTCGAAAACGATGTCGAGCGGAAACGAGTGCTGCTCGCCGAGCGACAGCACGATGCCGTTGTCGGTGGCCGCGGCTTGCAGTTCGAAGTTGAAGGTGCGGCAGAAGCGCTTGCGCAGCGCCAATCCCCAGGCGCGATTCACGCGCGCGCCGAACGGAGCGTGCAGCACGAATTGCATACCGCCGCCTTCGTCGAAAAAGCGCTCGGCCACCACGTGCGCTGAGGCGGGCAGCGCGCCCAGAGCACGCGCGCCCGATTGCACGTAGGCGATGGCCTGCTCCGCGCCGAGGCGGTCGAGGCCGGCTTCGCGGAACAGCCAGTCGGTTTGGGGCGCGGCCAGGATGTCCGCGCGCAGCCGCGAGACTTCGGCGGACAGTTCGGCGGTGCGGCCGGGCGCTTCGCCATTCCAGAAGGGAATCGAGGGAGCCGCGCCGTGGGCGTCCTCCACGCGGACGCGGCCGTTCTCGATGCGCCGGATGCGCCAGGAAGCGGTGCCCAGCAGGAACACGTCGCCGGACATGCTCTCTACAGCGAAGTCTTCGTCCACGGTGCCGACGGTCGCGCCTTCCGGCTCGGCGACCACCAGGTAGTTGGCGTTATCCGGAATCGCGCCGCCGGACGTGATGGCCGCCAGGCGCGCTCCGCGGCGTCCGCGCAGGATATGATTCACCTGGTCGCGATGCAGATAAGCGCCGGCGCGGCCACGCGCGGTCACGATGCCGTCACTCAGCATGGCGACGATGTCGTCGAAATCGCGGCGGTCGAGCGCGCGGTAAGAATACGTCGCGCGGGCCAGGGCGTAGAGGGCGTCTTCGGTCCACTCTTCACAGGCGCAGGCAGCCACGATCTGCTGCGCGAGAATATCGAGCGGCGCTTCGGGGATCTCGGTGCGGTCGAGCACGCCGGCGCGAATGGCTCGCACCACGGCGCCGCATTCGATTAGCTCGTCGCGCGTGGTGGCGAAGAGGCGGCCGTGGGGACGCGCGCCCACCCAATGGCCGGAGCGGCCGATGCGCTGCAAGGCCACCGCGATGGAGCGCGGCGAGCCGATCTGGCAGACCAGGTCGACCGTGCCGATGTCGATACCGAGTTCCAGCGATGCCGTGGCCACCACCGCGCGCAATTCGCCGCCTTTGAGACGGGCTTCCGCTTCCAGGCGCAAACGGCGCGACAGGCTGCCATGATGCGGCAGCACGGCCTGTTCGCCGAGGCGCGCCTGAAGCTGGTGCGCGACGCGCTCGGAAAGGCGGCGCGTGTTGACGAAGACCAGCGTGGTGCGGTGCGCGCGGATCAGATCGGCCACGCGATCGTAGACTTCCGCCCACATTTCGTTGCTGGCGACGGGGCCGAGTTCGTCCTTAGGAACTTCGACCGCCAGTTCCATATCGCGGCGATGGCCTACGTTGACGATGTGGGCGCCTTCGCTGAGGAATCGGGCCACTTCTTCGATGGGTTTCACCGTGGCGGAGAGGCCGATGCGCTGCGGTTTGGGACCGCCCGCGGCCGCAACCAGCGTATCCAGGCGCGCGAGCGTGAGGGCCAGGTGCGAACCGCGCTTGTCGTCCGCCACGGCGTGGATCTCGTCCACGATGATGGTGCGGGTGGTGCGCAGCATGTCGCGCGGTTTCTCGGCGGTGAGCAGGATGTAGAGCGATTCGGGCGTGGTGACCAGCACGTGCGGACGCTCTTTGCCCATCCGCTGGCGCTCCCACGCGGGTGTGTCGCCGGTGCGGACGGCGGCGCGGATGGGCGCCAGTGGAATGCCCTGGGCGGCGGCCGCGGCGGCGATTTCGGAGAGCGGCACTTCCAGGTTGATGTGGATATCGTTGCTCAGCGCCTTGAGCGGCGAGACGTACACGACTTCGGTCTGGTTAGGGAGCGGGCCGAGACGGGCGGCGCGCACCAAGCGGTCGAGACAGAGCAGAAACGCGGCCAGGGTTTTGCCGGAACCGGTAGGCGCGGAGATGAGGATGTCGTGGCCCGCGCGGATCTCCGGCCAGCCCAGCACTTGCGGTTCGGTGGCGGCGGCGAAGCGCTGGGCGAACCAGTCGCGCACCAGGGGGTCGAAGTCGGCGAGGGGGAACACTGGTTCTATTTTAACGGCTGCGTGGCTGCGCGTGCGCTGTAGGAAAGGCTCTTGAGGCGTCGCAGGCCAGGGCCGTGCGGCAGTCAGTCAGTTTTCTTCGCGTCCCGTTTCTTTTCCCGCCGCCGTTTCAGCGCGCGTCGTCCTTCACAAAAGCGGCGCGCGGGACGCTCAGGAGTTTCCCCAGGGCATTGTCGAAGCGTTCCCATTCCGTATTGGTGGGGACGCGCGTCGCTGGCAGTGGTTCATGTTGTGACATCCTCCCAATCGGCTCGGTGCCGCTTGAGGAAGTGGGTAGCGGAGCCGTAAGATGAATTGTGTAGATGCTCCGCTTTCTCGTGTTCGATGTCCTGTTCTTCTCCCAACTTGCTGGCCCAGCGTCCCGAACGAAGTTGTCTAGCAGCATGCTTTATCCGAAGGCTGATTGAGTAAATTGCAACCTTTTCAAAGCCACGTTCAACTTCTGAATCATCACACTCGGAATATCCGTACGCTTTGAAAATATCTATGAGTACATCTACCGAATCGCTTAACGGGAAACCGAGTGGCCAGTATATCCCGTACCCTGGTCGCGGCCACCACCAGTTGCTATAATCCTCAAACGCGAAAGCAATGCAGTTGTACGTGTCGGTTGGATCGCTTTCTTCCGAATAGGAGGTGCCAACAAGCGCAGGAAAGAGTGACTCAACCTCCTCGATCGAAGCCATGAGCTATTTCAAGTATCCCTTGTCCCTGCCCCACTTCAACCAAGCCTCACGCGCTTGCTCTATATTGGCCCCTTCGGGGACGGGATCGCTCTTAGTCATGAAGCGAAGCGCCCAAAACCAATGTCCCCGCCTCGATTCAAGTTCTTCGAGCACCAGTGGCACGGCGGCAGCGCCCATAGCGATTATCGACTGGTAGGCGCTGTGCAGTATCTTGTCGTCAGAAGAGGATAGAAACTTAGTTTCGTTCCTCCATTGCGTGGCGAGGGCCGTGAATTCGGCGCGTAGTTTCTCAGCCCGGAGTCGCGCGAACAGTTTTTGGCCGTGGACATCCGCTACCGAAGCGCGCATGTAATGCAGGCTCTCGCAATTAGCCGCAACGTGTGTGTTATATCCAGCGCCAAGAAATCCACCGACGATTTCGTGGATGTTATCTTGGAGTTCAGGGCATAGCCTTGTGCGGCGAGACCATGCATCCCGGCCAGATCTTATAGGCGATTTTGGGGATGAGCTGGAATCCCAGTCATAGTGAGGCTCCCCCTCTTTACGATACGCCTTTTGCCGCCATCGGAAGTACCGCTTTCCGCAATCCTCCGCTGATGTCGTTGCCATGATTTTTATATGCCAAGATCCGGGATATTTGTACCCCGTAGCACTTTGCGCAGGCTTTCGTCCTTCGCTTGCGCTCTGTCCACAACTTCTCCTAGCGCCTTTAGATCCTCGCCATCGAGCACAACAAAAAAGTCCCTATGCCCCTCGTCACCATGATAGCTAACTTTAAGGGTGTGGGTGAGGACGGCGCTGCCCGGGCCGGACGTTATGTCGTCGCCAAATACCGGGCGGATGTCTGACAGGATCATTGCCTCGCAATACAGGCGCTCCCCCTCGCGCTGCAATCTGGAGGCTTTTGAAATCATGCTGAGCGATTTCACGTTCAACAGGCGCTTGAATCGATCACGAATTGCCAACTCATCCGCATTGGCCGCCGTCTTTATATCCGGGATCTCAAGAATTGCCTCGGCCAACTCGCCCACGAATCGCGATGGCGATGCATCGGAGAATTCGCGCACATAGTACAGAGAATAGACCGTGCGCACGATGATAATCAGATCTTCGATTGGGATGCCAGAAACACTGTCCGCTATCTGCGCGGCCATTTCTTGGGGCTGTGGGACAATCTTGGCGGCTCCAAGCGCATCAATCAACCCACTGGCCATGGGGTCGGAGAGGCTGCAAATCTTGAGCATTCCGGGGATGTGTTCATTTGGTATTCGGAGAGCCATTACGATGCAGCATATCCAGTATCGTTCGTCAAGTCAAACCTGGCATTGGCCTTCCACACCGTGGTTTCCGGTAGGCAAGCGTTCACGCTTCCGCCTCCACCTTGACGGGCAAGCGGTCCCACGTCAACCGCTTGCCCCCAATTTCGCGGACCACCGCGGAATTTCAGCAAGGTCGTTCTGCGCTTCGGCGAAAAGACCGGCGCGGCGTCATCAGTGCATCTCGCGAAGCCATACCGCCTTGCGTCTTTCCATGTCGGCTTGCGATTCCTCGGCTGAGAAGAATTCACCGCGGTCAAACTGCCCGAACGGCCGTTCGATCTTTGCGGCTATCTCGGCCTTGTGGTCCAGGAGCCACTCCTCTTCGGAATGCAGCATCCGCAAAGCCCGCTCAATGACTTCATCCGGGCTCTGGTAGGCGCCCGTTTGCATCGCCTGGGCGATCAGTTCTTCATTCTCCGGTCGAAGCGTAATCGTCATGCGCGCCCTCCTGCTGTTGTCGCAACTTCCGCCTTACGCGTCTACGTGGGTGCTGAAGAAGCGGTCGAGCGCGACCTTGTTGCGGGCGGCCAGTCCCGCGGATAGCTGCCGCATTTCGGCGGGCGGCAACGGTTTGAAAGCTTTCGCCAGCGCCACGTTCTGGTCGATGAATTCGAACTTCGGCATCCCCGCCACGGCCAGCGTCACGCCCGGCAGCGAGAGCGAATAGTAGAGCAATTTTTCGGGCGGCGCCTGGCCCACCAGCGCTTCCTGCGCGAAGATCTTCATGGCGATCACGCCCATCTTCTTGCGGGCCGCCACCGGCAATGCCACATCTTCGAAGCTGGTTTTCAGATCCGCGTTCAGCACCATCCCGCCCTTGCCGCTCTGCATGCCTGCACGCGCGGCGTTGAGCGCCATCTGGGTGCAATCGAAGTCGTGGCGCTCGAGCGCCGTCTTCAGAACGACCGGATCCGTGTGGCTGGTGATGCCGATGAAGCGCGTCACCTTCTGATCGCGCAACTTCAGCAGGACCTTCAGGACGCCGTCGGGCGCTTCCACTTCGCCCAGGTCTTTCTCGTCGGTCAGGCTGTGAACGTGGATGAGGTCGAGGTGGTCAGTCTGCAAGCGCTTGAGGCTGCCTTCCAGAATGCGCTGCGCTTCGTCGCCTTTGCGCGCCTCGATCTTGGTGGCCAGAAAGATGCCTTTGCGGCGAGTCTTCATGACCTTGCCGATGCGCTCCTCGCTACGGCCGTTGCCGTAGCTGTAGGCGGTGTCCATGTAGGTGATGCCCAGGTCGAAGGCGCGGTTGAGGGCTTCGAGGGCTTGGTCTTCGTCCGGATACATGAGAAAGCGGCTGCCTCCGCCCATGGCCAGGATGGAGACGCGCGCGCCGGTGCGTCCGAGAACGCGGGTGGGGATGGCATCCGTGGCTGCGAGTGCGGTAGCGCCGGTGATTGCCGCGGTACCCAGAAAGTCACGCCGTGAGATCTTCATAAGGTCAGCTTAGCTCAGTGTGGGCAGGCCGGCGGACTCGATTCTCAATCTCGCGATCTGCCGGCGACCAAGCGCGCGGGTACCTGGGGAGCCACAGCAGCAGTCCGGCCGCCACCAGCGTGGTTCCCGCCAACAGGGTCAACAGCGACGCGTACGATCCCGTGGCGTCGAAGGCTTTGCCCATCCAGACCGGACCGATGGCGCCGGCAATGGCGTAGGCGGTCCAGGTGAATCCATAGAGTGTCGAAAACGAGCGCAAACCGAAGTAGCGTGTCAGGAGGTATGGCGTCAGGTCGGCCTCGGCGCCTACCCCCAGCCCGATCAGCATGGCCGCGGCCATTCCAGGCAGACTCGAGCCGGCGCGCGCGAGCAGGAAAATGCCACTGGCGGCGATCGCGCACAGGCAGAAGCCAACGCGAGGCCCGAAGAAACGGTCGAGTAGGAAGCCGGTGATGAGTCTTCCGACGAAGCTGGCCAAACCCAACAGCGAGGCTGCCAGCGCGGCATTCCCCGCAGGCACGCCCCGGTCCGTCAGCAGCGGCGAGAGGTGCGTGATGGCGCCGTTCATACTTACCGAACTGAGGAACAGTGTACCGATCAGAATCCAGAAAGCGCGGGAGCGCATGCCTTGCGATACGGTCGCGCCGCTCAGCGCCGGGTTCGTCCGGACGCTGGGGTGGGGCCGCTCGCGGACGAAGAGGGCGGTCAGCGGAAGTCCCAGGAGCAGCACCAGTGATCCAAGGACAAAGTACGCCGCCCGCCATCCGTATCCGGCAATCAACGTCTGCGCAATCGGAGGGAACACCATAGCTCCGGTGCCCACACCGGCCATCACCAACGCCAGCGCCAAGCCGCGCCGCCGGTCGAACCAGGTGACGACCGCGCGCGAATAGCCCATCTGGGTCGTGCCATTTCCGACGATGCCCAGCAACACGAAAATCGCGTACAGATGCGTCAGCCGCGGAGTCAGGAAGCCGAGCGATGCGAACGCCACGCCGAAGACGGCCATGCAGGGCAGAATCACGCGGCGCGGCCCGAAGCGGTCGAGCAGGTGCCCGAGCGGCGGCGAGCATACCGCCACGGTCAGCGCCGCGAATCCAAACGCGGCCGAGATCGATTCGCGGCTCCATCCGAAAGCGCCGCTCAGAGGCTTCAAGAAGATGCTGAAGGTGAAGACCAGCAGCGAGCCGAAGCTGACCATGGCTCCGCAATAAGCCGCCAGGACCACCAGCCATCCCGGATAAATGCGGGGGGCGCTAGCTTCGGACATAGCCGTGAAGGGCCGTGCGCTTCCCTCCCACGCGGTGGGCCTCGTCGGAGAGCGCGTGCACGCCGCTCGAGTCGATCCACCGATTGTAGAAGTTGAACAACGCGCACACGGTGATGGCGAGATAGATGGCGTCGTCTTCCCAGCCGACGGCGTAGAGTGGCTTCATATCTTCGGGCGCGATGCGCGGAGAATCATGATTCACCTTGTCGACGAAGCGGAACAGGGCCTTGTGTTTTTCATCTAGCTTCGACGTCTCCAGGTCGCGCAACACACCCCAGACCAGATCCTCGTCTCCCAACAGTTCCGCCGCGACCGCGGCGTGCGACTTCAGTCAAAACGGGCAATCGTTGCGATACGAGGTAAACGCGGCGATCAGCTCGCGGATGCCCGGACTGAATGCCCCCGGGCCGCGCAGAATCTCCTGCGTGAAACGGGCCAGGTGCTCGGTCGCCTTGGGCAGATAGGCGAACATATGCCAGATCTGCGGATACTCGGACCCGCTCTCCTGCATCATGCGGATCATGTCCGCATACGGCCCCGGCTCGGGATGCTGTTCCACGCCGGGGAGGAACATCGGCTTCATTTTTGGGTCGGGCACGAGACTTCCTTACTCTGAGAATGCACAGCCGCCGCTGGAGCGGACAAGAGCCTGAAGGATTATCACATGCGAGTGCAGCAGCGTCAATACTGAATAGATATTAGTTACCCGGCGCGGAAGGTAGGCAGCGCGGTCGCAATCCGGAAACGCAGCTTGGCGTGCGCGCACCGCAGCGCCCGTTCCACCTCCGCCGGATCGCCGGCGCGCGCGAAGATGAACCCCAGGTACGACGCTCCCTCCGGCAACGGCACCAGCGCCTGGCCCACTTTCGCGGTGACGATCACGTCGTCCACGCCCTCGACGGCGCGAGCTTCGGCGAGTCCCGCGACATCTTCATACACTCCGCCGCGCGGAATCGGAATCATCATCACGCCCGACGCCCGATCCGCCAGCGGCAGCGCGGCAATGTCTTCGCCGACGGCGTGCCGCAGCACCAGTTCCTCAAGCGGCATGCCGGCGCCGAAGCGCAGCGCTTTCGAGCACAACCCACCGATGGGTCGCGCCGCCACTTCTAACATCCAGACACCGCTTTCGTTGGAACGCAGCTCGGCGTGGAACGGCCCGTGATACAGGCCCAGCGCGCGCACCGCTCGCTCCACAGCCGCGCGCATGCTTTCTTGCGCCGCGACGCTCGCTCGCGACGGCGTCACATAAATCGTCTCTTCAAAGAAGGGACCTTCCAGCGGATCGGGCTTGTCGAAGATCGCCAGGATGCGGGGCGCGCCGTGGGTGACGATGCCTTCCACGGCGAATTCACGCCCCGGAATGTAGGCTTCCACCTGCAAGTATTGGCTCTGCTGCTCGCGCGCCAGCAGCCTCTGGATGCGCGCGAAGGCCGCCCGGAATTCGTCCGCATCGTTGGCGCGCATCACACCCCGGCTGCCGGAAAGGCCCAGCGGCTTGAGCACGCACGGGTACGGCGCGCGGCGCGCGGAGGCGTCCGGCCCCTCGGCCAGCGATACGCGGAAGAATTGCGGCACCGGCAGTCCCGCCGCCTGAAAGAGTTGGCGCGCCAGGTACTTGTCGTTACAGGCGCGCACGGCGGCCGGCGGATGGAATGGAATTCCGAGCGCACTCGCCACTTCCGCCGCCAGCACGGCAGGCGCATCTCCCACTGCCGCGACCGCATCGAATTGCCGGCCTTGCAACGCCGCCATCGATTTAGACACGTCCGCAAACCGCACCGGGATGGCGTGGTCGCCCCACGGATCTCCGAGCCTGTGGCAATGATCCGTGGCCAGCGTCAGATGCACGCCCAGCCGCCGCGCGGCATCGGCGAAAACGCGGATCTGATAGCCGGTGGTCGCCGCGAACAGCAGCAGCCGCGCCACCGTCACTCCTCCGTCCGGAAGGATTCCATGGTGCGCGGATTGTAGGCCCAGTGGAATTCCAACTCGTAGGCCAGCGAGCGCGCCAGGCCATCGAGGTCGGGAAACAGCGTGGCGTTGGTGATGTTCATGCGGTACAACTCGCGCAGGCCGGTTTCGCGCACCTTGCCGGCCGGCAGGATGAACTTCGCCATCATGTTCTTGGGGTCGCGGTATTTGCGCACGATCTCCTCCATGGGCTTATCCAGCACGCCCGGCAGGGCGAAGGTGCCGGATTGCGCGATCAAGCGGCGGTTCATGGTGTCCGGCTCGCCCAGCCAGATGAACTCGCGGTCGCCCTTCAGAAAATAGCGCGCAAAATTGCCCTTGCGCCGCGGGTCCATGCCGCGCGTGGGGACGGCGGGCTTTCGCGATTTCGTGGAACGGCGGATGCCGCCCGCGCTGATATCGGCGGGATTGAGGGCCCACACGGCTGCGTCGCCGGTGGCGCGCTGCAGCGCGAAGAAGGCCGCCACGTAAGGCGACCAGGTGAAATCCAGCAGGCGCGTGGGCGCGCCATGATGCTGCATCAGGGCCAGCCACTGAAACTCGTCGTCCGGGTCGGGAGGCTGCGTCAAGAACTGGTGCGCCTTGCGCTTGAACACGCGCAGGATGCGCCCCTCCTGCTGCGGCCATGCGCGCGAGTCGATGTGAAAGTTGTGGAAGTAGCGCGAGAGCGCACTGGCCAGCGGCCAGGCCTCTTTGCGATGCCCGCGAAACGCCCAGTTGGAATACGGCGAGCCGGTGATGATCTTCAGAAACTCGTCCCACGATTCGAGGCGGTGTTGCTTGTAGATGGTGGGGATGGTGGGCGACATGGTCCCCATCATTTTCCCATCATTCACGATGGGCACGCGGTTTCACAGCCCAAGCGGGTGTGCGACACAAAAGTGGAGAGGCGTGAAAACTCAAAGAAAGCCGCAAGATCCTTGCGTACCCGTACTGCAGGCCGCTCGGTGAGCCGCGCCGGGCGAGAGGAGACGCGCTTCCCCGCCGCAGACGGTCTCGGGCGCCGCGGTTTTGTACACTTCGTCAGCTCAGGAAGACTTCCGGCCGCCTCGCTTTTATCGGCGTTTCATCGGCGTTCATCGGCGGCCAATATGGGGTTTTCGTATTCGCGTTGGACCGGGACAAAAGCACATTTGGCCGCCGATGAACGCCGATGAACGCGGATAACCCTGAGGTGCTGCGATCCGGCGGTGCAAGTGGCGTTGCCGGAATCTCCACTTTTATGTCGCGCACCCAGCCCAAGCTCACTATGCGAGGCAAGGCGCACACGCTCGATGCTGTCGTGATCCGGTTTGCGGTAGATGAGAACGAGATCCGGCCTGATGGGGCAGTCGCGTTGATGGTCCCCGGACAGTTGGTGATCGAGATTCCGCCGCGGCAGGCGCATTTCTCGATTGTCGTCGCGCTGAAAGCGTGTGGTGTATTTAATCTCCCGCATTCAGACTTCGCAGCAGTTTGTCCGGCTTGCCAACCTTGACCAACTCGCTCCGGCGCGCGGCTTTCATCGCTGCGACGGTTTCGGCGTTGGGATTGAGCGGCCCGAACGGCAGGGCCTTTTCCGCCGCGACGCGCACCAGCCATCGATGCTGGCGCGAACGACGGAATTGCCAGCCATTGCGTTAATTTCTTCTTGAGCCGCGTTTTAGCCCAAGGGCCGGGAGGTATCCAGCTTCCTCGGCCTGCGAACTGGTTCAACGCGCTTGGACGGGACGTGGAGATCGTCGCCAAATTATCCCCGCGCAACCAGAGCGTTCCTCGGTACTTGGCTTACCCGGACGTTCAGAGACGGCGCTTGAGGTCGGCCGAGCTGGGTCGACAACAATTAAGTGTTATTAATGAATGTAGTGGGACGGCTCTGGCGGATGGAGAATTGGCTAAATCCGGAAGCCAAAATGGAAATTCCGGTTAAGGAGCACTCATGAACGGGAAATTTGCCGCGGTGCCGCTCACCCTTTTGCCAGCTCTCTGTCTTAGCCTGGGCATGTCAGTCGCCGGAGCAGAAGACAATCCTCTTGTGACGTTGCACGTATCAGACTTTCACTGTGCCGGGGGCAGTCACCCTCTCAGTTGAATCCATAAACGACTCCGGGACGGTATCGGGTTACTATACTGATGCATCCGGCGATACCACCAGTCTCATACGAGCCAGCAACGGGACCATAACCACCTATGCGGATCCCAAAGACACCAGTAGCCCGAGCTACACCCAGGGCGGACAAATCAACAAGAATGGATTGGTGGCTGGCGAGTATTTCAATACGGCGGCAATTACCTATGAAGGATTTGTTTACAAAAGCAGTACTGGAACGTTCAGCAGTTACCAGGTGCCGGGTGAGCCGCAATATACCAGCACAGGGCTAACCGCTATTAACGATAAAGGGAACCTCTGTGGATTCATCTTCCCTCCACCTTATACTCTGACGAGCGCTTTCATAGAGGTTAGCGGCACTGTTACGATCTTCTCTGTCAATAGCGCTGCGACATCCGCCTGCTATGCGCTGAATGACGCGGGAACGGCCGTGGGGTACTATCCGGATTCCTCCGGAGTTTATCACGGCTGGATGCGCACGGCGACCGGAACGATTACGACGATCGACGTTCCCGGAGCGTCGACGACGCCGGGCACGGCGCCTTGCGGAACAGCATCGGTTGCAGGCACGGTAGTGGTGGGAATTAACGGTGCGGGATACGTCTCCGGTCATTACTGGGACACATCTTATAACGAACATGCTTTCATTCGAACCCCCAGCGGAAGTTTCATCCGCATCAATGCGCCGGGCGCTTATCAGACCTCCGGCGGCAGACTCAACGATCATGTGGTGCTGGTCGGGCATTATTTGGATAGCTCTTGCAATTGGACCGGGTACATAGCCACGCCTTAAATCGGCGGCTGCATCGGCGCGCGGCCCGAGTGTAGCCAGGATCTCCAGCTACCGGCGGGCAACTCAAGCCGTTTGGTTCAGCACATCGGCCAGCTTGTGCGAGATGGGCTCACCGTCGAACAGACGGCTACTGCGAGCGCCGGTAGCCCAATTCGAGAAGCGTCCGACCGGCCTGCGGAAGCTCCGCTCGGGTGACGCCGAGCGAGCTCAAAAGCAACGAACGCCAAGAGAGCTGGCTGCCTGTCTTTGCGGCTGATCCAAAGTAGCCAGCGGGCAGGCCGACTTGCGATGCCCGCGGAACGCCCAGGGGGAATACGGCGAGCCGGTGATGATCTTCAGGAAGTCGTCCCAAGACTCCAGCCCGTGTTGCTTGTAGATGTTTCTTGCCCTACGGTGCGCCGGAGAACGGGAAGTGACATAATTATGGCATGAGCGTCCGAACCACGATCGACATCCCAGACGATCTGCACGCCGCGCTCCGGCAGCGTGCAGCCGCGGAGCGCACCTCGATTCGTTCGCTGATTAGCGGCGCCATCGAGAGCACATTCCGCCCGCAGCCATCGCGACCCGTGACAGGACCACTGGTGGGGAAGAAAGGCAAGCCCGCCGCCGGCAGTCCCGACAGGGAGAATCCATACGACATCTTATTTGCCTGACCTAAACGTGTGGCTTGCGTTGAGTTGGGCCAACCACATACACTCCGACGCCGCGTGGACTTGGTTCTCCCGGCAGGAGGACAACCGTTTCTTCTTTTGCCGGTTCACGCAAATCGGGCTGTTGCGACTGCTGGCAACATCCGCGGTGATGGGCAAGGACGTGAGGACCATCGGCGAAGCCTGGAAGGTGTACGACCGGTGGCTTGAGGATTCGCGGGTCGGAATCCGGCAGGAGCCGGTTGAACTTGAGGCGGCCTTCCGTACGGCAACCCGTCCGGTTTCGCGGCTGTCGTCGCCGAAAGCGCTTGGCGATTGCTATCTGATGGCGGTCAGCCGGGTCGCAGATGCTACGCTCGTGACGTTTGACAGGGGCCTGGCATCCGCATGCCAGAAATCCCATCAGCGCGTGATGGTGCTGGAGCCTACATTGGCCGGAGGTTGAGAGCGGGGTCTGGCATCACGCGATCGCGAAGACCGCGTAATAGTCGCAGCACGATCATGCGCCAGCCGCGAAAGAATGGCTCAAATGGCTTAAGGCCGGCGTTTGTTACCATAACGAATGAGGACTTCCTATGCAGGTGATCGAGCTGACCGTTACGGATGAACAGGCGGCGGCGCTGAGGGCCAGAGCGGCAGCGGGCCTTACCCTCGAGACATGGCTGAACAAACTGGCTAGTGCGGAATCGGCCGCGGAACATCCCCTGCAAACCGCGGCGGACATTGTTATCTCCCACATGCGCAACGTACCGCCTGAGGTCATGGCGACGATGCCCAAGGATGGCGCCAGCCAGCACGATCACTATATCTACGGCTGGCCTAATAGAGAGGCATGACCGCGCTTTTCGCCGACACGTTCTACTGGGTTGCGCTGGCCGATCTTGCCGACGGCGCGCACCAACGCGCATTGGCTATCACAGCGGAGCGTGCAGCACTCGCGCATCGTCACCACCGACGAGGTGTTGACCGAGTACCTTACGTTTTTTTCGACCGCGCCCGAGTCTCTTCGCCGCGAAGCAGCAGAAGGCGTTGAGGAAATCTTGGCGAGTTCGGTTATTCGCGTGATCCCGCAAAGCCGGGAATCCTTTCTGGCCGATCTTCAACTCTATCGTGCCCGACCCGACAAGGGGTACAGCCTGGTTGACTGTCTCGATGCAAACGATGCGCAAGGAGGGACTGACCGAAGTTCTTACCCAACGACCGGCATTCTGAGCAGGAAGGCTTTCCGGGCGCTGTTCGCGATTCGTGAACGAAGGTTTGTGGCCAAGTAAGACGCGCGCTCCGGCACCGGCGACGACGGGCTTTGTACGATTACGCCCGCACAGCGGCTAGGCAAGGAGGACTAAGTACTGCATTTCTAATCTTGCTCGCAACGGGGTGGCATCTTGTTGATGAGGTGTTCACGGATGCCAAGATTGAGCCCATTCGCCATAGCCCTCTCCTCCACCGAGGAGGCCGAATTGCGCTGGCGCGCCGCAAAATATACATTGCCGTATTTTCAGGTTCAGCGAGCCAGGACGATCCTTTATGCAGCCGAGGGCTTGCCCAACGAAGAAATTGCCGCGTGTTTGGACACCCGCCGTGAAGTCGTCTCTCTCTGGCGCAAACGTTTTTTTGCTGACCGCCTCGCAGGCTTGGAAGAGCATACCCGTCCGGGTCGCCCCCGGACTTTTCCCCCCAGAACTCGTCGTTCAGGTTAACGCCTTGGCCTGTGAGTTGCCGGCGACGCACGGCGTGCCTCTCTCCCGCTGGAGCACCACCGACCTGGTGCAGCAGGTCCAGCAAAGCGGCTTGGTGGCATCCATCAGCGGCAGTACTCTGCGGCGCTGGCTGCATCAAGATGCCATTCGCCCCTGGTATCACCGAAGCTGGATCTTTCCTCGTGATCCGGATTTCGCTACCAAAGCCGGTCGTGTGCTGGACTTGTATGCCCGCGAGTGGCAAGGCGGCGCATTGAAAGGGCGATGAATTCGTCATCTCCGCCGATGAAAAAACCAGCATCCAAGCCCGCCGCCGCAAACATGCGACGCAACTCTGCCGGCCACGCACACCCATGCATGGGGAACACGAGTACTTCCGCTGCGGTGCCTGGACCTAATATCGCCGCCTTGGACGTCCACCACGCCAGAATCTTTGGCCGCTGCGAATCCCAGAATGGCATTGCTCCCTTTGATCGGCTTGTCGAGCAAGTGATGACACGACCGCCCTACAATGACGCT